>JAIEPK010000465.1 GCA_019749875.1 Candidatus Binatia bacterium | reverse complement strand
GCGACGGCCGCGCTGGTCGCGCTCGCGGCGCTGCGTGCCCCCGAGCTGATCGCGTGGCAGCAGACCCAGGCGGGGGTGAAGCCGGGATTTCGCGGCACGCCGACCGAGCGGCTCGGCACGTGGATCGCGCGTACCCTGCCCGCGAACGCCGTGGTCATGGACCGGCAGCCGTGGGAGCTGCGCTTCTACGCGCCGTCGTCGGTCAAGACCGTCGCGATTCCCTACGTGGACGACGTGCGCACCACCCTCGGCATCGCGTACTGGTACGGCGTGACCCACATCGTTCCCGACCCCGCGCGCCCGGAGCTCACCGCGTACCTCGAGCGGCTCGGACCCGGCGTGAGCCGCCTCGCGGCACCGGTGCCGGTCTACGCGATCGACTGGAGCGCGATCCCGCACGGCGACGTCGTGCTGCCGCACCAGACGACCGATGCACGCGATGACTTCGGCGCCGCAACGGCAGCGGACGAGCGAGGCGCGTCCCGTGGCTCCTGAGCGCACGCGGCGCCGCGCGGCGACGGCGCACCCGGTGGAAAGCCGCCCGGGCTGGACACGGCGCGAGGTGCTGCGCGCGGGTGTCGGTGCCGGGGCGGCGACCGCGGGCCTGCTCGTCCCGGGCTGCACGAGCCGACCGACGCGACCGAACATCCTGCTCATCGTCGCCGACGACTTCGGGCTCGAGTGCCTCGGGTCGTATGGCGGCAAGACCTTCTCGACGCCGAACCTGGACGTCCTCGCGAGCGAGGGCCTGCGCTTCACCGGCGTCTTCGCGACGCCGGCGTGCGCGACCTCGCGCGCCGAGATCCTCACCGGACGCTATCCGTTCCGCACCGGCTGGATCGACAACGCGGGCCCGCTGAGCCCGCGCTTCCTGTCACCGAGCGAGCCGACGTTCGCACGCACGCTGCGCGACGCCGGCTACGCCACGGCGATCGCGGGCAAGTGGCAGCTCGGCTCGATCGCCGAGCATCCGACGATGCCGCAGGACTCGGGCTTCACGGAGTCGTGCTGCTGGAGCCTCGAGCGCGTCGGCAACCAGCTCCGTCCGACGGCGGAGAACTCGCGCTACTACGGGCCGCGCCTGTGGAAGAACGGCGTCAAGCTCGCCCTCGAGAACGACCCGACCGCCTACGGACCGGACATCGAGCTCGACTTCCTGCGCGATTTCTTCGTGCGTCACGCACAGCAGCCGGTGCTCGCGTATCACGCGCTGAACCTGCCGCACGCGCCGTACCATGTCCCGCCCGGTCGCGAGCTTCCGCCGCTGCCCGACGACGAGAAGCAGCGCATGGAGATCGCCTACGGGCTCATGATCTCGTACATGGACGAGCTCGTCGGTCGCTACGTCCGGTTTCTCACCGAGCGCGGCATCGAGCGCGACACGCTGGTGCTGTTCACGTCCGACAACGGCGGCAACGAGCACTTCGTCGTCGAGCTCGAGGGACGCGAGATCCAGGGCGGCAAGTTCACGCTCGGCGAGAGCGGCACCAACGTCCCGCTGCTCGCGCGCCAGCCCGGTCGCGTCGCCGCGGGCGGGGTCAACGACGAGCTGATCGACTTCACCGACGTCCTCACCACGTTCGCCGATCTCGGCCAGGCACCGCTTCCGCAGGGCGTCGTGCTCGACGGCCACAGCTTCACCGGCCCGCTGCACGGCACCGGCAAGACGACGCGCGAGTGGGTGTACAGCCAGCTCGGCTTCAACGGCTTCATCCGCAACCACCACTTCCGGCTCGCGACCGACGGCCACCTGTTCCGCGTGCAGGGGACGTACGTCGACGAGCCCGTCGATCCGCGCACGGATCCGGCTGCGAAGGCCGCCTACGAGGAGCTGCGCGCGGCGCTGCTGACCCTCCTCGGCAACGACACGAAGCGCGTTCACCTGTCCGAGGCGCTGCTGCGCGGCGAGGGGCTCGAGCCCGTTCCGGCGCCCGACGCCGACCGCAGGTCGTAGAGCACGTAGAACCGGTCCTCGTGGACCAGCGTCCACCCGGGCTCCGGCGCGGCTCCCGGCGGCAGCAGGACGTAGTCGATCGGCAGACGGCCGAAGCGCATGGTGTCCGGCGTCCGTCCGAGGTTGCCCGTGTAGCGGATCGGCCGCCCCGCGTGATTCGTCACCGGCACGGCGAGCGGGAAGAGCGACAGGTTGCGGTAGAAGCCCTGCGCGTGCAGCACGGTGATCGGACCGCCGCCCTCGCGCCCGTCGAGCTGCGCCAGCTCCGCCAGTGCCGCCCGCGCAGGTCCGGCGGCGCCCCACTGGCGGGCCATCCACTGCCGCTCGGGCAGGATGCGCGCGTGCGCATAGCCCACGACCTCGGGCAGCAGCAGGAGCATCAGCACGTACAGTGCGTACGTCGCGCTGCGCTGACGACCGGCGACGAGTGCCACGATCGCGAGGTAGAAGACCGGCGCGAGATGCCGGTGCTCGCGCCAGCTCACCGCGTCGTAGAGGAGCAGCAGCAGGGCCAGGTGCGCCGCGAGGATCATGCAGGTCGCGAGCGCGAGCCGATCGTCGCGTCGCACGCCGCCGACCAGCAGGACGAGGCCGATCGCGAGCACCGCGTACTTCATCGCGACGTAGAACCGGAGGCCCTGCGTCTCGCCGATCAGGTATCGCTGGGCGTTCTCGGTGACGTTGTGCAGCACGAGCGCCATCGCTCCGGCCGCATCGCCGCGCGACAGCGCGGCCGCGGCGCGCGACAGCGGCCAGTTGGGATTCGACGCCGACAGCTGCTGCATGATGCCGATGCCGGCGACGAGCAGCAGCAGCGACAGCGCGCCGAAGCGCAGCAGCTCGCGTCGATCGCGCGCGAGCGGGATCAAGCCCAGCGCCCACAGCGCGTACGACACGCGGAACGTCGACAGGACGAGCAGCAGCAGCCCGTACCCGACCAGCGTCGCGCGGAAGCGCCGTGACGCACGCTCGCTCCGGTACAGCGTCGTCAGCAGCAGCGACGCGACGATCGCGAAGAGCACCTGGTACGTCTCGACCATCCAGGTGAGCGCGTAGAGCAGCACCGCGAAGTGCAGCAGCAGCAAGACCGCGATCCACAGCCGCTGCGAGCGCTCGAGCGGAAATGCGGCCAGGACGAGGACCATCGCGAACGCGAGCGCCACCACGTTCGGCCACAGCGAGATCGCGACCGGATCGCCGAACGCGCGCGCGATGCCGCCTTGCAGAAGGATGTACGCGGGGCCGTGCGTGCTCGCCTCGAACGCGCGCGACACGCGCTCCTCCTTGACGCGCGCCGCGTGCAGCGTGCCGTTCGCCGCGAACGAGCGCGCATCGAGCACGTAGCCGTACTCGTCGGTCCAGGCGGGCATGTACGCGCCGTCGCGCAGGATCGGCACCAGCAGCCAGGCGTAGAGCGCAGCCAGCGCCGCCAGGTTCAGCAGCAGGAAGAGCGTCTCGACGCGCTCTCGGCGGGACGGCGGCACGTCCGCTTCGATGACGGAGCCGCGCCCGGCACGCAAGCGCGCGACCGCGCGCCGCGTGCCCCACGCGAGCGTCGCCGTGCTTTGACTCCCCGCGAGGTGCCGCGCATGATGCGCCGCGGGAGGCTCGATGGCGGTACGGATCGGTGGGCTCGACCACGTCGTCCTGCGGACGACGAAGCGCGACGAGGTGCTGGCGTTCTATCGCGACAAGCTCGGCTGCCCCGTCGAGCGCACGCTCGAGATGATCGGCCTCTACCAGCTGCGCGCCGGCAGCGCGCTGATCGACGTGCTCGACACCACGGTCTTCACCGTCGCTGCGGCGGGACCGGGCGAGTCCCTGTACGACCACTTCTGCGTCGCGATCGCCGCCGACAGCGTCGACGAGGTGCTCGCGCTGCTCGACGCGCGCGGCATCCCGCACGGCGACCCCGCGCAGCGCTACGGCGCCACCGGCGACGGCACGTCGATCTACGCGACCGATCCCGACGGCCGCACCGTCGAGCTCAAGATCACCGGCGGCGACGCCGCCCCGAGGACCGCATGACGCCGGCCGCCGACGCCTTTCCCGTCCATCGCGCCGAGATCGGCGGCATCGGGATCACGTACCTGCGCGAGGGCATCGGCGGCTACCCGCTGCTGCTCCTGCACGGCTATCCCGAGACCAAGCGCATCTGGTGGCGCAACGTCCGCCCGCTCGCGGACGCGGGCTTCGAGGTGATCGTCCCCGACCTGCGCGGCTTCGGCGACTCCGACCTCGCGGTGGACGACCGCTACGACGTCGCCGCGCACGCGCGCGACGCGTACGCGCTGGTGCACGACGTGCTCGGCCACGCGCACTGCGCGACCGCGTCGGGCGACCTCGGCGGTGTCGTCGCGCAGGACCTCGGGCTGCGCTTCCCCGGCTTCGTCGAGCGACAGTGCCTGTTCAACACCGTGCTGCCGTACATCGCGAAGGAGTACGAGGCCGCCGGGATCCCGGTCGAGCGCGACCGCTCGAAGCATCCCGAGATGGACTACTTCATGCGTCAAGCAACCGATGCCGACGGGCTCGCCGCGGAGCTCGACACGCCGGAGCGACGTCGCGCTTACATCGCCGACTTCTACGGACACCGCTTCTGGGCCGCGCCGGGGACGTTCTCGCGCGACGACGTCGCGTTCATGACCGAGCCCTTCGCCGACGGCGCGAAGCTCCGCGCGAGCTTCGCGAACTACGAGTACGCGACCGGCAACCGCATCGCACCGGAGATGGTCCACCTGTTCGAGAAGAATCCGATCCCGACGCTGGTGCTGTACGGGCCCGAGGACCACGTCGTGACCGGCGACTTCGTGCCGCGCTCGGAGGTCGCGTTCACCGAGCGCGTGGGTCCGCTGATCGTCCCGGGCGCGGGGCACTTCCTGCAGTGGGAGCGCGCCGACATCCTGAACCAGGCGCTGAAGTACTTCCTGCGCCGGTGAGGTCGAGTGCACGTCGCGCGCACGGGCGTTCTCGCGCGACGTCGTACCCGCGCTCGCGACCGCCACAGGCGACGAGGCGTCCGGCTTACTCCATGCCCAGACGCTTCATCATGCGGTAGAGCGTCGTGCGCTCGATCCCCAGAGCACGCGCCGCCTCGACGCGCTGTCCCTGCGCCGCCTCCAGCGCGGCGCGGATACGCGCCTCCGCGGCGCGGTCGAGGCACTCCTGCAGCGTGCCGGACGTATCGACCGCGGCGCGCGCCGGCGCCGACGTACCGAGCGTCTGCTCGAGCAGCAGGTCCTCCGGCGTGATCGCGTCGCCGCGCGCGAGCACCAGCGCGCGCTCCATGACGTTCTCGAGCTCGCGCACGTTGCCCGGCCATGCGTGCTCGACGATCGCGCGCTCGGCCTCTTGCGACAGCGTCAAGCGCCGTCCGCCGCCCGCCGCGTGGCGGGCGAGGAAGTGGTGCACCAGTGGCAGGACGTCCTCGCGGCGCTCGCGCAGCGGTGCGAGCTGCACGGGAATCACGTTCAGCCGGAAGAACAGGTCGTCGCGGAAGCGTCCGGCCTGGACGTCGTCGCGCAGCACGCGGTTGGTCGCGGCGACGACACGGACGTCGACGCGCCGCGCCTGCGTGCCGCCGACGCGCAGGACCTCGCCCTCCTGCAGCACGCGCAGCAGCTTCGCTTGGAAGTCGAGGCTGATCTCGCCGATCTCGTCGAGGAAGAGCGTCCCGCCCTGCGCGCGCTCGAAGCAGCCGGCGCGCGTCGCCGCCGCGCCCGTGAACGCGCCCTTCTCGTGGCCGAACAGCTCGCTCTCCAGCACGCCCTCGGCGAACGCCTTGCAGTTGACCGCCACGAAGGGCTGCCCGACGCGGTCGCTCCAGTAGTGCAGCAGTCGCGCGACGAGCTCTTTCCCCGTCCCGCTCTCGCCCTGGATCAGCACCGTGGCCTTGCTCGGGGCGACGCGGCGCACGAGGTCGAGAAGCTCCTTGCTGCGCGCGCTCTCGGCGACCATCGCGTCGGGCGCGTAGCGGCTCGCGACCTCCTGCTTGAGATAGCGGTTCTCGCGCTCGAGGCGCGTCAAGTCGAGCGCACGGCCGACCAGCGCGCGCAGCTCGTCGTTGTCGAACGGCTTCGTCAGGTAGTCGAACGCGCCCTCGCGCATCGCGGCGACCGCCGATGGCACGCTGCCGTGCGCAGTGATCAGGATCACCGGCAGCGTGGGACGCTTCTGGTGCAGGCGGCGCAGCAGCTCGATGCCGTCCATGCCCGGCATGCGCCAGTCGGTGACCACGGCGTCCGCACCGCGCGCGTCGACGGCGGCGAGCGCCGCCTCGCCGCTGGTGCAGGTCTCGCACTCGTAGCCCGCACGCCCGAGCGCCATCGCCACCACCGACGCCATGCGCTCCTCGTCGTCGACCACCAGGATGCGCGGCTTCACGCGACCGCTCCCATGCGCTCCACGCGCGCTTCCGGCAGCGCGATGCGGAACAGCGCGCCGCCGCCGGGACGCTCCGCGACCTCGATGCGTCCCTCGTGCGCCTCGACGATCTGGCGCGCGACGGCGAGCCCGAGGCCGGTGCCCTTGTCGCGCGTGGTGAAGAACGGCTCGAAGATGCGCCCGCGCAGGTGTTCGGGCACGCCGGGGCCCGAGTCGGCGACGTCGATCTCGACCAGACCTGCGCCGGTCGCGTGCGCGTCGAGGCGGACCTCGCCGCCGCGCGGCACGACGTCGGCGGCGTTCGCGAGCAGCCCGATCAGCACCTGCACGATGAGGTCCGAGTCGGCGCGGACGTCGAGCGCCGTCCGTGCGCGCGGCGGCCGTACGACGCGGATGTCCTTCGCCTCGAGGTCCTGGCGCGCGAGCAGCAGCGCCTGCTCGAAGAGCGCCTCGACCGGAACCGATCGCGGCGCGAGCCGCGGCGGACGCGCGAAGCTCAGCAGGGACGAGACCACGCTGCCGAGCCGATCGATCTCCGCGGTGATGAACGAGCACGCGCGCTGCGCATCGGCATCGTTCGACGGCAAGCCCTCGTTCAGCCCCTGCGCCGCGGAGCGGATGATGCCGAGGGCGTTGCGCACCTCGTGTGCGATCGCCGCCGCGAGCTGGCCGAGGGCGGCGAGCTTCTCGCTCTGCGCGAGCCGCGCGCGGGTCGCAGCGACGGTCTCCATCTGCGCCGCGATGATCGCCGCCGCACGACGGTCGCGGCGCCGCGCCTCGAGCACCAGGCCGAACAGCAGGCCGGCCGCGGCGAACGTCCCGCCATAGAGCGCGAGCGCGGCGAGCGTCACGTCGAGGCCGTTCATCTCGAAGCGGATGCCCAGCAGCAGGGTGAGCGCGAGATCGCCGAGGCCGATCGCGATGCCGGTCGCGAAGCCCCACCAGCGCTCGAGGCGCCACCAGGGGCGGTCGTCGTCGGGGGCGCCGGCGGCACGGCTGGGCGCGGGCTCCTGCGCGAGGTGCATGGCGGGCGTCGTCATCGTGGTGGTGAACCCCGAGCAACTCCGCGACCAGGCCTCGGGTGCGGTGATCTTCTCCGCGCGAGGACGCCGGCGCAATCCCGACGCTCGCCGCCACGGGCGGATTGCGCGACCCGGCCCGGACCTCGGCAGCGCGCGTTGCGGCGACGCAACGTCGACGTGGCCTCACGGCAACGCCGTGCGCACGGGGCGGACGGCAGGCTTCGCCGTGCCGGTCATGCGCACGCCCGACGATCCCCGCCGCGCACGACCACCCCTCTCACGTCGGTCGCGTACTTCTACGCTCTTGGTCGAGGCCCGGCTCCGAGGAAAGGCGATGCACGCACGCGACGCGCGCGCCCGCATCGTGCCCAGCCGCGATGCTGCGAAGACGACGTCCCTGGCTCCCGGAGGGTGCGATGAAGCGGATCCTGCTCTTGCTCGGCGGCACGACCGCCCTGCTGCTGACGATGTCCCTCGAAGCGCACGCGCGCTGCGGCGACGCACCGGGCGACGCGGCCGCGCTCGCGAGCGCTCGCGCCGCCATCCAGACCTCGTGCGGCTGCCCGACGACGGCGGGCTCGCGCGCGGCGTACCTGTCGTGCGCGCGCGGCGTCACGGCGAACCTGGTGACGTCGGGCGCGCTGCCGTCCTCCTGCCGCAGCTCGGTCGTACGCTGCGCGAGCAAGTCGACCTGCGGGCGTCCGGGTGCCGTCTCCTGCTGCCGGACGAGCCGCACGGGCAAGACCACGTGCAGCGTCGTCGGCAGCGCGGCGCGCTGCAAGGCGCCGGCGGGCGGCAGCGCGTGCGTCGGCCAGTATGCGAGCTGCTGCGATGCATGTACCGCGACCGGCTGTCGCCCGACGCCGACGCCCGTCCCGACCCCCACGCCGACGCCCGTCCCGACCGCGACGCCGCCGATCCCGACGCTGGCACCGCTGCCCGCCCTCTGCCGGCCGCTGATCGGCCTCCCCGAGCTCGCGACGGTGCCGTTCACGGTGACGCAGGGCTCGACCGACTGCGGCGGCGCCGGCTTCAATCCGCCGCCCGCACCGCCGTACAGCGGCGACGTGCGCGACGCGGCGAGCGTCAAGCTCGGCGACCTCGGCGAGGGCTGCCTCTACACCGGCGGCTTCCCGCCGATCCCGATTCCCGCGGGCAACACCGCGATGCTCGCGGTGAAGGGCGTCGGACTGCTCGACGTCAAGCTCGGCGGCAGCGACGGCAACGGTCCGCGCGACTGCACCAAGGGCGCGGGACCGGATGCGCACTGCCTGAACGGCAAGCCGGGCACAGACGGTCAGGGAGCGTGCACGTCGGACGCGCACTGCGGCGGCGGCAAGGGCACGTGTCAGTACGACGCGAACTGCTTCTTCGGTCCGCCGATCCCGATCACGTCCTTCGGCGCGTGCGTGGTGAACGCGTTCCAGAGCGATCTGTGCGGCAACGTGAACCTGCTGACGACGCAGGCCACGTTCGCGACCACGATCTCGGCACGCGTCTACTTGACCGGCGATCAAGCACAGCCCTGCCCGCTCTGCGCGAGCGGCGCGTGCAGCGCGGGCAAGAACGCGGGCGGCGCCTGCGAGCCGGTCGGTGCGCTCGGCACGAGCCCGGACTGTCCGCCGGCCGACACCGCCTTCCTCGGCTCGCTCACCGTCCCGATCTCCGAGCTCGGCACGGGCACCTCGACGCTCGACGCCGACGCGAGCGGCCTGTTCTGCTCGGGACAAAGCGCGCCGGGCGCGCTCGGCCTGCCGGCCGCGCGCGAGGTCACCGAGCGCGGCGCCGGCTTCGGGGCGAGCGGCAGCCTCCTCGGCATGCGGCTCGCGGGCACGTTCTGCATCCCGTCGACGGGCACGTTCCTCGATACCGTCGCGGGGCTGCCGGCGGTCGGTGCCGTCAGCCAGCGCGGCGAGCTCGACCTGTCACAGGTGCTCGGCCTGCCCTGACCCCGCGTCGCCCGCGCCGTGTGCCGGGGCCGCGTCGACGACGACGCGTGCCGCCGCGACGTTCACCTCCGGTGCGCTCGCCGGTGCGAGCATGACGTCGTATTCTCCCGGCGCGGGCGGCGCCTCGAGCTCGATCGACACGTGGCCCCGCTGACCGGCTGCGAGTGCCAGGGGAAAGACCGTCCGCACGCGTTGCTCCGTGCCGCCGCCATCTCGGCCCTGCCAGCGCACCACGAACTCCCGGGGTCCGACCGGCGGCGGCTGACGAAACGTCGCGACGCCACGGTTGCGCACCGCGAGCTCGATCGCGCGGCGCGCGCCGGCGGGCACGCGGACCAGGTTCGCCGCCCCCGGCGGCACGTCGGTCCACACGAGCAGCCGCCAGTCGTCGCCGTACGGCACGCGGCTCACCAGACGGAACGCCTCGATGTCCTCGCTGGCACCGATCCGCTGCATCCGCTCCGCGGCATCGGGCGCCGCGAGCTCGCGATGAAAGCGGTACAGGTGAGGAGGCCAGAACAGCGCCTTGTGCAGCAGAACGCTGCGAAACCCGAGTGCATAGAGCGCATCCGCCGCGGCGGGGTCCGGTAGCTTGCTGGTGAGCTGCGCGAGCGGCTCCACCAGCGGCGATCCGAACGAGTTGTAGCAGGCGGACGTCGGGCGCGGATCCCAGCTTCCGAGCCGCAGGTGATCAGCGGTCCGCATCCCGGCGACCGCATCCTGCGGGATCGGAAGGTCGAGAATCGGGCCTTTGGTGGCGCGCAGGAGGCGAATGTCCTCGTCTCGTGGCCGCGCATTCCATACCCGGAACTCCGGTCGCGCGACGACGAGTCGGTTGCGCATCTCCGGCACGCAGCGCTCTGCGACGACGTAGGCCGCGATTGCAGAGGTGAGCGCGATGCGAAGCACCGGTCGTGACACGAGGTCGCCGAGTGCGGCCACGCCGTAGGCCGAGAGCGCGGCACAGGCGAGCCACGTCGCCTGGCTCACGAGCTGCGGAGCACGCACCGCATCGAGCCCGGGCAGCACGTCGTGCAGCAGCGGCAGCAGGGTCGGCACGACGAAGCCACCCATCGTGAGCGGTTCACCCGCGATCGAGTCCGCGAGAAGGGTGGTGAGGAGCAGCGCGATGCGCGCGTCGTCCGGTCGAGCGCGCCAGCGGCCGCGCCACACGCGGTCGATCAGCGCGATCGCGGCGAGCACCGCGCTCGACTCGATGAGGATCGATCTGTCGCTGCGGGGCATGACGGGCCGCCCCTGCAGCACGCCGAGATCGTCACGCGCGTCGAGGTACGGCAGAAACAGGATCCGTGCGAGTGCGAGCAGCGCCACGGCAACCACCAGCAGCCCCGGCAGCCACGCGCGCAGGGAGCGGCGGTGCTGCCACGCGAGATGCACCGCGTAGACGACGAGAAACACCGACGACGCGAGGAGTGCGTACAGGCTCTCGAGCATCACCAGCGCCGCGGTGATACCGACGCCGAGCAGATCGCGTGCCCGGCCGCGATCCATCCATCGATGCAGGAAGAGCGCGACCAGTGGCGTCCAGTGGTCGCCGTGGACGAACGGGTGGATCGTGTCGAACGAGCGCTCCGGCGTGAGCAGAAAGAGCAGACCCGCAACGAACGCCGGACCGCTCCGACCGATGAGCTCGCGTGCGAACAGAAACATGCTCGCGCCGGCGATCCACATCGTGAGCAGGAGCATCACGTTGTACGCGAGGATCGGCTCGCCCGAGAGCCGCAGCGGCACGCTGGCGAGGATCCCGGAGCCCACCATGTGCTCTCCCAGCACGTGCGGCGCGGCGAGCGGATAGCACTGGCCGTAGCCGAAGAGCTCGCGCGGATCGCTGAGCAGCAGCGTCGCATTGCGCGTCACCACCGACAGCACCATTCCCTGGTCGAACTCGCCGAGCGTGTGCAGCGCGGGCGACGCGAAGTCGGGCAGGAGGAGCAGCGACGACGGGTCGGGCAGCACCCCGCGGAGCACCCACAGGGAGACCATCAGATAGGCGAGCAGCGCGAAGGCCGTCATCGCATGCTCACCCGCGATGCTCGAGCACTCGCTCGGCGAAGCGCGCCAGCCCGTCCATCGCTTCGCGCGCCCGCGTCCACGGCAGCGACACGACGCGATGCACGCCGGCGTCCGCGAACCGTGCGAGCACGTCGCGGTCGAGGCTCGCCGCCGACGGACCGACGGTCACCTCGAAGGGAAGATGGTCGCGTCCCGCGGCGCGACGCAGCTCGTTCAGCTTCGCGAGCACCGGGACGACGCTCTCGGGCGTGTGGCGGACGCCGTACCAGCCGTCGCCGATCTCGGCGGCGCGCTTGAGCGCGGCGTCGGTCTCGCCGCCGACCAGGATCGGCGGATGCGGCTTCTGCACGGGCTTGGGCTCGAACTTGACGGGGCCGAACGAGAACGACTTGCCGTGGAACTCGGGCTCGCTCTCGGTCCACAGCGTCCGCAGCGCGCGCACGCACTCGCGAAACAGCGCGCCGCGGCGCGCGAAGTCGACACCGGCTGCCGCGAACTCCTCCGCGAGCCAGCCGACGCCGACACCGAGGCTCAGGCGTCCGTTCGAGAGCACGTCGAGCGTCACGCCGAGCCGCGCGGTCACCAGCGGATGGCGCAGCGGCAGCAGATAGATGTTCGTGCCGAGCCGGATGCGCGTGGTCACGGCGGCGATCTGCGCGAGCACCATCAAAGGGTCGAGGAGCGGCGTCGCCGGGTTGATCGGCGGCACCCCGTCCTCGGTGTACGGGTAGCGGCTCTCGAACGTCGTCGGGAAGACCAGGTGCTCGGCCACCCACACCGACTCGAAGCCGAGCTCCTCCGCGCGCTGCGCCACCGGCACGAGCTGGTCGTGGCGCAGCATGAAGAGCGGAATGCCGACCTTCACGGCAGGACCGCGATGATGCGGGCGGGCGCCCCGGACCCACCGCCGATCTTCATCGGCAGTGCGATGAACCATGCACCCTGCTCGGGCAGCTTGTCGAGGTTGGCGACGTTCTCGAAGGCCGGCTTGTTCGCGCCGTTGATCGTCTGGTGCACGATGAAGTCCTTCGATGGACCGTGATCGATGCTCGGCGTGTCGACGCCGATCGCGTCGATCGAGCGCTGCGCCACCAGCCACTCGGCGGCTTCCTTCGAGAAGCCCGGGAAGTGCAGATTGGCGACGTCGCCCTTCTGGGCGGTGCCGAGATACTCGAGACGGCTCGGCCAGTAGCGCCCCCAGCCGCTGCGCATGAGGACGATGGCGCCCTCCGGAATGCGCCCGTACTTCGCCTCCCAGCGCTCGAGGTCGGCGACCGTCAAGCGATAGTCGCGGTCCGCCGACGCCGCGTCGCGCACGTCGATCACCACCGCTGGACCCATCATCGCCGCGAGCGGGACCTGATCGGCGGTCATGCGGTCCTGCGCGAAGTGGATCGGCGCGTCCATGTGCGTGCCGCCATGCTCGGCGGTGGTGAAGTGGTTCGCCGCGTAGAAGTAGCCCTGCGGCGTGAGGCCGTTCTTGCCGACCTCGAGATGGAAGCCGTCCTCGGTCGGCCAGTAGATGGTCGAGTCGTCGAAGGTGTACGTCAGGTCGACGGCGCGCGACTCGTCGATCGCCGCCGCCCCCTCGCCGGACGCGCTTCCGATCGCTCCGAGCACCAGCAGCGACGTCGCGCACACGAAGCAGGCACGAACGCGACGCCGCGGCGCCCGCGCTCCGGGGCACGAATCGGCCGTCGGCACGGTCGCGCTCACTCCTTCCACCACGGATAGAACGGCGGCATGTCGGCGCTCGGCCGCATGCCGAACTTGGGCGGCCGCTTCTCGAGGAAGGACGACACGCCCTCGTAGGCGTCGGGCGAGCGGCCCATGAAGAAGATGCTCTTCGAGTCGAGCAGGTGGGCCTCGCGCGGGCTGGACGCGCCGAGCATGCGCCACATCAGCTGGCGCGACAGCGCGACCGACACCGCCGACGTGTTGTCGGCGATCTCACGTGCCAGCGCCCGCGCCGCCGGCACCACCTGATCGGCGGGCAGCACGCGGCTCACGAGCCCTGCGGCGTGCGCCTCCGCCGCATCGAACACGCGCCCCGTGTAGACCCACTCCGCCGCCTGCTGGATGCCCACGAGCCGCGGCAGGAACCAGCTGCTCGCCGCCTCGGGCACGATGCCGCGACGCGCGAACACGAAGCCGATCTTCGCACCTTCCGCAGCAATGCGGACGTCCATGGGCAGGGTCATGGTGATGCCGACGCCGACCGCCGAGCCGTTGATCGCACCGATCACGGGCTTCTTCAGCGAGTAGATCTTCAGCGACACGAGGCCGCCCTCGTCGCGGTGCGAGTCGATCGTGTGCTTCGAGCCCTGCGCGCCGCCGTCGAAGGTCTTGCCGCCGCTGCCGAGATCGGCTCCGGCGCAGAACGCGCGCCCCTCGCCGGTGACGATGACCACGCGCACCTCGTCGTCGGCGTCGGCCGCGTCGAGCGCGTGCAGCAGCTCGTGGCACATGCGCGGCGTGAACGCGTTCATGCGCTCGGGGCGGTACAGCGTGATGGTCGCGACGCGATCGTCGACCGCGTAGCGGATGTCCTCGTAGCTCATCCGAAGCTCCTCTTGGTGCCGGCGGATTCCGGCGCGATCACCGCGCCGTCGTGCTCACGCGAGCCGATCACCGTCGCATAGACCTTCTCGAGACGGGCCGCCGCATCGTCCCACGAGAAGCGGCGCGCCATCGCCTGATGACGGAGCCGCGCCACGTGCGCCGGCCGCCGGTACCAGGTGTCGATCGCGTAGCGCAGCGCCGCGCCGCAGGCGTCGGCGGTCGGGGCCAGAAATACGAAGCCCGTTCCTTCCCCGGTCGACTCGTCGTAGGCGCCGACCGTATCGGCGAGTCCGCCGGTCGAGCGCACCACGGGCAACGTGCCGTAGCGCATCGCGTACATCTGTCCGAGCCCGCACGGCTCGTGGCGCGACGGCATCAAGAAGAAATCTGCACCGGCATAGATGCGGTGTGCGGTCTCCTCCGAGTAGCCGACGTGGACGCCGGCACGACCGGGAAAGCGCATCGCGACGTCGCGGAACATCTCCGCGAGCGCGGCCTCTCCCGAGCCCTGCACGACGAGCTGCGCGCGGCCCTCTGCGAGCACCGTGAGCAGCGGCTCGCGCAGCAGGTCGAGACCCTTCTGCGGCGCGAAGCGCGAGACGACGCCGAGGATCGGCACGTCGTCGCGCTGCTCGAGCGCGAACGCCGCCTGCAGCGCGCGCTTGCACGCGAGCTTGCCGCGCAGGTCGCGCGCATCGAAGCGACGCGCCAGGAACTTGTCGGTACGCGGATCCCAGAGCTCCTCGTCGACGCCGTTCAGGATGCCGGTGATGCTCGCCGCGCGGCGCGCGAAGAAGCCGTGCAGCCCGTGGCCGCCGCTCGGGCTCTGGATCTCGCGTGCGTAGGTCGGCGACACCGCGGTGATCGCGTCGGCCGCGGCGATGCCACCCTTCAGGAAGTTGATGCCGCCCAGGTCCTCGAAGCGATCCGCGGTCCGCTGCGCATCGGGCAGGCCGATCCAGCGCCACCCGTCCATGGCGAAGCGCCCCTGGTACTCCACGTTGTGGATCGTCAGGACGCTGGCGACAGCGGCGAGGCGCGGGTCGTAGGCGCGCAGCTCGGCGAGGTATGCCGGCGCGAGCGCTGTCGGCCAGTCGTGCGCGTGCAGGACGTCGGCGTCGAAGCCGAAGTCGAGGATCACCTGCAGCGCCGCGCGCGACAAGAACGCGAAGCGGTAGGCGTCACGACCGTAGTCGACGCCGGAGCCGTAGACTCCACCGCCCGCGAACAGGTCGTCGCGCTCGAGCAGGTAGACGGAGCCGCCGCCGGGCAGTGGCGCCAGCCACAGCGCGGCGTCGAGGGTCTCGCCGCCCATCGGGACGCGAATCGTGCCGAGCGCGCGCGCACCGAGTGCCGGCGGATCGATCGCCGCGTACCGCGGCAGCAGCACCCGTGCATCGTGTCCGCGCCGCGCGAGGGTCTTCACCAGCGCGGCGACCGCGTCCCCGAGCCCACCCGCCTTGGCGAGCGGCTGGCACTCCGATGCGACGTACAGGAGCCGCAGCCCGGCGCTGAACATCGCGCCGACACTGGTCCAGGTTGCCCGCCGGCGCAAGCGGTCCGGGCGTCCACGACGCGGGCGTCGCACACGCGTCCTTGCAGCGTGATCCTTCCTTGCCTGCGCCCGTGCGGCGGGATAGCGACGGGGTGCGTCATGGGAACCCTCGACAGCAAGCCCGCGTCCCCTCGTCTCCGCCGATCCCTGCTGTTCGTGCCCGGCGACGACCGTCACAAGATGGAGAAGTCGCTGCGTGCGGGCTCGGACTCGCTGATCTTCGACCTCGAGGACGCGGTCGTTCCGGCGCACAAGGTGAAGGCGCGCGAGATGGTCCGTGACGCGCTCCTCTCGCTCGACTTCAAGGGCGCCGAGAAGCTCGTGCGCATCAACCCGCTCGAGACCGGGCTGACGCTCGACGACCTGACCGTCACCATGGCCGGCCATCCCGACGGCTACGTCGTGCCCAAGGTCCGCAGCGAGGACGACGTGCGCTTCATCGATCGCGCCCTCGCCAACTTCGAGGCGCTGGTCGGCCGCGAGCAGGGATCCGTCCGACTGGTCCTGCTCGCGACCGAGACGCCCGAGGGCATCTTGAACATCCGTCGCGTCGCGCAGGCGAGCCTGCGCTCGGCGGCGCTGATGTGGGCGAGCGAGGATCTGTCGAACGCGCTCGGCTCGCGCCGCTCGCGCAAGGCCGACGGCTCGTTGCCCGACGTCTTCCAGTTCGCGCGCTCGGCGTGCCTGCTCGCAGCGGCGGCGGCGGGCATGGATCCGCTCGACATGCCGTACTTCGATTTCCACGACGACGAGGGGCTCGAGCGCGAGGCACAGGAAGCGGCCGATCTGGGCTTCACCGGGAAGGCCGCGATCCATCCCGCGCAGATCCCGATCATCAACCGCGTGTTCGTGCCGAGCGACGACGAGGTCGCGGAGGCGAACGCACTGCTCGCGGCCGCGACCGAAGCGTTCGCGCGCGGTCAAGCCGCGTTCGTCTACAAGGGCGCCATGGTCGACGCTCCGCACATCAACCGCGCCCGCAAGATCGTCGCCCGCGCCGCCGCCGGCCGCGCGGCGAGCTGACCCGCCCGTCCCGGCTGCGCCCACCACGAACGCCGCAACGGCAGGGGTTTCCAACTGACGTCCTCACCGGCTTCGCCGACCACGAGGGGATGAAACAGCAGGGCGTTTCACCTGACGCGTCCGGCACCACGGCCGCGGACGCCGGCACGGAGAGAGCGATGCAGACGGAGAATGGAACGGCGACGCACTTCCACACCTGCCCGCTGTGCGAGGCGAACTGCAACCTGAAGCTGGTCACGCGCGGGCGGGAAGTCGTCTCGATCCGCGGCGACGACGACGATCCGTTCAGCCGCGGCTTCATCTGCCCGAAGGGTCCGGCGGTCGCCGAGCTCGATGCCGATCCCGACCGCCTGCGCACGCCGATGATCCGGCGCGGCGCGACCTGGCACGAGGCGACGTGGGACGAGGCGTTCCGCGAGATCGACGTGCGCTTGACGAAGATCCTCGCCGAGCACGGCCGCAACGCGGTCGGCGTGTACCTCGGCAATCCCTCGGCGCACCACGTCGGCGTTGCGCTGTTCTCGCGCGCGATGCTGCGAACGCTCGGCAGCCACAACGTGTTCTCGGCGAGCACCGTGGACCAGATGCCGAAGCAGGTGTCGGCGGGGCTCATGTTCGGAACCGCGCTGAGCGTGCCGGTTCCCGACGTCGATCGCACCGACTACCTGATGATCCTCGGCGCGAACCCGCTGGTCTCGAACGGCAGCTTGATGACGGCACCCGACATGAAGGGCCGCATCCGCGCGATCCGTGCCCGCGGCGGCAAGGTCGTGGTGCTCGACCCGCGCCGCACGCGCACCGCGGAGGAGTCGGACGAGCACCTGTTCATCCGTCCGGGCACCGATGCGCTCTTCTTGTTCGGCGTCGTGCACGTGCTGCTCGAGGAGAAGCTCGCGCAGCCGGGCGCGCTCGTCGGGCTGCTGAACGGGCTCCAGCGCGTGACCGAGCTCGCACGCGAGTTCTCTCCCGAGCGCGTCGCCGACGCCTGCGGCATCGATGCCGCGACGATCCGTCGTCTGGCACGCGAGCTCGCGCGGGCGACGACGGCGGCGGTCTACGCGCGCATCGGCACGTGCACGCAGGAGTTCGGCACGACGGCGAGCTGGCTCGTCGACGTGATCAACGTGCTCACCGGCAACCTCGACCGCGAAGGTGGCGCGATGTTCCCGAAAGGCGCCGTCGGCGCGGCCAACGCGATGGGCGCCCCCGGACGCGGACGCGGCGTCAAGCTGGGACGCTTCAAGAGCCGGGTACGCGGCGCTCCCGAGGTCTTCGGCGAGCTGCCGGTGGTGTGCCTCGCCGAGGAGATCGAGACGCCGGGAAGCGACCAGATCCGCGCGCTCGTCACGGTCGCCGGCAACCCGGCGCTCAGCACGCCGAACGGCGAGCGGCTCTCGCGCGCGCTCGCGACGCTCGACTTCATGGTGAGCGTCGACATCTATCTGAACGAGACCACACGGCACGCGCACGTGATCCTGCCCGGGCTGTCGCCGCTCGAGCAGAGCCACTTCCCGTTCGCCTTCACGCAGCTCGCCGTGCGGAACTTCGTGCGTTACTCGCGCCCCGTGTTCCCGGTGCCCGCGGGCCAGCTGCCCGAGTGGCAGATCATGCTGCGCCTCGCCGGCATCGTCGCGGGTCAGGGGCCGGACGCGAGCATCGAGGCGCTCGACGACTTCGTCTTCGAGCAGCAGCTCGAGAAGACGATCGGCAGCGAGCACTCGCCCGCATACGGGAAGACCGCCGAGCAGGTCCGCGCGGCCGTCGCGGGTCGGCGCGGGCCCGAGCGCTTGCTCGACCTCATGCTGCGCACCGGACCGTACGGCGACGGCTTCGGCGCGCGCGACGGCTTGACGCTCGCGAAGCTCGAGCAGAGCGACCACGCGATCGACCTCGGTCCGCTGATGCCGCGCTTGCCCGACCTGCTGCGCACGCCGTCGGGCAAGATCGAGCTGTCACCCGAATCGATCGTCGCCGACCTCGACCGCCTGCGCGCGAAGCTCAGCCCGCGTGCGTCGGCCGAGCGGCCGCTGCTGCTCGTCGGACGCCGCGATCTGCGCTCCAACAACTCGTGGATGCACAACGTCGAGGCGCTGGTCTCGGGCAAGGCGCGCTGCACGCTGCATCTCCACCCCGACGACGCGCGCACGCTCGGCCTCGAGGACGGCGCGACGGCGCGGGTGCGCTCGCGCGCGGGCAGCATCGAGGTCCCGGTCGAGGTGACCGACGGCATCATGCGCGGCGTGGTCAGCGTCCCGCATGGCTGGGGCCATGGCGAGAGCGGGATGCGCCTCGGCGTCGCCTCCCGCGTAGCGGGTGCGAACAGCAACCGGCTCGCCGAAGAGGACCGCTTCGATCCCATCTCCGGGAATGCCGTGCTCAACGGCATCGAGGTGCACGTCGAACGGGCGATCGACGCGAACCCTTGACCTGACGGCCCGCACGGCGCGCGCTGCGCAGCTTGCACGCTGCGCGCGCCGGACGCAGGCTGCGATCACGATCGTGGATCGTTGCGATCGCGCCGCGACCGCTGCAGGGGCGCAACGCTCATGGCGTCTGCTGCCGAGCAACCCGAGGATCGGCGCGCGGCAGAAGCGGCACCGCGTTTGCAATGCAGCGCGTCGGCCCGGGAAAGCGGTCGATTCCAACCCAGAGTCGGAAACGTTCCGGGCCAGCTCGACGGACCACTGTCGCGGAATGGACCTCCGACAGGGACGGCGTGGTTCCCGCACCGGGAGAGCCGCACGACCGGGTGGGAAAGAGGGAAGGAGTTCGATCATGTTGACCTCGATGATGCCGGTTCTGGCCTCCTCGGCAGCGATCCCCGACCAGGTGGTGACGCTGACCTTCAACCCGACCTGGACGTTCGTGCTGTTCGCCGCCGCGCTGGCTCTGACCTGCAGCGCGATGTGGCTCCTGAAGAACGTGGAGCGCAGGTCGCGCAACGTGACCCGCGAGCGGACGCCACTCACCATCGTGTTCCCGCGCCCCGGTCGCCCGGTCGTCGCGGGACACCGCGCGGCTTGACGAGGCCGCGCGACGTTCGCGCCGAGCGACGTGCCCGCGTCGCTCGGCACCCCGGCCTGACGTACGCGTCGAACGAGGTCGGGTGATCTTCTCGCAGCCTTCCTGCAGCGCACCGCGAAGCTCCCGACCCGGCTCGGCGCGGGTCGGGAGCGGCCGCCACGTCAGGCGTCGTCGCCCTCGAGACCGCTCGGCTTGAGCTGGCTCTGCTCGCGCATTGCGAGCATCACGCGGTCGACCTCGCGGCGCTCGGCTTGTACGAAGCGCTCGACCGCAGCGGCGAGACGCGGATCGCGCAGATGGTGCATGCTGCGCGTCGGCTCGGGGTCGAAGCCGCGCAGCCACTTGAACTCGCCGCCCGCACCGGGCTCGAAACGCTGCAGCCCGTCACGAATGCAGTGCTCGATGGTCGCGTAGTAGCACAGGTTGAAGTGCAGGAAGCGGATCTCCTGGAAGGTTCCCCAGTAGCGTCCGTACAGCACGCCGCTCTTCTGGACGTTGAACGTCCCGGCCAGCAGATCGCCGCCATGACGGGCGGTGATGAAGCAGAGGTTGTGGCGGAAGCGCTCCCGCAGCAGCTCGAAGAAGCGCTTGGTCAAGTAACGCCGCCCGTAGACGTACTTGTCGACCGTGGTGAGGTAGAGCTCGTACATCGGGCCGAACAGGTCGTCGGGGATCGCGTCGCCCCGCAGCGTATCGATCTCGATGCCCTGCGCCGCGAGCTCGCGGCGCTCGCGACGCACTTCCTTGCGGCGCTTGTGCCGCAGCGCCGCGAGGTAGTCCTCGAAGTCGCCGTAGCCGCGGTTGCGCCACTTGTACTGGAAGCCGAGACGCTCCGAGAAGCCGACCTCGCGCAGCGCCTCGGCTTCGTCGTCGGTGCAGAAGTTCACGTGCACCGACGATATCTCGTTCTCGTCGCACAGATCGCGCAGCGCCCGCGCCAGCATCTTGACGATGCCCGGGCGGTGCAGGTGCGGCGCGACGAGGAAGCGTCGTCCCGCGACCGGCGTGAACGGCACGCCGACCAGCAGCTTCGGGTAGTACTCGATGCCCGCGCCGTGCGCGGCATTGGCCCACGCATAGTCGAAGACGAACTCGCCCTCGCTGTTGGTCTTCAGGTAGAGCGGACAGGCGGCGACCAGCGCATCGTTCTCGTACAGCGCGAGGTGCTGCGCGCTCCAGCCGCTGCGCCCGCCGACGCAGCGCGCTTCCTCGAGGGACGCGAGCCAGCCCCATTCGAGAAACGGCGACTGGTCGCCGACCAGCGCATCCCACTCCTCGCGTCGGACGTCGCTCGCGAGCTGGGTCAGGATGCGGAGCGTGAACATCCGCGGCTCTTGCTCGGGCGTCGTCACCAGCCCGCTCATCCTCGCCCGCGACGACCGCAGCGGCAAGCCCCGGGCAGCGCGATGCTGCGGCGGCAAGCCCGCCGGCTGTGGTATGACGCGCCCATGGCGGGAAAATTCTTCGAAGAGCTTCCGGTCGGCGCGACGTTCCGGCACCAGCCGAGCCGCACGGTCACCGAGACCGACAACCTGCTGGTGACGACGCTCACCATGAACACGCAGCCGCTGCACCTCGACCACGAGTTCGCGAAGGGCACGGAGTTCGGCAAGCCGCTGGTGAACAGCATGTTCACGCTGGCGCTCGTGGTCGGCTTGTCGGTGAGCGACACGACGCTCGGCACGACGATCGGCAACCTCGGCTTCGAGAAGGTCGAGTTTCCCAAGCCGGTATTCTTCGGGGATACCATCACGGTCGAGACCAGCGTGCTCGAGGCGCGACGCTCGAAGTCACGACCGGACGTCGGCATCGTGCTCTTCGAGCACGTGGGGACCAATCAGCGCGGCGAGGTCGTGTGCCGTGCAAAGCGCAATGCGATGATCCGCGCACGCGCCGATCAGCAGTGAGGACAGGCCGGATCGCGCTTCTCTGGGCTGCACTGCGGGTGTAGCGATGGACGCATGGGGAAGCGCGACGTGGCTGATCTGTGGGCCTACCACGACACCACGAAGCACTCCCTGGCGAGCCTGCGCGGCGACCCGCACGTGCTGGACTGGGACATCCTGCCGCGCCCGTTCAAGGTCTATCCGACGCTCGAGCCGATCCCGCTCGCGCGTGACCTGACCGGCTCACCGCGTCCCGCGCTCGAGGCGATCGCCGACGACGGCAGCGATATCGTCGATGCGAGCGCACCGCGCGTCGATCTCGATCTGCTCGCGCACCTGCTCTACTTCACCGCCGGGGTCCTGAAGCGGCGCAGCTACCCGATCGGCGAAACGTTCTTTCGCGCCGCCGCGTGCACCGGGAACCTGCACCACATCGACCTCTACCTCGCGTGTACCGACCTGCCCGGGCTCGATGCCGGCCTGCATCACTTCGGCCCGCACGACTTCGCGCTGCGCCGTCTGCGCGGCGGCGATCCGCGTGCCGTGCTGGCAGCGGCCACGTCCGACGAGCCGCACGTGCGCGAAGCGCCGGCCATCTTGGTCTTGACGAGCACGTGGTGGCGCAACGCGTGGAAGTACCGCAGCCGTGCCTATCGCCACGCGTTCTGGGATGCGGGCACACAGCTCGCGAACCTGCTCGCGCTGACCGCGGCGCGCCGGCTTCCGGTGCAGCTCGTGCTGGGCTTCGCCGACGACGCCGTGAACGAGCTGCTCGGCGTAGACGCGGAGCACGAAGCCGCGCTCGCGCTCGTGACGCTCGGGGGCGATGCGTCGACCGCGGTCGATGCGTCGTCCCGCCCGGTGCGTCCGGAGCCGATCGCGCCGGAGACGCTGCCCCTGTCCGAGCGTGAGGTCGAGTATCCCGCGATCGTCGCGGCGCATCGCGCGAGCTCGCTCGCCGCACCGGACGACGTCGCGCGCTGGCGCCATGCGCTGCCCGCGCTCGAGCCCACCGTCGCGGACCCGGCGACCATGATCCCGCTCGATCCGTGCAACGAGGCGGTCGCGGAGACGATCGAGGCGGTGATCCTGCGTCGCGGCTCGGCACGGCGATTCGCACGCGCGCCGATCTCCTTTCGTGCGCTCGGAACGATCCTGCGCGCGGTGTCGCGGGGCATTCCCGCCGACTTCCTCTCTCCCGGTGCGCACCGCGCGGAGCCGTATCTGATCGTCAACGCGGTGGACGGTCTCGCGGCCGGAGCCTACGCGTACGATCGCGGGCGCGACGCGCTGCTGCCGCTGCGCAGCGGCAGCTTCCGGCGTGAGGCCGGCTTTCTCGGCCTCGGTCAGCAGATCCCGTCGGACGCCGCCGTGAACATCTTCTGGCTCAATGACCTCTCGGCGACGTTCGCCGCGCTCGGCAGCCGTGGCTATCGAGCGGCCCAGCTCGAGGCCGCGATCGCGGGCGGCAAGGCCTACCTCGCCGCGTACGCGCTCGGGCTCGGCGCCACGGGGCTCACGTTCTTCGACGACGACGTGACCGCGTTCTTCTCGCCGCACGCGCGCGGCAAGAGCGTCATGTTCCTGATGGCCATCGGCGTTCCGGCGCGAGGCCCCGGATGAGCCCGAGAGGTAGCCGGCGCGGCGAAGGAGACGGGATGGCGGAGATCGAGATCCTCGCGCTCGACCACATCGATCTCACGGTTCGTGATCTGGCGCGGTCGACCGAGTTCTACGGCATGGTGCTCCCGGCTCTCGGGATGCGACGGGTGGCCCACGAGAGCTACGTCGCGTGGGGCAACGGCCACATGAACATCGGCTTGCGGGCAGCCACGGCCGAGCAGCGAAGCGTGCCGTTCGAGCGCACCCGTGCCGGGCTGCACCACCTCGCTCTGCGCGCGCGGAGCCGCGACGACGTCGACCGCCTCCACGCCTTCCTCGTACGAAACGGGATCACGGTGCTCGATCCGCCTGCCGCCTACCCGCAGTACGGGCCTGGATACTATGCGGTCTTCTTCTCCGATCCCGACGGGATGAAGCTCGAGGTCGTGCACTTTCCGTGGGGCTACTGGCGGCGGGTGCAGGAGCGCGGCGACGACGAGCGCCCACGCGACGCTCGTCCTTGACGCGAACGACCCCTCAACGAGCCGGGTCGGCAGTCGGGAACGCCACGGCCCACGTCTCGTGCGGCACACATGCGCCGTTCGCGACGAACGAGATGAGGTGATACCAGCCGCACAGCACCAGCAGCTCGAGCAGCTGGCGCTCGTCGAGGTGTCGCGCGAGCTCTTCCCAGAGCGCCTCGCCGACTCGACCGTGATCGTGCAGCTCGTCGACCGCACGCACCAGCAGCCGTTCGCGTGTGCTCCAGCTCGGGGCCGCCGCAGCACCCTCCGTCGTCGAGGCGCACGTCGCCGCGATTTCGTGCTCGTCGAGCTCTGCCGCGCCGGCGAACGCGGCCACGTGGACACCCCACTCGTAGCTGCAGCCACAGCGCGCACAGACGCGATCGATGACGATCTCACGCTCGCGCAGCGACAGCGCGAAGTGCCGGCCGAGCAGAAAGCTGCCGAGCGGATGCATCGCGCGCGCGAGCGGCAGATCCGTCGCGAGGGTGCGGAAGAGCCCGAGGGGAGGCAGCGGCGATCCGCGCGGCATCCAGCGGGCGAGCTCGGCTTCGACCTCCGGCGTGAACGGTGGCTCGAGCGGTGCGATGCGCGGTGTCGCGGACATGACGTCGGTCTCCTTCCGGCGCTTGCACCGGCGCGGCGCGCCGGGCTACGGATTTCGTAGCAACGAACCTACCGCTACGCTTTCCGTAGCACAAGAGGTGACGATGGAACGCCGAGCACGACGCGTGCGAGGGTCGCGGACGGGACGTCCGATCATGGCGGTGCTCGACCTGCTGGGTCGCCGCTGGCTGCTGCGCATCCTGTGGCAGCTGCGCGAGGGGCCGCTGACGTTCCGCGCGCTGCGCGAGCAGTGCGACGACGTCTCGCCCTCGGTGCTGAACACGCGCCTCGGAGAGATGCGCGACGCGGGGTTGGTCGAGACATCCGCCGAGGGCGGCTACGCGCTGACCGCGATCGCGCGCGAGCTGCTCGACGTTCTCGGACCGCTGAACGCGTGGTCGGCACGCTGGGCGGCCGCCGCCGACGGCCCCGGCGGATCGGCCGGTGCGCGCTCCGCGGCCGAGGGTCGCCGTGGACCGGCCGGGACGCGCGCCA
>JAIEPK010000210.1 GCA_019749875.1 Candidatus Binatia bacterium | reverse complement strand
CGTCGTCGCCGATCGTGGCCCCGCTCGGGAGGGGGTGGTCGTCGGCTACAGTGGAGGACGGTGGCGCGTCGCAATCGGGTCGGATCCATCTCGCTCGCGGTCGCGGTCGTGGGCGCGCTCGCGTCCCGGGTCGCGCTCGCGGTGGGCCCGCTCGCCGGTGCTGCCTGGCTGCACGTGGTGGCGGCGGGCTTCGAGGCCGCGGTGGTCGGCGGGCTCGCCGACTGGTTCGCCGTCACCGCGCTGTTCCGGCATCCGCTCGGGCTGCCGATCCCGCACACCGCGATCATCCCCAACCGGCGCGAGAAGATCATCGAGAGCATCGTCTCGATGGTGCAGAACGAGTGGCTGTCGCCCGACGTGATCGGCACGCGCCTGTCGCGCATCGCGCCCAGCGCGCTGCTGCTCGAGTGGCTCGAGGACCCGTCGCACGTGGCGCGTCTCGGCGGCCCGATGCGCGACCTGCTGCGCGCGCTCGGCCGCACCGTCAACGAGCCCGAGGTGCACGACCTGATCGAGCGCACGATCCGCCACCAGCTGCACGACCTGCCCTCGGATCAGACCATCGCGCGCCTGCTCGCGCGCGCCGTCAAGAGCGACAGCGCGGACGCGATCGTGCAGTCGGTCGCGCTGTCCGCGGCGAACCTCGCCGACCGTCCGCAGACGGCGGAAGAGCTCGAGTGGTGGATCCAGCGCTCGGCGGAGAAGCTGCGCGAGAGCGGCAAGCGCATGGTGCCGTTCTTCCTGCGCCGTCAAGTCGTGCAGCGCAAGATCGTCGACGCCGCGTGCGCGTACGCCTCGTCCGAGCTGCGGCTCGCGGCCTACGATCGCGATCATCCGCTGCGCCGCGCGGCGCTCGGCGCGCTGGCGCGCTTCGCGGAGCGGCTCGGCGCCGGCGATCCGCAGGCGAGCATGCAGGTCGCTCGCGCACGCTCGGCCCTGGTCGAGAGCATGGAGCTCCGTCCGGTGATCGTCGAAGGCCTGCACCGTCTCCAGCAGCAGCTCGACCACGAGCTCGCCGATCCGCACGGCCCGCTGTCGACGTTCCTCGACCGCCAGCTGCGCGAGGGGATCGTACGCGTGCTCGCGGACCCGGCGCGGCGCGAGACCCTCGACCACTGGGTGCGCTCGACCGCCATCGACCTGCTGCAGAAGAACCACCACCAGATCGGGCTCACGGTGCGCGAGAACCTCGAAGCGCTCGAGACCGGCGCCCTGGTCCAGCAGATCGAGGACCGTGTCGGGAACGACCTGCAGTTCGTGCGCCTGAACGGCGCGGTGGTCGGCGGCCTGATCGGGCTGCTGCTCGCCCTGGCGCGCGTGCTGCTCGAGCGCTGAGAGCACTCCCGCACCGGCCGGAGCTTCAAGCGCCCGACCGCGACCTCCAGCGGCGTCGCAGGTCGGTGCAGGCGCGGTACGGCCCGAGATCCACCGGCACCAGCGCCGCGAAGCGCGTGCGACGTGCGCTGCTCCAGCAGACCGTGACGCCGTCGAGCCGCCCGCACGTGGCGAGGCCGAGCCGGGCGGCCGTGAAGCGCTCCATCGCGTCGCCGGTCACGACGTAGAGCACGCGCGGGTCGACGTGCGCGACGGCGATCTCGTCCTCGGCGTCGCCGCAGGCGCGCGCGAGCTGCGCCGTGGGCTGGCGCGAGAGCTGGCCGCTGTTGATCCGCATGCCGGCCGACCCGGCGACGTACGCGAACGGAACGTAGAAGGACGCCGGCACGTCGCTGGTGGGACACTCGCTCTCGCGAAAGTAGGGCGGTACCAGCCGGAGCTCGTCGAACTCCGCGCCGGCGGCGCGCCAGGCCGCCGACCGCAGCGGATTCCAGCGGTTGCTCGCCCCCAGCGCGGCGGCGTCGCTGCCCGCATAGAACGGCGCCCCGTCGACGAGCTGCAGTGCCACCGCCGCGAGCACGGTCACGGCCGCGACCTGCGGTCGAAGGAGCCGCGCGATCACGACGACGGCGGCGAAGAGCACCGCGAAGTGCAGCGGCCAGACGAAGCGGCCCGACGCCCGGAAGACCGACGGCAGCGGCTCGAGCCGGGCGACGAGGTGGTTCATGGTCGCGATCCGCCAGGTGCCGAGCATGACCGAGGTCCCGAGCGAGAACACCGCCAGCGCGACGATCGCGAGTGCCAGCAGGCGCAGCTCGCCGCCGCCCGCGAGCGCGCCCGGAGACGCAGTGACGCCGGAGACCGCCGGCCGGTCGCCCCGGCGGCGCCGGTAGAGGAAGAATCCGACCACGAGCAGGGCGATCGTTCCGCTGCCGACGAAGGCGTAGCCCTCGTACTGGCCAGGGACGCTCGGCAGCGACGGCAGCACGCGCGATGCACCTTGCGGGTCGATCAACGTCAGCAGGTTCGCGGAGTAGGTGTCGAAGCCGCCGGCGGTTCCCGGCGGCCCCGTCAAGTAGCCGAAGACGTACATCGCAGCGGCGGTGACGCCAAGCAGGATCGCGGCCCGCGCGAGGAGTCGTACCGGCCACGCGGGCTCTCCGTCGCGCGGCGCGCGCTCGACGAGCGCCAGACGGCAGAGCGGCGTGCCGTTCGCGCACGCGGCGAGCGCCAGGGTGAGCACCATCGCAGCGAGGTACGGATGGGTGCCCGCGGCGACGGCGAGGAGCGCGCTCCAGCGCCGGGCGAAGCGACCGATCGTCCGATCGCCGCGGGTGCGCAGCGCGAGCAGGAGCGCGGCGACGATCAGCCACTGGGCGCACAGGCTCAGGTGTCCGCCGCGCCGCACGAGCTCCGGGCTCGCGACGACGAGCACGCTGCCGGCGAGTGCGACCGATCGTGCGACACGCAGCTCGCGCAGCACCGCGTACGCGAATGCGCCGAGCAGCGCGTGGCAGAGCACGAGCCAGAGACCGGCGGTCTGGAACGTGGGCGGCAGCCACGGCGAGAGCGGCTTCAGCAGGATCGAGAACCACGGCATCGCGTCGCTGAAGGCGAGCGACGAGCCGACCGGTGCCACCAGATCGGGGATCGCGCCGAGCGGGAAGCTCTCCGATACGCTGCGGTAGAAGTGCCAGCCGAGGAAGCTCTGGGCGCGGTCGCCGAGCATCACCCAGTTGATCGCGGTGCCGTCGAGGATGCTCGGCCCGTACGACCACAGGCAGAAGCCCGCGCCGAGGAGGCCGGCGACGAGCGTCGCGACGCGGTCGCTCCAGGCGAGTCCGATCTTCCCCGGCTGCACCGGCCGGGGCCTACCAGAATTCGTCTCGCGGCGCCCGGCATCGCCGCGACAGGGGCTGGCGCTACGTGAGGAAGCCGAGCGTCGAGAACGGCGCGCCGGGCAACAGCGGCACGTGTGCGCCCGGCGACGCGAGCCACCTGTCGATGACCGTCGCGTACACCTGCCGGAAGTCGGTCTGAACCTTGAGATTGCCCTTGTTGAGGTCGTTCAGCGCCGGCACCGTGCCGTACACGCCGCCGACCACCGCGTCGCCGATCGCGAACAGCACCGACGCCTCGCCATGATCCGTGCCGCCGCCGCCGTTCTGCGCGACACGGCGACCGAACTCCGAGAAGGTCAGCACGAGAACCTTGTTCGAGATGCCCAGGTCGACGGTGTCGTCGTAGAACGCCTTCAGCGCGACGCCCAGATCGTCGAACAGGTCGGCCTGCCGGCCCGCGAGCGCACCTTGGTTCGAGTGCGTATCGTAGCCGCCCTGACGCACGTGAAAGAAGCGCGCGCCGAGCGGGTTGCCGCCCTGCACGTCGTTGCGCAGGATCGAGGAGATGTCCTTCAGGCGCTTCGCGAAGCGCCCGGGCTTGCCGTTCAGGTTGGACGGCCAGGTCGTGTCGACCGCGGCGTAATCGTCGAGCGCGCCGAGCAGCACGCTGCCGGACGTACCGACCGAGAGCTGCATGCCCGTCGCCTGCAGCGCTTCCTCGGCGTATGCCGCCTGCAGAGCGGCCTTCTTTGCCGCGAGGTCCGGGTAGAGCGGGTCGTCGCCGAGCACGAACTCGCTGAGCGCGGTCACCGCCAGCACGTTCGAGTCGACGCTGTAGAACGCCGGGCTCAGCGTGTTGTCGAAGTCGACGGCCTTCAGGTCGCTCGGCGTGAACGCGGCGTCGAGGTAGCGTCCGAGCCAGCCGTTCTGCGCGCTTCCCGTGGGATTCGCGCTCATCCAGATGTCTTCCGAGCGGAAGTGCGACAGGTTCTGGTTCGGGTAGGCGACGCCGTTGATCACGGCCAGGTTGCCGCCGGTGTAGAGGTCGTGCAGCGGCGCCAGCGACGGATGCAGCGCGAGCCGGTTGCCCTTCACCGGATCGGCGCCGATCTCGGTGTCGAGCAGGTCGGACACCGCGATGCCGATCGACGGGCGCGCGCTGTCGTACAGCGATCGCTGCGCGACGCCGGGTGCATCGTCGATCGGGATCACGGTGTTGAGGCCGTCGTTGCCGCCCTCGAGCTGCACCAGCACGAGGATCGCGTCCGCCGGTGCGGCGAACGCGGCGCGGGCGCCGAGGATCGCCCGCTGGAAGGGATTCGGCATGCCGAGCACCGCCGCGGTGGCGGCGGTGCCGGTCAAGAACTTCCTGCGCGAGATGCGAATGCTCATGTCGTCCCCCGCCTCAGTGGATGTGGAACTCGGGCAGCTGCAGGATCAGCGCGATCACGCCGCGGACCTTGCGTTCGATGACCGTCGGATCGGAGAAGCTCGACGGGGGCGTCGGGTCGTTCAGGTAGTCGATCAGCGCCTGGCGTGCTCCGGCGGGCACTCGTGCCGCGACGCCGAAGACGCCGAGCAGCTCGTCGACGACCTGATCCGCGCTGGTCGCGTCGTCGTCGAAGATCTGCGTCGGCTTCATCTTGATGGCCTTCACGTCGCGTCCCGCCGCGAGCGCCTGGGCGAACTCGAAGCGGTTCAGGAACTGCCCGGTCGAGAGCCATGCGGCGCCGTTGCTCCAGCCGTTCACGCTCGGCGGGTCGAAGAGCTCCATGCCCATCGCGGCGAGGTGATCGGGGATCTGCGCGTAGTTGCTGCTCGCCTTGGTCGCGCGCATCGCGCTGAGCGCGTACTCGACCGGATTCTTGACGCTGCTCGTCTTGGCCTGCTCGGAGTAGAAGTCGTCGTGCAGGAAGATCGCGCGCAGCAGGTCGCGGATCACGAAGCCGCCCGCGATGAACGGTGCCGCGACCTCGTCGATCAAGGCCTTCGACGGCGACGGGTAGGCGAAGTACTCCCAGAGCTTCTTTGCGAGGAAGCGCGGCATGGTCAGCTCGCCGTCGGTGTCCCTGTGCCGGAAGAGGACGTCGATGACGTTGGTCGCCGGCGGGAACGGCACGCCGCTGCCGTCCTCGAAGCCGAACTTGCCGACCGCCTCGAACGGCTCGTTCAGGAACAGGACCTTCGCGCTGGTGTCGAAGCGCGCCGGGTTCATGAAGCCGAGGTCGGTCGCGCTGTCGATCTGGAAGCCGGTGCAGCAGCGCGCCATGTTCTCGACGTCCTGCTGCGTGTAGTTCTCGTTGCCGTCGAGGTCGACGACGCCGAGCACGAACAGCTCCATCAGCTCGCGGCCGTAGTTCTCGTTGCGGTTGTTCTTGCTGTTCAGCTTGCCGTCGAGGAAGTCGAGCATCGCCGCGTCGCGCGTGACCTCCTGCACCAGCGTCTTGAACGAGCCCAGGCCGTGCAGGCGGAACGTCCGGTTCTGGTAGGCCATCTGCCGGACGTTCTTCACCACCGAGTACTGGGTCGCGAAGTGGTCGTGCCAGAACAGGACCATCTTCTCCTGCAGCCGGCGCGCGTTCTGCGTCGCCATCCGCTTCACCCACCAGGTCTGCAGCTTGGCGAGGCTTTCGGGATCGGCGTCGGGCGTGCCGGGCCCCTTCGCGCTCATGCCCTTCTGCGAGACCAGGAGCTCCACGGTGAGCGCCTGGCCGCGGCGGACCCAGCCCGGGGCCTCCTTGTACTTGGCTCCGAAGCCGGCGCGCGACAGCAAGTGCAGGACGTTCTCGGTGTTCCAGTCGACCATGATCCCCCCGGACGCGGACGCGGGCGCGGGCCGCGTGGCCGGCGCGATCTTGCCGGTGCGTGCATCGGCCGGCAAGCACGTTTCGGCCGCCGGATGGGTGAACCAGGGCACCCGTTCGGTGGTCGATCCGGGCCGTCAGGGGCGCGCTTCTTTGATCTTGTCGCGATCGACGCGCCGTGACGGCGGGCCGAGCGCACCGCACCAGCGATCGCCGGGAGAGCGCAGCATGGCGCCCTGTTCGGAGATGCCGAGCGTGCGGCGGACCTCGGCGAGCGGCAGGTCGACGACGCTCCACGGGTCCCAGGCGGCGTCGGCGACGTCGGTCGTGCAGCGCGCGGCGCGCTCGAGTGCCGCGAAGTACGCATCGGGGTCGAACTGGTCGCGCCACGCGGCGACCGTCGGGTCCACCTGCATCGCGACCTGCAGCTGGAGCAGCAGGAGGGCCGTGGAATCCGCGGAGTCCTTGCCGCCGACGCCGGCATGGAAGCCGGCGACCGCGAACTCGCCGCTCCGTGTGATGTCGTAGCCGGTGAGCACGTGGTGCACGTCGTGCTTGAAGAAGACCTGCGACTGTACGGAGCCGGCCTCGCCGGGGATGCCGAACCCGTTGTCGCGCCGGTAGTCGAGCAGCGCGCGTCCGACCGTCTGCTCGGCATGTCCGGCGAAGGCGCCTACCCGCGCCAGCAGTGCGGCGTCCGCGTCGCGGTGCAGGGAACCCTTCAGGTAGAGCACCGCCGAGCGCGACAGGCTCGTGCCCGAGAGCTCGCACAGGCTGCCGCGCGTCGTGTCGAGCGCCATGCGCACGTAGTGTCCGCGCGCCTCGCGGTCGGCAAGGCCGGGGCGGAGCTCAGTCCACCCTCGACGTCACTCCGGGAGGCGGCGGCGTGGTGAGGAACGGCGTCCAGCGCCGATCTCCCTTCAGCCACACCTCCAGGAACGGCAGGATCTGGCGCTTGACGCGCTCGTGCGCCTCCTCCTGTGTGAGCGTCGTCGGCGGGTCGCAGTCGGCGCTCGGGAAGCAGCCGTCGGAGAACGCGTAGTGACCCGCGTCCTCGATGCCGACCAGGCGCTTCGGTGCGCTCGAGCGCTCGTAGGCGGCGAAGATGCCCGGCCGCGACACCACCGAGTCGATCGTGCCGTACATCGTGAGCGACGGGATCGTGAGCGTCGAGCGCTGGCCGGTCGCGGGCGCCATCGGCACGGCGACGGTGAAGCGGTCGTCGATGGCCGTCGTCAAGTACGTCGTGAGCCCGCCGAACGAGTGTCCGGTCATGGCGATGTTCTGCGCGTCGACGGCGCCGAAGAAGGGCGAGCCTTCGTCGTCGCCCGCGGCGAGGATCCAGTCGAGCGCGAACACCACGTCGCGCGGACGCTCGACCGCGGACTTCGCCTGGGCGCTCGGTGTGCCGCAGGTCGGGAACTCGGAGATCGTGTTCCCCGGGTGCGGCACGGCGACGACGATGAAGCCCCAGCTCGCGAGCCACGGGGTGAGGAACAGGCTCTGGCGCTCGTAGCCGCACGAGCCGTGGCTGAACATCACCACCGGATACGGTCCGCCCGATCCGTCGAGCACCGCGTCTCGCACCGCACCCGACCGGGGCTCGATCGGTCCTGCCTCGGGCGTCGTCGGATACCAGACGACGGCATCGAGAACGCGCTCCTCGCTCGGATCGTAGGCCGACGGCTTGACCAGGCGCACGTCGCGGAAGCCGGCGCCGTACGGGCCGTTCTCGCGCGTGTCGAGGCAGGTGCCGGCGGTCCACTCGACCACGTCGGCGCAGAAGTCCGCGCTCGTGCATGCTTGACGGGAGGTTCCGCTGCGGTCGCCGAACGGGCTGATCGGCGGCGTCGCGGAGGTGCGGTCGAGGCCGGGCAAAACGGTGCGACCGGTGCGTGTGCGACAGGCGGACGTGCTGGTGACCGTGCACGTCGCGTGCGGCGTGCTGCCGCCGGTGACGGTCGCACATGCCACGCCGCGCGTGCCGCACGTCGAGGTCGCCACGACGTCCTTCGCGGTCGCGACGCAGCGCTCGTCGAGCGCGCCGCTCGCTCGCGCATCCTCCAGGACCGCCGTCGCGCAGGCGCGGAATGCTCCGCGCGTTCCACCCGCGGCGCCGTCGTAGGCGTCGCACGGACAGCTCTCGTCGAGTGCCGTGCGGAAGGCGGCGAGGGCACGCTCGTCGGCCAGCGCGGTGTCACCCGTGCGGCACGCAGCGTGCACCGACACGGGTGCGAGCGCGAGACCGGCGAGGACGACGATCGTGGACAGCGGGTGGCGGCGTCGGAAGCTCATGGCCGGGCACTATGCGCCCCGCCGCCGCGCGGTCTCAAGGCGGGATCGTACGCGCCGCGGCCCCGCATCGCGATCGGCTCGTCTTGGTGCGTGACCGGTCGGACGCGACTCCGTCGGGTCGCGCTCAGCGGTCCGGTCGGACGGGGAACGCGTTGCCGATCCGGCGCAGCATCTCCCAGATCCAGTAGATCTGCGGGTAGACCAGCGGCTTGCCGCTGGTGAGCAGCGCGCCCGCGACGTCGCGGTCGGGATCGGCCCAGCAGAAGACGTTGGTGAACCCGATGTGGCCGAAGGCACGTGCCGTGTACGGGCCGTAGAGGCTGAACCACTCCGCGCCGAGCATGAATCCGAGACTGTAGCGGAACGGCAGCACGAGGGTGAAGTCCGGCTCCATGTACGACTGCTCCGCGATCGCGCGGCGCACCGTGCGCGGCTCGAAGACGTGCACGCCGTCGAGCACGCCGCCGCAGCGCAGCAGATCGAAGAAGCGCGACGCCTCGGTCGCCGTCGAGATCACGTTGCCCGAGGGGAACACGCTGCGCAGGAAGCGCGGGTCGTTGCTGACCTCCACCACGTCCTCGACCGGCATGCCGAGCGCGCGCCGGAACAAGGTCGAGATCGGCGGCAGCGGCGGCGGGCCGGTGAACGCGTTCACCGCCACCTGGCCGATGTCTTCGCGTGCGACGCCGTAGTTCATCCAGCGGAAGCCGAGCGGTGCGAGGATGTTCTCGCGCAGGAACGTCCGGATGTCCTGACCGGTCACGCGGCGCACCACCTCGGCGAGGAGGAAGCCGGTGGTCACCGCGTGGTAGGCGAGGCGCTGGCCCGGCCGCCAGATCGGCTTCTGGTCGCACAGCAGCTCGACGATCTGGTCCGGGTTCTCGAGCAGGTCCGGATCCATGGTCGACTCGGGCGGGTTCGGCACGCCGGCCCGGTGTCCCAGGATGTGGCGCAGCGTGATGGTCTCCTTCCCGTGCCGTGCGAACTCCGGGATGTACTCGGCGACCGGGTCGTCGAGGTGGACGAGCCGGCGCTCGTCGAGCAGGTGGACGACCATCGCCGTGACCGGCTTCGACGCCGAGAGCAGGCAGAAGGGCGTGTCGGGCGTGGCGAGGACCTTCGGCGCGTCGGGGGCGTCGTCCGGCGCGTTGCCGCGCGCGTAGCCGATCGCGCGATCGAGCACGACCTCACCCTGATACCGCACGCAGAGCGCGACCGCGGGATGCGTGCCGCTCGCGTAGAGGCTTCGCACCGCGTCCCACACGGCGTCCACGGCGCCCCGGTCGAGACGCAGGTGGCGCGGCTCGATCTCCGTGCGCGGACGCACGGTGGTGACGTCGTCCAGCGAGCGCGGGACGCGGCAGAGCGGGTAGAGCGATGTCATGGGACGCTCGCTGTCTATCGACGCGGCGTGCGCCGTTCAAACCAAGGATTTCACGCGCCGGACGGTGCCTCGCGCCAGCCTTCCTCGGGCGCGCCGACGCCGTACAGCGCGGCCGCGTTCTCCCACAGGATCTTGCGCTGCACGTCGCGCGGCAGCGCGCCGTAGGCGGCGTCGATCTTCTCGCGCACGTTGCCGTACAGGCACACCGGGTGCGGGTAGTCGGTCTCGAACAGCACGTTGTCTTCGCCGACGACGTCGACCAGGCGCTGTGGTGCGATCTCCTCGAAGAACGCGCACACGGATACTTGACGGTGGAAGTAGCGGCTCGGCTTGTCCGCGTACTCCGGCCGCTCGACGTCGACCCGCGAGTAGCCGAACACGTGGTCGACCGATTCCAGCATGAACGGCACCCAGCCCATGCCGCTCTCGACCGACACGAAGCGCACGCCGGGGTGTCGCGGCAGGACGCCCGACATCAGGAGATCCGTGAGCTGCATCGCGTTCTTGAAGAACAGCGCGGTGGTCGAGCGCACGACGGTCGGTCCGACGCCGTGCGCCGCGATGCGCTCCATTGCGAACTCCTCGGTGAAGTTCGCCGAGCCGAGATGGAGATTGACCGGCAGCCCGGTCTCCGCCGCGACCTGCCACAGCGGGTCCCAGTGGCGATCGCCGAGGTACGGCAGCCGGTAGGCCTGCGGCTCGCCGGTGAACAGGATGCCGCGGTGCCCGAGCTTCGCACAGCGACGGACCTCCTCGACCGCGGCCTCGACGTCCCAGAATGGCAGCGCCAGGATCGGGATGAAGCGCCGCGCGTCGGCCGAGCACCACTCGATCAGCCAGTCGTTGTACGCACGCACGCAATCGAGCATCAGCGCGCGGTCCTCGAGGCCGAGGAAGCTCTCGTTCCCGAAGCCGCCGATGTTGGGATAGATCGCGCACGCCCAGATGCCGACCGTGTCGAGGTAGGCGAGGCGTGCGCGCGCGTCGTAGGCCGCGGCAGGGACCTCGTCCATGTTGCGCGGTGCGGCGGGGAACGGATCGCGCCAGCCGGCGACGGCGGTGTGGCCGACCGGGACGATGCGCTCGGTCTTGCCGAAGCGCCAGTGGTCGACGCCGTGCTCGTCGCGCACGAGGTGCGGCACGCGGTCGCCCCACTTCGCGGAGACGCGCGACGTCCACACGTCGCCCGGCTCGGTCACGTGCGTGTCGCAGTCGATGACCCAGTCGCTGATGAGACGCGGTTCCTCCGGCATGGCGAGCTCCCTCTGTGCGCGACCTTTCGACGCGGCGCGGTCGAATTCAAGCGTCCGCGTGTGGCGCGAGGCGTCACGAGCGCTCGCCGCGCGGGCGCAGTTGGAGTAGGGGCACGGGATGTTCGCGAGCGCACGTTCCGCGGGCGGTGTCGTCGCCAGCGCCCGGTCGCTGGCGATGGCGCGCAACGGCATGGTCTGCACGAGCCAGACCCTCGCCTCGTCGGCCGGGCTCGCCATGCTGCGTGCCGGCGGCAACGCGTTCGATGCGGCGATCGCGGCCGTCGCCGTGCAAGGCGTCGTCGAGCCCTACAACACCGGCGTCGGCGGCGACTGCCTGATGCTCGCGTGGAGTGCCGCGGAGAAGAGACTCCTGGCGTTGAACGGCACCGGCCGGGCGCCCGCTCGCGCGACGTGCGCGGAGTACGCGCGTCGCGGCCTCGCCGAGATGCCGCCGCAGGGCATCCTCACGGTCAGCGTGCCGGGCGCGGTGGACGCCTGGTGCACGATCCTCGAGCGCTGCGGCACGCGCCCGCTCGGCGACGTCCTCGCACCGGCGATCGCGTACGCCGAGGACGGCTTCCCGGTCAGCGAGGTGGTGGCGCTCGAGTGGGGCCTCTCGGCCCAGGCGGGATTTCTCGGCAACGACGCGGCGCGCGCCTGCTTCGCGCCCGGCGGCGAGCCGCCCCGGCTCGGCGCGATCGTCCGCTTTCCCGACCTCGCGCGCTCGCTGCGCACCATCGCCGCGGGCGGCCGCGACGCGTTCTACCGCGGCGAGATCGCGGAGCGCATCGCGCGCCTCGCGGCCGAGCACGACGGTCTCCTCGCACGCGAGGATCTGGCGGCGCACACGTCGACCTGGGTCGAGCCGATCGCGACCGACTACCGCGGCTTCCGCCTGTACGAGCTGCCGCCGAGCACGCAGGGCATCGCGGCGCTGCTCGCGCTCAACGTCCTCGAGTGCTTCGACGTGACGGGGCTCGCACCCGGCTCGCCCGAGATGCTGCACCTGCGCATCGAGGCGATGAAGCTCGCATTCGCCGACCGCACGCGCTTCGTGTGCGATCCGGAGCACGCGAGCGTCCCGGTCGCGGCGCTGCTCGACAAGGCGTACGCGCGCCGGCGCGCGGCGCTGCTGTCGCGCGAGCGCGCGCTGCCGTCGGCGAGCGCCGGCGAGCCGCGCTCGAGCGAGACCGTCTACTTGACGGTCGCCGATCGGGCCGGGAACGTCGTGTCGCTGATCAACAGCCTGTACGGTCCGTTCGGCTCGGGGCTGGTCGTGCCCGGCACGGGCATCGCGCTGCAGAACCGCGGCCGCGGCTTCACGCTCGACGCGGAGCACCCGAACTGCATCGCGCCCGGCAAGCGGCCGTTCCACACGCTGATCCCGGCCATGCTGTGCGACGCGGACGGACCGCGCGTGTCGTTCGGCGTCATGGGCGGCGACGTGCAGGCGCAGGGACACCTGCAGGTCGTGTCGAACCTCGTCGACCACGGTATGAACGTGCAGGAAGCGCTCGACCAGCCGCGCTTCCACTATCTCGGTGGTGCGACCGTCGCGCTGGAGGACGCATTTCCCGAGGCCGTCAAGCAGCGTCTCGCCGAGCTCGGGCACGACGTGCAGGGCCCGCTCGCGGCGCTGCTGCGCGGCGGCTTCGGCGGCGGGCAGGGCATCATGATCGATCCCGCGACCGGGGCCTACTGGGGCGGCTCGGATCGCCGCAAGGACGGCTGCGCGATCGGCTGGTGACGTTGCCGGCTCGCCGTCGCGACGCGGCGATCAGGGCTCGCGCGGCGTCGCGCGCAGCCAGACGCGCATCGCGCCGTCGTTGCCGTCGCGGTCGATCTCGCGCGACATGCGCTCGACGTGATCGCCGTGCTGCTCGAGCCACGCCGGGATCGCCTCGCGCAGCACCCCGACGCCGCCCGGCGAGCCGCGCCCCTTGCCGTACACGATGCGGACCTCGCGCTCGCCGCGCGCCGCCATCTCGGCGACGAAGCGCTCGGTGGCGGCGATCGCGGCGCGCACGCCGAGACCGTGCAGGTCGAGCACCGGCACGAGGCCGAACACCTCGCGCAGCAGGCGTCGCAGCCGTGCCGTGATCAGCGCACCTGGTGCGCGATCGCGGGCTCGCGCGTGCCGAACAGGAAGAGCACGAATGCCAGCAGCGCCGATCCCGACGCGATCTCGAACATCGTGCGGTGGCCGAACGCATGCACGACCGGGCCGAGGATGAACCCGGCCGCGGTGACGCCGACGTTGAACGTGCCGTTGTAGAAGGCCTGCACGCGCCCGAGCTGTCCGGGCCCGGCGAGGTCGACGCTGAACGCGTTCATCGTCGGATACGTGATGCCCTGCGCGAGCCCGAACACCAGACCCGCGGCGAGCAGCGTCCACACCGAGAAGACCTCCGACAGCCCGAGGATCGCGAGCGACAGCAGCGCCACGCCGGGCAGGATCATGCGCCGCAGCCCGAAGTCGTCGGCGATCCGCCCCGCCCAGAGCCGCGTCGTGATCGCCATCGACGTGTACGAGAGGAAGAACACCGACACCGGACCGAGCTGCGCGTCCTGCGTGAAGGTCGGCACGAAGGTCATCACCGCACCGAAGGCGATGCCGCAGAACCAGGTCGCACCGAGTGCCACGGCGAGCATGCGCGGCAGCGAGAACATGCCGCCCGCCTGCGCGGTGCTCTGCGGCGGTGGATCGGGCAGCGTCCAGGCGAGCACCAGCCCGATCATCGAGAAGCCCGACGCCACCGCGAACAGCACGTGGAAGTCCGCGACGCGCAGGATCTGCTCGCCGAGCGTCGGTGCGAGCGCGTGCGTGGTGAGCGTCGACACGCCGAAGAAGCCGAGTGCGGTCGCGCGGCGCTCCGGCGGCGTGTACGCGGCGGCGAGGGTCGAGGCCGAGTTGAAGCCGCAGGCGAAGAACAGCCCTTGCAGCCCGCGCAGCAGGAAGAGCCACGGCACGATCTGGTCGACGAAGGCGAACGACAGCGAGACCAGCGACATGCCGAGCAGGCCGGTGCGGAGAAAGACACGGCAGCCGACACGGTCGATGAGCAGCCCGACCAGGAACACGCCGATCAGGCTCAGCACGCCCGACGATCCCATCACGAAGCCGACGGTCTGATCCGAGCCGCCGAGCGCACGCACGTGCAGCGGCAGGAGGAAGAAGGTCGCGAACGTCATGAAGAAGCAGAAGTTCGCGACGGTGAGGCGCAGGAAGCGACCCGACAGGATGGGCGAGGACTCCATAGACGTCGCTGCGGACCCCGTCGGTGTCGCGGATCGGCGCCGACGACGCAACCGGATCCCTTCATGCGCGGCGCGACGAGCGTCGATAGTGGAATGCGGCCGCGCGTCTTCGGCGAGCCGCGGGAGGAAGACGCATGTCGCAGTTTCTCGAGGTCATCGAGTGGCTCGATGAGAGCGGGACGGAGATCGTCCACCGGGTGCCCGAGGACGGCTCGGGCGAGACCAAGCTCGGCGCGCAGCTGATCGTGCGCGACAGCCAGGCGGCGATCTTCTTCAAGAGCGGGCGCGGCCTCGACGTGTTCGGGCCCGGGCGGCACACGCTCTCGACGGCGAACCTGCCGATCCTCACCAAGGTCCTGTCGCTGCCGTGGGGCTTCACGAGCCCGTTTCGCGCCGAGGTCTACTTCGTCAATCAGAAGACGTTCACCAACCTGCGCTGGGGCACCAAGGACCCGGTGGCGTTCAAGGACCGCGAGCTCGGGCTGGTGCGGCTGCGCGCGTTCGGTGCGTTCACCATCCGCATCGTCGAGCCGCTGCTGTTCGTGAACAGCCTGGTCGGCACGCAGGGCGTGTTCACGACGTCGGACGTCGAGGACTACCTGCGCGAGGTGATCGTGTCGCGCTTCAACGACTACCTCGGCGAGCAGGTGGACACGCTGGTCGAGCTGCCGCAGCGCTACGACGAGATGGCGGCCGCGGTGCGTGAGCGTCTGGAAGCCGACTTCGGCAAGTACGGCATCGCACTCGGCGACTTCCTGATCGGCCGCATCACCCCGCCCGAGGACGTGCAGCGCCGCATCGACGAGCGCGCGGGCATGGCCGCGGTCGGCAACCTCGACGACTACCTCAAGTTCCGCGCCGCGGGCGCCCTCGGCGAGGGCGGCGCGCACGGCGGCGGCAACGGCAACGGCGGCAACGGCGGCAACGGCGGCAACGGCGGCGCCGGCGCCGCGATGGAGCTGGGGCTCGGGGCGGGGCTCGGCATGCTGCTGCCGGGCATGGTCCTGCGCTCGCTGAGCGGCGAGCCGATCACCTCGGCGGCGATGCTGAAGGACGGACTGCACTGCCCCGAGTGTCACGCCGCGGTCGACGCCGACAGCCGCTTCTGCGCGCGCTGCGGCCACCAGATGGTGGTCGCACGCAAGTGCCCGCGCTGTGCGAAGAACGTGACCGCTCTCGCGAACTTCTGCTCGTCGTGCGGGCTCGATCTGGCGAGCCGGCTCGCGTGTCCGAGCTGTGCGACGCCGCTGCCGCCGGGCACGCGCTACTGCTTCCAGTGCGGTGAGAAGGTCGCGCCGGCCGAGCCGTCGTCGGCACCGCCGCCGGCGCCCGCGCCTTGACGACCGCCGCGCTGCCACGCGCGCCGCAACCCGGCGCCGACGTCGCCAGCACGTTCGTCGTGGCGACCAGCTGTGCGCGCTGCGGTGCGCCACTCGACTTCGCGGAGGGGTCGAACGCGGTGCGCTGCGCGCACTGCGGCACGGTGCTGCTGGTCACCGGACGCCGCCGCGTGCTGCGCTGGGCGATCCGGCCGCACACGACGGCTCTCGAGGCGCAGAAGATCGCCTCGTTCGCGCACGGCTCCGCGCGCGCCGGTGCGCCACCGCGGCTGCTGTTCGTGCCGTACTACCGGCTCACGGCGGAGGAGCTCGTCTGGCGCCGTGAGCGCGTGCGGCGGGCGAGCGACGAGCTGGAGTCCGAGCGTCCCTGCGACGAGGGACCGCGCCTGCTGCGCGCGTTGCGCGGCGTCGCGCGGCCGCGCGAGGGCGACGTCGAGCTCGCGCTGACGAGCCGCGTGCTCGAGCGCAGCTTCCTCGCCTGCGACGCGCTGGCGCCGCTCGCGAGCTGGTCGCTCGGCGTCCGCACCGGCGTGCTGCGCGTCGAGCTGTTCGCGCGCGATGCACTGGAGCGGGAAGGAACGGTGCTCGAGCCGACGCTCGATCCCGACGCGGCGCTGGCGCACGCGCTCGCGCCACAGGTCCCGGGGGACGTCGTGCAGCGCGACGTGCTGCGTGTGGTTCTGGCGCTGGTCTGGTTTCCGCTCTGGGTGGTGCCGGCCGCTCAGCGAACGGTCGTGGTGATCGACGGGGTCACCGGCTCGCTGGTCGCGCGGGAGGCCGCCGCGACGCTGGTCGACGAGCAGGTCGCACGTCGCGACGGAGCGGGCGACGGCGAGCACGTGGTCGGCTTCCGGCCGCTCTGCTGCCCGAACTGCGGCTGGGATTTCGCGCTGCGTGCCGCCGACGTCGTGTTTCACTGCGCCTCGTGCGAGCGGACGTGGGAGCTCCGCGGCGAGGATCTCCAGCCGATCGCGAGCGACGTCGTGATGCCGACCGCGGTCGATGCGAGCGACGCGCTGCCGCGCCTGCCGGTGTGGGAGGTCCGCGGCGCCGTGCGCGTGCGCGACGACGCGGCCGGTCGCGTCGCGGCGCCCCCGTGCGGGCTCCCCGATCGCCTGTTCGCGCCGGCGTTCGCCTGGCGCGGCGTCGATCGGTTGTGCGACCTCGGCGTCCGCCTGGCGCGTGGTGCGCCCGCCTCTCCGGACCTCGAGCTCGTCAAGGACATGGCGCTCACCGGCTGCTCGCTCGACCGCGCGGACGCGGTCACGCTCGCGCGCCAGGTCGCGCTCGCGCTGCTGCTCGACGACGCCAACGTCCGCTTCGCGGCGGCGCACGGACGCCCGGCGCCGGAGGTCGCGATCGAGGGGGCTACGGCGAAGCTGCTCTGGCTGCCGTTCGCGGGCGACGCGTACTCGGTGCGCGACCCGTACACCGGCTACGCGTTGCCGCGGCGGACGGTGGCGGCGCTGCTCGACGCGCCGCCCGCCGATCGCCGCGCTACGCGGGATCCTTGAACTCCGGCGGGCGCTTCTCGAGGTTCGCCTTGACGGCCTCGAGCTGGTTCGGGCTGCCGATCAGGGAGCGCTGCAGGCTCTCCTCGAGCGCGAAGCCGTCGCGGCGCGAGCCGAGCCAGCTCTCCTCGAACAGCTTCTTGCCGGCGCGGATCGCGTCGGGCGACTTGGACGCGATCTCGCCGGCGAGATCGAGCGCGCTCGCGAACGGGTTCTCCGCGGTACGCGTCGCGAGGCCGAGCTCGACGGCCTCGGTGCCCGAGACGACGCGACCGGTGAAGGTCAGCTCCTTCGCGACGTCGAGGCGCACCAGCTGGCGCAGCGTCTGGCTGCCGCTCATGTCGGGGATCAGGCCCCACTTGATCTCCATGACCGAGAGCTTCGCGTCCGGTGCGACGATGCGGATGTCGGCGCCGAGCGCGATCTGCAGGCCGCCGCCGTAGGCGACGCCGTGCACCGCCGCGATCACCGGCTGCGGCAGGGCGGTCCAGACGTAGGCCGCGTTCTGCGCGGCGTTGGCCGGCGACGCGTCGCTGCGCTTCAGCAGGCTGCCCGTGCCGCCGCCGTTGCTGCCGCCCATCGCCATGAAGCTCATGAAGTCGAGGCCGGCGCAGAAGGCGCGTCCCTCGCCGGAGAGCACGACCGCGCGCACGCTGCCGTTCGCGGCGATCTCGCCGGCCGCCGCGACCAGGCCCTCGAACATCGGCTGGTCGAGCGCGTTCATCTTGTCGGGGCGGTTCATGCGGACGTCGGCGACGCCGCCGTCGATGCGAATGGTCACTCTCTCGGACATGGTGGGCTCCCTCGACTCGTTGCGGGACGGCACCGCGGCAGCGGCCCGACGGGCGACTGTCGCATGCCCGCGACGCTCGTTCCATCCGCGCGGCGCAGCCGCTAAGCATGCGGCCGGGCAGGCGACGCAGCCGCGCGCGGTCGCTCGCCGAGGAGGGTGAAGAGATGAGCGAGCACGACGAGGCGAGCCGGGTCGACGAGCCGGCGAACGAGGCCGGCTGCACCGTGGAGTGGAGCTGGCTCGCCGGGCTCACCATCGAGTCCGCGACGTCCGACCTGCAGCACTGGCGGGTGCGCTTCACCAACGGTCTCACGCTCACGATCCAAGCGTCGTCGTGGCAGGAGAAGCCGTTTCTCGCCTTCAAGCCGTGGAAGTCCCCGAATACTTGACGTGTGCGACGCGTCGGGGCGAAGCGGGTCCGCCACGGCGGCGCGCCGACCGAAAATTTTACGTTTGGCGGCTGAACTTTTTGCAAGGCGGAGCCGATCGACAATTGTCATGAGCAAAGTCGAGGTGATGCCCAGCGGCCGCGAGATCAGCTTCCACGAGGACGAGATCATCGTCAGCAAGACGGATCTGAAAGGCCACATCACCTACGCGAACGACGTCTTCCTGCGCGTCGCCGGCTACACCGAGAGCGAGATCCTCGGCAAGCCGCACAACGTGATCCGGCACCCGGCGATGCCGCGCTGCGTGTTCAAGCTGCTGTGGGACACGATCCGGGACGGGCGCGAGATCTTCGCCTACGTCATCAATCTCGCGAAGAGCGGCGACGCCTACTGGGTGTTCGCGCACGTCACGCCGAGCCGCGACGCGCGGGGTGCCTGTGTCGGCTACCACTCGAACCGACGCGTGCCGCATGCCGACGCGCTCGACAAGGTGCGCCCGCTCTACGCGAGACTCGCCGCGGAGGAGCAGCGCGCGCCGGATCCGCGTGCCGCGATCGAGGCCTCGTCGCGCCTGCTCGCCGACACCCTCGCTCGCGCGGGAATGGACTACGACCGCTTCGTCTTCAGCCTCTCGACCGGGACCAGCCTGGCCGGTGCCGCCTGACGCCGACGAGGAGTCCGTGATGACGCAAAGCCCGAACACACAGGCCGCCCCGGCGTCGACCACCGGCACGACGCTCGAGGCGACGATCGCGAGCATCGCCGCGGTGTGCGAGCGGGCCGCTGCCGGCGACCTCGAGGCGCGTGTGGTTGGCGTGCCGAAGGACCCGAGCACGGCGCGGCTCGCCAACGCGATCAACCGCCTGCTGGACGTGTCCGACTCGTTCGTCCGCGAGGCGGCGGCGGCGATGGACGCGTGCAGCCACGATCGATTCCATCGCCCGATCCTGCTGCGCGGGCTGCTCGGCGCCTATCGCGCGGGGGCGCGGACGATCAACGCCGCCGGGCTGAAGATGCAGGCGAACAGCGAGGAGATCGCGTTCGCCGCGCGGATGGCGCACGACAACGCGGCGAGCGTCGCGACGGTCGCCGCCGCATGCGAGGAGCTCACCGCGACCAGTGAGGAGATCTCCCGGCGCACGACGGACTCGGCCCGTCTCACCGAGGAGACGGTGCGCGTGTCGGGTGCAGCGGTGAACAGCGTCGGGCTGCTCAACGAGGCGGCGACGCGCATCGGCGGCATCGTCGCCTTGATCGACAAGGTCGCGGCGCAGACCAACCTGCTCGCGCTCAATGCGACCATCGAGGCGGCACGCGCGGGCGATCAGGGAAAGGGCTTCCTGGTCGTGGCCAACGAGGTGAAGCACCTGTCGCGCGACACGGCGGCGGCAACGAGCGAGATCCGCGCGCAGGTCGACGCGATGCGCTGCACGGTGCGCGAGGTGGCGGACGTCATCGACGGCGTGGGGCGTGCGATCCGCCAGATCGACGAGGGCGCCGGCGCCGTCGCGGATTCGGTCGACGAGCAGCGCAAGGCGACCGCCGAGATCGGACGCACCATCGCCGAGGTTTCCGACAACACGCGACTGGTGTCGGAGCGGCTCGGCGGCACGCGCGCGGCCTGATCCGCGCGGCGGCCCCGTCGGGTGGCGCCCATTCCCAGAGCGCGGCTCGCACGCTAGGAGGTCGCTGCCGCGCACGACGCGCGGCGTTCTCGCAGCAAGGAGCTCCGCCACGTGCAGTACGCGACCCTCGGTGACACCGGCCTGATCGTCTCCCGCCTGTCGTTCGGCGCGGCGACCTTCACGCAGCGCAACAAGGACATGGGCTCGTTCGCGAAGGTCGGCGACGCGCTCGCCGACGAGCTGGTCGGCATGGCACTCGACCAGGGCGTCAACTGGTTCGACACCGCCGACAGCTACGCGGGCGGCGAGTCGGAGACGCTGCTCGGGCGCGCGCTCGGCACGCGCCGCGCGGACGTGCTGCTGTCGACCAAGGTCGGCTTCCGCACCGGCGAGCCGCTCGGCCGGCAGGGTCTGTCGCGGCGCCACATCCTGTGGTCGATCGACGAGAGTCTGAAGCGGCTCGGCACCGACTGGGTCGACTTCCTGATCGTGCACCGCGAGGACCCGCTGACGTCGCTCGAGGACACGGTGTCGGCGCTCGATGCCGTCGTGCGCGCGGGCAAGGCGCGGTACCTGGGCTTCTCCAACTGGTCGGCGTGGAAGGTCGCGGCGGCGCTCGAGATCCAGAAGGCGAACGGGCTCGCGCGCTTCACGCACGGGCAGGTCTACTGGTCGCTCGTCGGTCGCGACGCGGAGCGCGACTTCGTGCCGCTCGCGAAGCGCTACGGCATCGGCCTGACCGTCTGGAGCCCGCTCGCCGGCGGCTTCCTGTCCGGCAAGTACACGCCCGAGAACCTGCGCGACCCCGAGTACCGCTACTCGGGCTTCGACGTGCTGCCGTTCGACAAGGCGCACGGCTTCCAGATCGTCGAGCTGCTGCGCGGCATCGCCGGGCGCCATCAGGCGAGCGTGCCGCAGGTGGCGATCGCGTGGCTGCTCGCGAAGCAGGGCGTCTCGAGCGTGCTGCTCGGCGCGACCAAGCTGCGGCAGCTGGTCGACAACCTGGGCGCCACCGACGTCACGCTGACGCCGGCCGACGTCGCGGAGCTGGACGGCGCGACGGCGCTCGGTCCGGTCTACCCGAACTGGTTCATCGACGACATGACCGACGGACCGTCGCGCGCGGCGCTGCTCGGAAGCGCTGCCGGCTGAGCGCGGCGGGCGCCACGCTCACGGTGCGTTCGACACCACCGCGCGCACCAGCGACAGGATCTGCAGCACGTCGGCGGTGAGCCCGTCCGCGTCGACCTTCGCCGGATCGACCGACATGCGGCCGGTGTCGGCGTCGATCGCCAAGCCGAGGTCGGTCCGCGCGGCGTCGTTTTCGATCGCGAGCTGGACCTGCGGTGCGAGCACGCTGTCGACGACGTACCAGCCGTAGAGCTGCGCCGCGGTCGCGAGGCGTCGACCCTGCTTCGTGCGCCAGAGGTGCTCGCGCAGCCGCACCGAGCGCGGGATCGCGAGCAGCGTGCCCATCGCGAAGTCGGGATTCGGTCCCTGGTACGTCACGTCGGCGAGGCCGTCCGCACTGCTCGCGGGCCAGACGAAGTGCCGCGTCGCGGAGAGGCGCGTCGTCGGCAGAACCACCGCGACCGCATGCCGGATGCCGCGTGACAGCTCGTGCGCGCGCAGCAGCCCGCCGAGGGCGGGCAGCAGCGAGCCGCGCCCATAGCCGTGGATGCCGTCGCCGCGCCGGACGTCGAGCCCGTGCGCGTTCGAGCCGTCGGCGGCGGTGCCGAGCAGCGGACCGCCGCGCTCGCGCCAGCCGCCGATGCCGAGATCGGCGAGTCCGCTCGTCGGATCGTAGAGCACGAACAGCGCGTTGCCGAGTCGATTCCAGGCGACGTCGAGGCAGGCGTCCGGTGCGAGGTGGCGCCGGTAGAGAACTTGACCGCTCGACTGCGCGCGCTGCGGGTACGTCCAGCCGCTGCTGCGCTCGACGTTGGTGAGCGGGGCGCTCGCGTCGGTCTCGCACAACGTCACGAGATCGACGCCGAGGCTCTTCGGGGCTCTTGCGGCGTCCCCGAACAGGGCGTCCTGTACGTCGGCGAAGGTCGCCGCGAGCGGCACCTTGCGGTTCCAGATCGAGCTGCGCGCGAACGGTGCGCGCGGCAGGTGTGCCGCGGCGGCGTCGGTGCGCGAGCCGACGATCGCACAGAAGAGGGCCAGAGCCGCGGCGCCGGCGCGGTGCCGCGTGGTCGTTGCCCGGGACGTCGCCTCGGTCATCGGTCCGGCCTCATGACGATCCGCATTGCGCCGGCCGCGCGCCCGGCGCAAGCGCCAGCCGGCCGCGCCTCCGACGACGGCGGGCGCACTGACGTCCGTCGGCGAGAACGGACCGCCCTGCGAGCCGTCGTGCGCTTCCTGGATCGACAGCGGCAGCGCCGCTGATCTACGACTCCGGGACACCGTTCGCCCTGCCAGGAGTTCACGTGCCCATGCGTCGTCTTTCACCGCTCGTCGTCCTCGTTTGTCTCGTCGTCGCAACGGCGGCGCGCGCCATCGAGCTCCAGCCCGGCATCCGGATGCTCGCCGTCACCGACGCCGAGCCCGGATCGCAGCTCGTGCTCGATGATGGTGCAGGCGACATGCAGACCGGGATCGCCGACCGCTTCGGCAGCTACCTGTTCCGCGAGCTGATCGGCGCGCACGACTACACGGTGCGGCCGTCGGACGGCAGCGACCCGAAGACCGCGCGCGTGCTGCGCTTCGAGGACAAGCCGGGTGCGGAGTTCTACCAGCAGCAGGAGCTGAAGGCGGGCTTCCAGTACATCAAGATGCGTGACGGCACGCTGCTGTCGGCGACGGTGCGCTTTCCCTCCGGCCCGCCGCCCTATCCGACGGTGGTCGAGTACTCGGGCTATGCGACGTCCGATCCGGGCAGCCCGCAGCCGACGTCGCTGCTCGCGGGTGTCCTGGGCTACGCGACCGTCGGCGTGAACATGCGTGGCTCGGGCTGCTCGGGCGGCGTGATGGATCTGTTCGACCTGCCGACCACCGCCGACGGCTACGACGTCGTCGAGACCGTCGCCGCGCAGCCGTGGGTGAAGGGCGGCAAGGTCGGCATGATCGGCATCTCGTTCTCCGGCATCAGCCAGGTCTTCGTCGGCGGCGCGCAGCCGCCGCATCTCGCGGCGCTGGCGCCGCTGTCGTTCATCGCCAACATCTACGAGTCGCCCGGCTTCCCCGGCGGCATCTTCAACAACGGCTTCGCCGAGTCGTGGCTGCGCGAGCGCGGCGACGATGCGAAGCCGGCGCCCGAAGGCGGGCAGGGCTGGGCGCGGCAGCGCGTGCGCAACGGCGACGCGATCTGCGCCGCGAACCAGAAGCTGCGCCTGCAGACGCAGGATCCGGTCGAGACCACGCGCGATCTGCCGTACTACACGCCCGAGCTGATGGACCGTCGCTCGCCCGAGAGCTGGGTGCGCGACGTCAAGGTCCCGATGCTGCTGTCCGCGACCTGGCAGGACGAGCAGACCGGCGGTGGCTTCGCGAGCCTGCTGTCGATGGTGCCGCGCCGGCCCGACGTCAAGATCGACGTCCTGAACGGCGTCCACGCGAGCCCGCTCGAGCCGCAGGTGCTCTGGCACTGGCATCAGCTGCTCGAGATCTACGTCGCGCACCGCGTGCCCAATCAGGCGCTGCTGCGCTCGATTGCGGCCGTGGTCGTGCAGAACATCACGGGTGGCCCGGTGCTGTCGCCGAAGCTGCCGCCCAACCGCTACGACGGCATCACCGACTACGACCAGGCGCGCGCCCTGTTCGAGTCGGATCCGTTCGTGCGGGTGTCGTTCGAGAACGGCGCCGGCACCGACGTGCCGGGGCTGCCGGGCACGACCTTCGACGTCGGCTTCTCGCGCTGGCCCGCTCGCGAGATCGAGCCGACCGCGTGGTGGTTCGACGCGGACGGGACGCTGTCGAGCAAGCGTCCCCGCAGCGACGGCATCGACGCCTATCACCCCGACCCGGACGCGCGCCCGCAGCAGACGCTGCCGGGGGACGGCTCGGCGGACTCGTGGGTCGTGATGCCGCCGTACGACTGGCGGCCGTTCGTCGACGGCACGGCGGTCGCATACGCGACCGAGCCGCTCGCCGACGACGTGACCATCGTCGGTCCGGGCAGCGTCGATCTGTGGCTGCGCTCGAGCGCCGACGACAGCGATCTGCAGGTGACGCTCAGCGAGGTGCGCCCCGACGGCCTCGAGACCTACGTGCAGAGCGGCTGGCTGCGCGCGAGCCACCGCAAGCTCGGCCGCACGGCCTCCAAGGTCTTCGATCCGCGCCACACCCACCTCGAGCGTGACGCGAAGTCGCTGCCCGACGGACGCTTCACCAAGGTCCGCGTCGGCCTGCTCGCGGTCGGGCACGTGTTCCGCAAGGGCTCGCGCATCCGCATCGGCATCGCGGCCCCGGGCGGCGATCGCACGCGCTGGCGCTTCGCAACGCCCGAGACCGACGGCATGGTCCTGAACGAGATCGCGCGCGGGCGGCTGCACCCGTCGCGGATCGTGTTGCCGGTCGTGCCCGGCATCGAGCCGCCGGCCGAGCTGCCGCCGTGTCCGGGACTGCGCGGGCAGCCCTGCCGGACATACGTCCCCGCCGTGAACGGCGGCTGACGCCCGCGCCCACGTCAAGCACCGTCCGCGCGAAGGTGAAGCCGAGCAGACGACCCGCCCAAGGGCCGCGACACCACCGTCCACCCGGCACCGCCCCCTCTGCGAAGGCAAAGCCGAGCGGCCGACCGAAGGGAGCGCGGG
>JAIEPK010000067.1 GCA_019749875.1 Candidatus Binatia bacterium | reverse complement strand
GTCGTGTCGAACCGCGACACGCGGCGCCGGATCGAAGAGGCGCTCGGCCCGCTCGACGAGCTCGCGCCGGCGAGCCCGTCGGACGAGTCGCGCAATTTTCGCTTGCGCGACGGCACCGGCGTGATCGGCTTCATCAGCCCGGTGTCCGAGCCGTACTGCGGCAGCTGCAATCGCATGCGACTGACCGCCGACGGGCGCTTCCACCTCTGCCTGCTGCGCGATGACGAGCTCGACGTCCGCGCCGCGCTGCGCGCCGGGGCCGACGACGAGCAGATCGGCGCGATCCTGCTACGCGCCGTGGGAGCAAAGCCGACCGGACACGATCTCCGGCATGGCATCGCGCCGCGCGACCGCTCGATGCACCACCTCGGTGGTTGACCGGTTGCGCACGCGCGGCCCGACCACTTAAAGCCTTCTCGCCCATGAGCACGATCAGCCTCGACGAAGCCAGAAGCCTGTTCGGCGACGATCTCCTCGACGCGGACGCGGTCCGCGTCCTTCTCGGCGCGTACGCGGAGAAGACCCCGGAGATCCCGTTCTCGCGGGAGATCGCGACCGCGGCCAAGGCTGACGGGTGTTTGCTCGTGCTGCGCCCGCAGTCGTTGCCCGGCGTCGGTCCCGTGACCCTTGCTGGTCTCCGCGAGCTGTGCGCAAAGCGCGACGGGCTGGTCGCGTTCGCCGGCGAGGATCCCTGGTTCGTCGACGACGAGGCGGTCAACGCCGTCACCGCGGAACCCGGCTGGGCACTGGTCGCGAAGGAGCCGTGGCGCGAGACCCTCAATCTCGTCTACGACCGCGCCGAGGACGCGCTGCGCCGCCGCGCCGGCGAGCTTCCCTGGCGACGCCGGCGTGCCGCCGAGATCGCGTTCGACACGCTCGCCTATCTCGCGGCGCGCGGCAAGCGTCTGCTCGGCGAGCGCTGGGACTGGTCGTCGACGCACTCGCACGACGGCGCCCTGGTGAACGTCGGCGGCTTCGGCGACAAAGGCCTCGACGTGCTGTCCTACTCGAAGGCCGTCAAGCATGGCGCCCTCGGCATCTGCCCCACCCTCGTCGAGCCCGTACGACGCTGAGCTCGCGATCGTCGGCGCCGGACCCGTAGGGCTCTACGCGGCGTACTACGCGGGCTTTCGCGATCTGTCGACGATCGTCCTGGAGACTCTCCCTCTGGTCGGAGGGCAGATCGCCACGTTCTACCCGAACACGGAGATCTACGACGTTCCGGGGTTCCCTTCGGTCACCGGCGGCGAACTCGTCGCGCGCCTGTACGCTCAGGCGACTACGTTCGCGGTCGATTTTCGACTCGGCGAAGAGGTGACCGCCCTGGCACGCGAGAACGGCGTGCTGCGGCTCGTCACGCGGCCGATCGCCGCGCCCGGGTCGCACCCGAGCGACGAGCTGTCGTACCGCGTCGGGGCCGTTCTCGTCGCGGCCGGGATCGGAAGCTTCTCGCCGCAGCGCATCCCGGACCCCGCCATCGCGGCGTTCGAAGGTCGCGGGCTTCGATATTTTCCCCCCGCACCCGATGAGGTCCGCGGCAAACGCGTCCTCGTGCTGGGGGGCTCCGAGCGTGCCGTCGACGTGGCCGTGACCCTCGCGGACACGGCCGCAGCGGTGACGCTCGTCCATCGCCGCGACCGGCTACCCGTGTCCGAGACGGTTCGGCACCGGCTGGACGCGTCGCCGGTACACTTTCTCCCGTTCCACGAGCTGACGGCGCTGCACGGGAAAGACCGCGTCCAGGCCGCCACGCTGGGCGACCGGAGGGACGGCCGTGAGCAGCGGCTCGACGTCGAGCACGTCGTGCCTTGCTACGGGTTTCACGCGGACTCGGGAACGACGGGGCGCTTCGGCGCGCGGACCGAGGACGGGGCCATCTTGGTCGACTCGCGCATGGCGAGCGATCAGCCCGGGGTGTGGGCGGCGGGAGACGGAGCCACCTACCCGGGCAAGGTGCGCGTTCTGGCCGCGGACTTCGGCGAGGCCTGCACGGCCGTCAACAACATTGCCGCCGTACTCTTGCCCGATGCGAACGTCTTCCCCGGCTACAGCTCGCATCGCAAGGGAGCCGCGCGCCGGCCCCGCTGAGGTGCCCGCGCCCGTTCCCTGGAGCGACCCCGGATGCTACGGTTTGGCCTTCCATGAGCCCCGCGGAGATTCAACGAAAAATCGAGCAGCACCTTCCCGGAGCGGTCGCCGAAGTCCGCGACTACACGGGTTCGGGCGACCACTTCGAGGTCCGCGTCGTGGCTGCAGCATTCGAAGGCAAGCCGCTCGTCGAGCGGCACAAGATGATCTACGAAGCGCTGGGCGCGGCGGTCGACGGCCGCACGATTCACGCGCTCGCGCTGAAAACGCTCACGCCCGCCCAGGCGGCGAACTCCTGAGCCGCCCCGGCGAGCCGACGTATCCGAAGGAAGACGACCCATGTCCGAAATCACCAACGATCGCATCCGCGAGACCATCGAGAGCAACAAGATCCTCATCTACATGAAAGGATCGCCGTCGTTCCCGATGTGCGGCTTCTCTGCCGCGACCATCGAGGTCTTCGAGGAGCTCGGCGTACCGTACAACACGGTCGACGTCCTGAAGGACCCCGAAGTGCGCGAGGGCATCAAGCGCTACTCGAACTGGCCGACCATCCCGCAGGTGTACATCGCCGGCAAGTTCATCGGCGGCTGCGACATCGTGCGCGAGATGCACGCCAACGGCGAGCTCGAGCCGCTGGTGAAAGAGGCGCTTCAGGCCTGATCCGACGCCGACGCGCGCGCCAGCAGCTTCGCGTACACCGCGTCGAACTGGCGCCGCGTCTCCTCGGGCGAGCCGGCGTTGTCGAGGACGAAGTCGGCCAGCTCGACCTTGCGCGCAAGCGGCATCTGCGAGCGAATGCGTGCCGTCGCATCCGCGCGCGTCAGCGCGCTGCGCGCACACAGGCGCTCGATCTGCTGCGTCTCTTCGACGCGCACCACGACGATCGGTCGCCACGCGTCGTAACCACCGTTCTCGAACAGCAGCGCCGACTCGTAGACGAGGAACGGCGCCCCGGAGCGTTCCGCAGCGTCGAACCGCTCCCCCAGCAGCCGGCCGATGAAGGGGAACGTGATCGCCATCAGCCGGCGGCGCTTCGCATCGTCGTTGAACACGATGCGCCCGAGCTTCGGCCGATCGAGGCTGCCGTCCGGAAGTAGAACGTCGGCGCCGAACTCCCCCACCACCGCGGCGAGGCCCTCGCTGCCCTTCGCTACCGCGTCGTGTGCCGCGTGGTCGTCGTTGACGACCGGAATCCCCTTCTCTGCGAAGAATCCGGCCACGAGGCTCTTGCCGCAGGCGATGCCACCGGTCAGGCCGACACGGAACATCGACGTTGGATAGCCGGCTCCGGTCGGCACCGGCAAGCTTGCCCGCCCGGAGTGATCCCGGTAGACGGCCAACCATGTACTTCGTCACGATGGGTGGAATCTCCGGCTACGTCTCGTTCACGACGACGCCGAGCGGGCGCGCCGCGATCGGGCTGACGGACACCGGCAGGGTCCGCCTGCTCGCACCGGGCAGCTCGTCCACCGACTGGAAGGTCGTGCGCGAGTGGCCGACTTCGGCGTACTCGCACACCGATTGGCTGGTGAAGCTCGGCGCCATCGACGAGCCGGCACAGGCCGAAGACCTGCTCGCCACACTGCCGCCCGAGGCGCTCGGCTGAGCGTGCTGCAGACGTCGAGCAACGGCCGCGACGCGCTCGCCGGCATCCGCGTGATCGAGTGCGGCGACTTCGTCGCACCGAGCTTCGCGGCGAAGCAGCTCGCCGATCTCGGTGCGGACGTCATCAAGATCGAGACGCCCGGCCACGGCGACACGGCGCGCCGGCGCGGTCCCTATGCCGGGGAACCGGATCCCGAGCGCAGCGGCTTCTACCTCTACCTCAACACCAACAAGCGCGGCATCGCGGTCGACCTGCAACGGCGGGAGGGTCACGAGATCCTGGCCCGTCTCGCCCGCGACGCGGACCTGATCATCCACAACGTCGCACCTGACGAGATCGCCGCGCAGGGCCTCGACGACGCGACGCTGCGCGCGGCGAATCCGCGTCTGGTGGTCACGTCGATCAGCCCATTCGGACTCGACGGACCGAACCGCGACCTGCGGATGCACGACATCAACCTGTGGGCAGGTGGTGGTGCAGCCTCGCTCAACGGCGGCGGTCCCGGCAGCGACGACATGCCGCCGCTCAAGGGCTTCGGCCATCAGGCCGGCTTCCAGGCGGGTCTGAACGCCGCAGTCGCGGCACTGGGCGCGGTCTACGGCGCGCTCATCAGCGGCGAGGGACAGCTGGTCGAGGTGTCGATGCAAGAGTGCATCACGTCGATCCTCGAGATGGCCTACGAGTTCTATCCGTACATGGGTCTGGTCGCGTCGCGTCTCGGGCACAAGCCGATCCAGCCGCTGGACTTCCTGGAGTGCAAGGACGGCTGGATCTTCATCTGCTGCGTCGAGGAGCACCAGTGGCAGCGGTTCGTCGATCTCGCCGGCAATCCCGAGTGGGCGAGCATGGAGCTCTTCGAGAACCGCATCGCGCGTGCCGCGAACTGGGATGCGCTGCAGATCTTCCTCGGCGAGTACGCCGCCGAGCGCACCGTCGACGAGCTGTACCATGCCGCGCAGGCGCGCCGGATCCCGTTCGCGCCGGTGTCGACGATGGGCGACCTCCTTTCGTCGGAGCATCTGAAGGTGCGCGGCTTCTTCGTGACCATCGACGACGGAGCGGGCGGCGACGTCGTCATGCCCGGCGCCCCGTACGTCCATGCGACGACACCGTGGCGCATTCGCAAGCGCGCACCGCGCCTCGGCGAGGACACCGACTCCGTGCTCGCGGATCTCGGCTACGACGCCGCGACGCGCGAGCGCCTGCGCGCCGCGGGAGTGATCGCGTGAGCGACCAGAGAACCACGCGACCACTCGCCGGCATCCGCGTCGCTGACTTCACCTGGGTATGGGCAGGACCGTTCTGCACGCTCCAGCTCGCGCACCTCGGGGCCGAGGTGATCCGCGTCGAGTCGGCGTCGCGCACCTGCGTGACGCGCCTTCTGCCGCCGTGGCCGGACGGCCAGCCCGGCGTCAACCGCTCCGGCTACTTCAATCAATACAATCAAGGAAAGCGGAGCATCGCGCTGGACCTGAAGGACGCCCAAGGGATGCAGGTCGCACGCGACTTGATTCGCCAGAGCGACATCGTCGTCGAAAACTTCGCAGCCGGCGTGTTCGAGCGCATGGGGCTCGGCTATTCCGTGTGCCGCGAGCTGAAGTCGGACGTCATCCTGATCTCGATGTCCGGATACGGGGCATCGGGACCGGAGAGCGAGTACGTGTCGTACGGGCCCGCGCAGGTACCCATGTCGGGGCTGTCGTCGCTGACTGGCTATCGCGGCTGGCGCCCGATGCACATCGGCATCTCCTACGGCGACCCGACGGCGGGGCTGCAGGGTGCCGTCGCCGTGCTCGCAGCGTTGATCCACCGGCGCAAGACCGGCGAAGGACAGTTCATCGATCTCTCGCAGTGGGAGAGCACCATGGCACTGCTCCCCGAAGGAATTCTCGCACAGAGCATGGCCGGCAGCGCTCCGGAGCGCGACGGCAACCACGACGCGCTCTGGGCGCCGCATGCGATCTACCGCTGCGCCGGCGACGACCGCTGGGTGTCGATCGCAGCCGCGGACGACGACGAATGGCGCCGGCTCGCGAGCGTGGTCGACCCGGCGCTCGCGAGCGATCCGCGCTTCGCGACCGCCGCGCTGCGCAAGCAGAACGAGGACGCTCTCGACGCAGCGATCGGGGCGTGGTGCGCGACGCGCACCGCCGAGCAGACCCGAGACATCCTCCAAGCCGCAGGCGTCGCAGCCTACCCGGTAATGACGGCCAAGGATCTTCACGACGACCCGCACCTCGGCTCCCGGCGCTACTTCGTCGATCTGCCCCATCCGGAGGTCGGCACGCGGCGACACATGGGCATTCCGTACAAGCTGCACAGGACTCCGCTCGCAGTGTGGCGTGCGGCGCCCTGCCTCGGGGAAGACACCGACTACGTGCTGCGCGAGGTGCTCGGCTACGACGAGGAGCACGTCGCGGCGTTGCGCGACGCCGGCACGCTCAGCTGATCGTCCGCGCGTTCGACGGACGCCGCTCGGGGTACGAGCCGTGCCGCAGCGCGCTACCGCCGCGGCCGCGCCGCGCTCAGCCGGGGACCAGCTCGGTCGTGTCGCCGGTGGATTCCGCCTGCAGCTTCAGGGTGAGGCTGCCGCCGCTGCGCCACAGCGGCACCTGATCCAAGAGGTGCCCACCGTCGACGCGACCGGACTCGCCTCCCGGCAGAATCAGGTGCACCTCGTCCGTCGACAGGTCGGCAACCATGCGGACCGCCGGCCCGAGGGCGACCGGAAACGGCGGCGCGGCATGCGCGTCGGCCCAGCGATGCTGCAGGACGGTGAACGGCGATCCCGGGGCAGGCCAGGTCTCGGCGACGCCGCTCGCGAACGCGGCGTCGAACGAGAGCGGGTGTCGCAGAGCGATCTCGTGCAGCGCGCCCCACGTCCATCCGGAAGGCTCCGGCCCCATGCGCTCGGCGCACCATGCGGACGCTCGCTCGAGCAAAGCGCGCAGCGCACGGTCGCGCTCCTCCTCGTTCGCGAACCACGGCGACGACGGCGCCGACAGGATCTTGGTGACTCCCCACCAGGCCTGACGCCAAAAGCGTGCGAGCGGGCCGAAGCGCCCCTCCGGGAAGAGCTCGCGCGGCGCGAAGCTCAGGAACGCCACGTAGAACAGCGCGGCCGGTGCCGACTCTGCGGATGCGGTTCCGTCCCACGCGGCAAGCGCGGGTGCGACGCTCCGCAGCGCGGTGTATTCGCCCTCCGGCAGGTCCGCGAGGACGCGACGGACGATCGGCAAAAGATCGCGCGCCGCCAGATCGACCACGTCACGCTGCAGGGCGAGCGCGCCGGCGACGTCGCGCCCGGCTCCGCAATCGAGCTGCTCCTTGATGCGACGCGCGCGATACGCGTGGTCGGCATACGCATGCGCCGGATAGACCGCCGCGCGCGCCTCGAGGTGCGCCTCGTTCGCCGACACCACCGCTTCGGTGCCGCGAAGACCCGTGAGCGTCGACAGTCCGCTGACGGCCGTCCAGCGCGTATCGGTGGTCCAGCCGCGCACCGGCAGGCGCGCGCTCGCATCGCGCACCGGCAAGCCGCCCACCCCGAACCGTGCAACGTTTCCCGCGGCGTCGCCCGCGCACAGGTTGAGCGCCAGCACGCCTTTGTCGATCAGCGGCACCGCCCGCGCGACGTCGTCGACCGTCCTCGCGCGGGCGATCGCGAGCCAGCCCGGCAGCGCGGTCCCCAGTGAGTTGACCCCCCAGCGCACCGCCAGTGCGAGCTCACCGGCGTCCGCGTGCGCTCCGTCGAGCTGCGCAACCAGGTGCGACAGCAAGGGGCCGTTGCGCGTTTCCGCGACCTCGATCTTGATGCTCTCTCCGCCGCGAACGCGTACCAGCTCGCTGCGCCGACCGAGCGGCGCCCAGCCCTTCTCGGTGCGGAAGTTTCCGATCCCGTCGAGCTCCTCGACGACGCAGTCGACGTCGTCGAGGGAAAAATTGGTCACGCCCCACGCGCAGTCGCGATTGCGCCCGATCTGCACGACCGGTCCGCCGACGTAGGCCGCACCGGCAACGGAGAAGCCGGGTGCCTCGAGGTGCGCGAGATAGAGCAGGCTCGGCAGCGTGATCGCGAGATGCGGATCGCTCGCGACGAGCGCCGCTCCCGATGCGGTACGATCGCGCCCCACGGCCCAGCTGTTGCTGCCTCCTCCCGGCACGGCCCCCGGTGCGCTGGTCACCCAGTCGAGCACGCGAACGTCGATGCGACGCCAGAGAGCCAGAATCTGCTCGGGTACGAGGTTCAGCTCGAGGCCCGGCGGCGCGATCCATCGGGCACGCTCGAGGCCGGCGTTGGCCAGGGCCCGGGCCATGAGCAGCTTGTGCGGCCACGTTTCGAGCGACAGCATCCAGGCCGTGTAGAGCTCGATCGCGAGCGAGTCGGCGATGGTCCACGGCTCGATCTCGTAGCCGAGGAGCGCGCACTCGGGCGGCTTCACGTCCGCCCGCACGGCGTTGATTCCGCCGACGAAGGCCGCCAGGACGTCGCGCGCGACCCCCTCGATGCGCGTCGCTGCCGCGGCCGCCCGGCGCGGCACGCCGACGGTGCGGATCAACGCGTCGTGGCGTGCGAACGGCTCGCCGAGGATCTCCGCGACGCGACCGCAGGCGATCCTTCGCAGCACGTCGAGCTGCCACATTCGGTCTTCGGCCATGCAGAAGCCGAGCGCCGCATACGCGTCGCGCTCGGTCTTCGCCTGGATGTGCGGCACGCCTGACGAATCGCGGACGACCTTCGCCTTGGCACCGAGGGCGGCGACGGTCTTGCGCGGATAGGGAGACGGCTCGGTCGCACCGCGACGGCGACGCGGCGTCTCCTCCTCCTCTGCACCGTCTGCATCCACCGCGTCGAGGTCATGCTCGAGCGGACGCTGCTGCCACGCCGCGCCGCCGAAGGGACTTTTCATCGGCTCATCGGCACCGCTCTGCTCGGCACCCCGCGGCCGAAGGCCCGAGTCCCAGGGCTTACCGCCGAACCCGCCTCGATCGTCGCGACCGCTCACATGACCTCCGGGCGACGATCGGCCGGCACGCCCGTCCAGCGTGACCTTCTGTCCCGCAACACCACCGAACGATTACCAGACGAAAGCGTGCCCTCAATCAACCACATCGGCCGTATCCGGCGACAATCTTCACGTCCGACGCGTCGGCACCACGACCACCGGGCATTGCGCGTGGCGTACGACGCGCTCGGACACGCTCCCCATGAGGAGATGCGAGAGACCCGAGCGGCCATGCGTGCCGAGGACGATGAGGTTCGCCTTGCCCTTGCCGCCGGCGGCGACGATCTCCTCTGCGGGACGCCCCATGCGAACGGCGGTCGAGGCTCCATCCAGACCGGCGAGCTTGCGGCTCTTGACACGCTCGAGCTCCGCGCGGGCCTGCTTGAGGTGCTCGTCGACGATCGACTGGGTCGCGATCGGCGTCCCCCCGAGCACGTCGACACCGGCGAACTCCAACGGCTCGACGACATAGAGCACCGACAGCTTTGCCCCGAGGTCTCGCGCCAGGTCGATTCCGTACTCCAGCGCTTCGTACGACAGCTTCGAGAAGTCGATCGCGACGAGAATCTTCTTGATCTTCACAACCCCTCCGTGACGGATGCGGCGAACGCGCCGGCTCACGTTTAGAGCAACCCGCTTCACCCTTCCACCTCGCCGCCGACGGGAGTAGGATTTCCTTGCGTCTTTCTGTCCTGACGCCGTCCGGTGGAGGGTGGTCGATGCAGGTAGACCAGACGATCCAGCAGGTGGAAGCGATCGTGCGATTCACCGAGGAGGTCGACCGGCGGCTCGCAGAGTGCGGCGTCGCGGGGAGACACGAGCTGCTCGAGCGCTTTGCGCAGCTGCGATTGGCGCTCGCCCGGCTCGACGGCGCCGAGATCGACTGGGCAACGCGCGAGACCGCTCGCTTGGCGGAGCGCTTGGGGACCCTCGGCACCGAGCTCCGACACCTGAGCGCGCTCAAGAGCGCGCTCGAATCACCCCACTGAACGGAGCGATGAGTCTCGATCACGAAGCATCCCCCGCCGCCGCGGCGCCGTGGTCGGGCGACGACATCGACGCACTCTTCGGCATCCTGCCGCGGAGGTTTCGCACCGCGCTGGAGGGCGACGCGCAGGCGCACGAGATCCTGGAGATCGTGCTGGATCTGGGCCGTCGTGCGGAGGCGCGCTTTCCCGGGCGCACGGTGTTCCTCGACGAGACTCCGGTCGGACGGGACGACCTCGTGCACGTCACCGGGCAAATCGGCACATTTACCAGCGACAACCGCGCCGGCATCGAGCGCACCTTGCACCGCATCTCGGCGATCCGGAATCGCGCGGGACACGTGGTCGGGCTGACCTGTCGCATCGGACGCGCCGTGCTGGGTACCGTGGAGATCGTGCGCGATCTGATCGAGTCGGGGCGCAGCACCTTGCTCCTCGGCCCGCCGGGCGTCGGCAAGACCACCCTGCTCCGAGAGGCGGCGCGCGTGCTGGCCGACGAGGCCGGCAAGCGCGTCATCGTCGTCGACACCTCGAACGAGATCGGCGGTGACGGCGACATCCCGCATCCGGGCATCGGGCTCGCACGCCGCATGCAGGTCGCGTCGCCGGATCGCCAGCACGCGGTGATGATCGAGGCGGTCGAGAATCACATGCCCGAGGTCGTCGTGATCGACGAGATCGGAACCGAGGCGGAAGCCGCAGCTGCGCGCACGATCGCCGAGCGCGGCGTGCAGCTCGTCGCGACCGCACACGGCCACAGCCTCGAGAACCTGCTCACGAACCCGACGTTGAGCGATCTGATCGGCGGGATCCAGGCGGTCACCTTGGGCGACGAGGAAGCGCGGCGGCGGCGCAGCCAGAAGACGGTACTCGAACGCAAGCAGGCGCCGACGTTCGACGTCCTCATCGAGATCCAGACCCGCGACCGCTTCGCCGTCCACCACGACGTCGCGAAGGTGGTGGACGCCCACCTTCGCAGACACCCCGGAACCCCCGAGGTGCGCGTGCGCGGCGAGAGCGGTGCGGTCGAGATCCATCCTCCGGAGGAAGCCCCCACGGCTGCCGAACCGCGATCGCACGTGAGACACAGGCTCGTGCGGATCTACCCGTACGCGGTGAGCGAAGAGCGGCTCGAGCGGGCGATCCTGACCACGGGAGTCCCGGCCCGCATCGCTCACACGGCGCGCGATGCCGACATGATCTTGACGCTGCGCAGCTACACGCGCCGGCAGCCGGCCAAGCTCCGCGAGGCGATGGCGCGCGATCTCCCCGTGCGCCTGCTGCGCAGCGGCAGCATCGCCAGCATCGAGGAATGCCTGGTTGGGCTGCGACGCGAGCGCACGGGCGACGTGGAGGTGAGCAACGGCGACACTGCGACCTTGGAAGAGGCCGAGGCCGCAGCGCGCGAGGTGCTCTCGCACGGTGAGCCGGTCGAGCTACGCGCGCAACCGCCCGCGATGCGCCGCCGCCAGCACGCGGTCGCCGAGCGCTTCGGCATCCAGTCCGTCAGCAGAGGACGCGAGCCTTTCCGTCGGGTGGTGTTGCTGCCGGGGTCGGCGGGGTAGGAGTCCGGCGCGCAAACGAAGAGGGCCCCGGAAGCTGTGGCTCCGGAGCCCTCCATCGAACGATGCCGAAACGGATCAGGCCTCGAGGAACGACTCGAGCCCCGCCGTGCCGCACAGATCGCGCAGACGGGTGAGCGCCTTCGCCTCGAGCTGCCGGATGCGCTCGCGGCTCACGCCGTAGCGCACGCCGATCTCCTCCAGCGTCTCGACCTGATCGTCGTCCAGGCCGAAGCGCAGGCGGATGATCGCCTGCTCACGATCCGGAAGCTCGGTCAGGACGTGCTCCAGGTGGCGCGACAGATCGCCTGCCATGCTGCGCGCCTCGGGCCGGTCGCCCTGCTCGTCGGGGATCACTTCGGCCAGGGTGCGATCGTCGTCGTGGCCGAGCTCCATGTCGAGCGACAGCACGTGCGCCGGCTCGGCCATCATCTCGAGCTGGTTCTGGTCGATGCCGCCCGCCTGGATGATCTCGTCCTTCGACGGTGCGCGGTGCAGCTTGCTCTCGAGCGCCTGCGACAGACGGCCGACCTTGCGGCGCAGCTCGTGCCAGTGCACGGGCGTGCGGACCACCGAGCGGTCGTTGTCGATCGAACGCGCGATGTACTGCCAGATCCACCACACGGCGTACGTCGAGAACTTGATGTCCTTCGCCGGGTCGAACTTCTCGACCGCGCGCAGCAGGCCGAGCGTGCCCTCCTGGATGAGGTCGGGCAGCGGCAGGCCGCGGCGAGCGTGCTTGCGTGCGATGGCTGCGACGAGGCGCAGATTCGCCTTCAGCATCGCGTCGCGCGCCCCCCGGTACGCCTCGAGTCGGGCATCGAGCTCGCGGGCGAACTTGCTCACGCGGTCGCGCGTGAGCCGCATCTTGCGCAGCTTCGCAGGGCTACGTGCCAAACGGCGTGCACGGTCGACCACGAGCAGGATCTCGCGCTCACGGAACTCCTCGGTGGGCCTGATCACGCCGCGGCCACGCTCCGTCAACGTGACGTTGACGATGCGCGGATTGCGACGCAGCCACCGCACCACGGACTCCCGTGCCCGGCTGATCTCGGTGGTCAGCGTGCGCTCGGCCTCGCGATCGAGCAGCGGGGTACGGGCCAAGTCGGCATAGAAGCGGCCAAGGACGTCGAGATCCCCGACGAGGGGTTCCATCGACTTTGCCTCGGCCTCGACGTCACCAAGCTCCTGAGCAGAAGGGGTGGCCGCCTGAGCTTGCTCGTCCTGGTTGGGATCGTTCCACTCGGCTGGCTCGGTCTCTGCCGGATAGATCGCAGCGGTTCGCATCTCGTTCCTTTAACCTCGAATCGGTTTACCTCGGCGCGTGCCGCGGGCGCGGCTCCACCGGGTCAATGGTCCGTCGGCCTCGACGGGGTCGGCGGGAGACGACAATCTTCCGACCCCGTTTGCTCATGGCAAGGGGTCGGTCTGCCTCCAACGAGACTCGACGAGGTCCTCGTCGTCGTCATCACCGCCTCCCCACCAACCAAGGTCGCTAGAGAGTAGCAGCGATGACTCAACGTGTCAGTAGCTGATAACGAAATCTGGCAGGTTTTTTTCTGCGATGAAAGCCCTTCTTCTGCATCGGCCCGCTCGCTGGTCCGTTTTCTTACCTCAGCGGATGCCTTGCGCCCCTCTTCGGACGATGAACCACCCGCGCCGCCCATCCATTTTCGAGTCTGTCGCCGACTTCATGAGGCGAAAGCCGCCATGTCGCGCCGTAGCCGCAAACGTCGCGGGCGACACGAAACGTTCGACGTGTGCCGGCGTCGATTGATGCAAATCGACGCGCTCCGGCGCTGATCGATGCAGGCTTCCGTCGGCCTGTCGCCGCCTGGCGGGGCCCTCCCCCCGCCCGTTCGCTTCACCTCCTCCGGCGTCAGGCAAGGCCGGGTGCGGCAGACTCCGCACCCGGCCCTCCCCGGCAACCCTTCTTCCTTGCGCCGCTCGGCGACGCCGGCTACCACGAACGCCGAAGCCCGGCGGCTGGAGGAACCCGATGGCAGAGAAAAAACTCAGCAAAACAGCGCGCGCATCGACCCGCGGTAAGGTCACCCTGAAGGCGTGGCACGTCGCGATCGACTCCGGCAAGGCCGTGAGCCGCGTGAAGCTCGTGAACCACCTCATCGAAGGCAAGCGCACCACGCGCTTCGGCTGGATGACCGAGGAAGGACAGGTCCTGCTCGACCACCAGGTCGAGTACCGCCACGTCGACGGCGCAGCTCCGACCGAATGACGACTCGGGGTAGGGCCTTGTCCGGCCCTACCCCTTCACCTCCGCGTCGCGCCCGAGTGCGATCAGCCGCACGCGCTGGACGCAACTTTCTTCGCGAATCTCGTGCGTCGTGACCGTTCGCCGCACGAGCCCGTGCCGCTCGAGCGCTCCGTAGAAGAGCGCCGTGTCGATACGTTGCGGGTCCGCAGTCCACAGCGTCCCATGCGGCGCGACCAGTGCACTCAGCGCGGCCGCGAGGCGCTCGAACTCGCGGCGCTCGTAGAGCAAGTCCGCCGCAAGGACCAGGTCGAAGCGCCGATCCGGCAAGGCGGTCACCACGTCGCCGACGACCGTCTCCACGTGGACACCGGCGAGAGCAGCGCTCGCGCACAGGAACTCGATCGGCGTCGGCTCGCGATCGATCGCCGTCACCGCGGCACCGCGTGACGCCGCAGCGAGCGAGACGAGCCCCAACCCGCAGCCCACGTCTAGAACGCGCCGCCCCGCGCAGTCGATGCGGGTCACGAGGGATTCGGCGAGCACCCGCGCACCTGCCCACACCAACGCCCAGTACGGTGGCACGAGGCTGTCGTCGTGCAGGAGCCGCTCGCGATCGACGTGCTGCTCGAGATCGCACACGGTGACCAGACGGAGCACGCTCTCGGCGACGTCGAATGATTCCACCTGCGTCGGGAATCCGGCGATCACCGAAGGGATGTCGCGCCCGTCGGCCTCTGTGCCCGATGCCATCGTCGTTGCTTTACCATCGATCGGCGCGGGTCGTCAGCCCGCGCGACGTGCCGTCCACCCTTGCAGGCGACGAGCCACCGTCCCGACCTCGTCCACGCCCAGCGCAGCGGCCACCAGCGCGAACGCGGTCGCCGCAGCGGGAATGGCGGCCCCCGCGATGAGGGCGCGGCCGAGCAGCTGGTCCACGGGGACGAGGAGCCCCACGCCCCATCGAATCGCGATGCAGACGAGCCCGACCACGAGCGATGCCGTCGCGAGCTTGAGCAGGACCGAGCCGAGGCCCGCGAATGCGCCGATGCGGCGGCGCAGCAGGACCATCAGCACGGCGAAGTTGAGCAAGGCGACGAGCGAGGTCACGAACGCGAGACCGGTGTGCCCGCCGCCGAAACGGTTGATCACCAGCCAGTTGCCGAGCGCGTTCACGAGGATCGACAAGCAGGAGATCAACGCCGGCGTACGCGCGTCGCCGAGCGCGTAGAAGGCCGGTACGGCCACTTTGATGTTCGCGTAGCCCGCGAGGCCGATCGCGTAGGCCACGAGCGCATTCGCCGCCATGCGCGTGTCTTCGGCCGTGAAGCGCCCGTGCTGGTAGACCAGCCCCACCAGCTCCGGCGCGAGGACGGCCAGCCCGACCGCCGCGGGCAGGCACAGACCGAACACCAGACGGAGTGCGCGAACGATCGTCGTGTTGAACTCGGCGATGTCGTCGCGCTCGGCGCTGCGCGACACCGCGGGCAGCGCAACGACCCCCACGGCCACGCCGAACAACCCGATCGGGAGCTGCATGAAGCGGAACGCGACGTTGAGCCAGCTCACCGCGCCATCGCCCAGCTGCGACGCAAAATTGCTATTGACGAGAACGTTCACCTGCACCGCCGCCGCGCCGATCGTCGCCGGCCCCATGAGCGCGAGAACCTGCCGCACGCCGGGATCGCGAAAGGACAGCATCGGGCGGTAGCGATAGTTCAGGCGATAGAGCGACGGCAGCTGCACGAGGAGCTGCAGCGCACCTCCCACGACCGTGCCGATCGCCATGCCGACGATGGCGCGTTCCGCAAGCTCGGGAGCGACGTCCGGCACCACCGCACGGTGTGTCCAGACGCTCGACAGATACCCCGGCGCCATCCAGGAGGCGCCGACCAGACCCACCAGGATCGAGCCCAGGTTGAAGAAGCTCGACGCCGAGGCCGGTACGCCGAATCGCCCGCGCGCATTCAACATCCCCATCGCCACCGCGGCGAGCGCGACCAGGAGCAAGAACGGGAACATGACGCGGGTGAGCTCGACGGTCAGCTGCGTCTTGCCGGGGATCTCGGCAAAGCCCGGCGCGATCAGACGGACCACCCATGGTGCCGCCACGATGCCCACGAGCACGACGCTGCCGACGACCACGAGCAACGCGTGGATGACCAGGTTCGCCAGGCGCCACGCCCGGGCCTCGCCCTCGCGCGCGAGCGTTTGGGTGAAGCACGTGACGAAAGCCGCCGACAGTGCCCCTTCGGCAAACAGGTCACGAAACAGGTTGGGGATCCGGAAGGCAGTCACGAAGGCGTCGAGCTCGCGGCCGGCACCAAACGAAGCCGCGAATACCTGCTCGCGAACCAGTCCGAGGACGCGGCTCGCCAGGATCGCGATGCCGACCACCGACGCCGAGCGCGCCAGACGAATGGGCGGCTCCTGCCCCACGGCGGGTCCGGGCCGCACGGCAGCACCGGGCCGTTGCTCCGCCATCGTTCGTCGGAGCTACCACGTCCCACGGCGAGCAGCACGTTCGAGGAGCCGTCGCCGCGGCTTGACACCTTCCGAGGCGAGCGTTGTTATCGGGACACGATGTGGGGCTTAGGCATACCAGAGCTGATGGTGATCCTCGTGATCGCCCTGCTGGTCTTCGGGCCCAGCCGGCTGCCCGAAGTCGGGACGTTTCTCGGGAAGTCCCTGCGCGCCTTTCGCGAGTCGCTCGATCATCGCGAGGATGACGACGGATCGAGCGAGGCAGACGGCAGCAAGCGCGACAAGCTCCCGCCCGACGGCGAAACCTGAGCACCCGGCGAGCCGCGCCGCGCGCTAGAAGCCGACGCTCGAAGCGACCCGCCCGCGCGGGTCGAGGGTGACCGCGCGACCATTGGCGTAGTACCACGTCATGTAGCCGTTGGCCTCGGTGACGGTGTTCAACGGTGGGCCGATCGCACGCAGCAGGCGCTCCGAGCTCCAGCCGCGCTTGACGCTCTGGAGTCGCGTCGACCCCTCCCCCGACACGACGTAGTCGGGCGTGTACGGCAGCTCGTCCTCGTTGACCCCCGGTCCACGCACGGCCCCCGTTTGCTCGAGCACCGTGAGCCGCTCCTGCAGCTCCTGCACGGCGGCGACGAGGTTCGCATTTTCCTCCTGCAGCTGATCGATGCGTTGCTCGAGGGAACGCGTCTCGACCGCCGCGGCATCGCCGCCGCCACTGCGCAGCTTCGCGACGAGGCTCTCGCCGCGCGGCTCGCTCGCAGGCGGACGCGGGCCGCCCATGCGCGACGTGACGACGCCGGGGCTCACCACCCGCGAGCGCGATCCGCCGGCGCGATCGATCGTCAGGTCGACGACGGGCGGTGGTGGCGGTGCCTGCGCCACCACGTTCGCTGCGCCCGACGCTTTGCCATCGTCCACCGTCCCGGACGGTTCTGCGGCGACCTCGACGGCGGCGGAAGGATCCACGCGTACCACCGGAGCGCTCGCGGCATTCGCGGCTGCCCCCGGTCCCGCGCCGCCGACGACCTGCAGCGCCGACGGATCCGTCACCTCGATGCGGGGCCGCCCGCTTCGGTCGACGACGGTGCCGCGCAGCCGCACGCGCCGGTTCGCATAGGTCTCGCGCGGCGAGGGGAAACGCCCGACGACGTCACCGGGAATGGAGGCCGCGAGTCCGCTGTAGTCGGCCGTGAACGACACGATGCAGGCGAGCGGCGAGCAGACCACCGTCGCCACCTCGCCCTCGACCGTGACGCTCTCACCGACGTGACGTGCCGCCTCCTCGGGGCTGATGGTCTGTGCGGCCGCCCCGTGCGCGAAGAGAATCGACACGAGGGTCGAGACGATTCCGATGGCGCCGGCCCGCGCTTGTCGCCGCCGCTGCGCATGCCTACCATCGGCGGCATGTCGGACGAGCCGCGGATCAGCGAGACCCGCCCCGTCGGGCGCTACGCGCTCGGCGTCGCCTGGATGGACGGTCACGACTCGATCCTGACGCACGCGAGCTTGCGCGGCCACTGCCCGTGCGATGCGTGCGCCGCGCTGCGCGAGCGTGACGAGCTGCCCGGCGGAGGCAAAGCCTCGCTCGAGAGCATCGAGCACATCGGCGATGCGAGTGTCTTCCTGCGCTGGTCCGATGGCCACGAGTCGTTCTACCTCGTGTCCGAGCTGCGCGCGCTGTGCCGCTGTGCGTACTGCATCGGGGAACCGGAGCGTCCCATCACCGGCGGCTGACGCTGCGTCCCCGAGCCGTCGCACACGCAACGAACGATGCACGAGGTGCATCGGGAGACGCGATCACTCCTCGATCGAGATCGCTCGCGTCGGGCATCCTTTCACGGCCGCCTCGACCTTCGCGCGCAGGCTCTCCGGCGGATTCTCCTGGAGGATGTAGAGGAAGTTGTCCGAACGGACCTCGAAGACCTCCGGTGCGGCGACCTGACAGACGGCGTTGCTGTTGCACTTGTCGAAATCCACGACGATCTTCATGAGCGAGGCCTCCGTTGGTCCGTGACGAACGCGGCGACGCTACCACAGCGAGGACGCGCCTTGAAGGACGTGATCCCTTCGCATAGTCGTTCCTCGTCGCGCCAACAGGCCGGCCGACGGAGGTGACGTGTCCATCCTGGTCTTGATCCGCCACGGTCAATCGCAGTGGAATCTCGAGAACCGCTTCACCGGCTGGGTCGACGTCCCGCTCACCGAGCGCGGTCGCGAAGAGGCGCACCGCGCCGGACGAAAGCTGCGCGAAGCCGGCATCCGCTTCTCGTTCGCGTTCACGTCCGAGCTCGTGCGGGCGCAGGAAACGCTGTCCATCGTGCTCGCCGAGATCGGTGCGGTCGACCTCCCCGTCGAGCGCGACCAGGCGCTCAACGAGCGTCACTACGGTGATCTGCAGGGGCTCGACAAGGCCGAGACCGCGAAGAAGTTCGGCGACGAGCAGGTGCACATCTGGCGGCGCAGCTACGACATCGCACCGCCTGGCGGCGAGAGCTTGAAGGATACCGCCGCGCGCACCCTACCCTACTTCGCTGCGCGCATCGCACCGCAGCTCCAGGCGGGCCACAACGTGATCGTCGCGGCGCACGGCAACAGCCTCCGGTCCATCGTGATGGACCTCGAGCGCCTGACCCGAGAGCAGGTCCTCGAGCTCAACATCGCGACCGGAGTACCGCTGGTCTATGAGCTCGACGGTGCGCTGAGCATCGTCAAGAAGACGATCCTCGACTAGCACGCAATCAGGATCCTGATCGGACGCGCGCGAGCAGCGCCTCGGTGAAGCCGCGTGCGTCGCCGACGATCCCGAGATCCGCCGCCGCGAAGATCTCCGCGTTCGCGTCGCGATTGACGGCGACGACGCGTCCCGCGCGCTGCATGCCGACGACGTGGTTGAACGATCCGCGCACGCCCAGCGCCAGGTAGACTTCCGGGGCCACGCTGCGCCCGGAGATCCCGATCTGCAGCTGGCGCGGCAGCCAGCTGCCGTCGCACACGCGGCGCGTCGCACCGACCACGCCACCGAGCGCCGATGCGAGCTCGGACGCGAGGGGCACCGCGTCCTTGCCGAGTCCCCAGCCGACGCACACCACGAGCCGAGCATCGTCGAGAGAAGGACCGTCACCGAGCTCCGCCGTCCAGGCGAGCGTACGGACCAGGCCAGCGGGCATCGCATCGAAGGGGACGATCTGGACTCGGGCCGGCGACCCGCCGGAATCGGCGTCCGGCCGCAGTGGCTCCAGGACGCCCGGTCGCAACGTGACCACTTCGGGCTGCGTCCGGGACAGGATCGGCGCGACGAGCTGTCCGCCGAACGCCGGCTTGAGCTGCCGCAGCCTTCCGTCCGCGTCGAGCTCCACGCCAATCGCATCACCGGTCAGTCCAAGCCCCAACCTGCCGGCGACCCGCGGAACGATCTCCCGCCCGAGCCCGGTCGCCGGCGCGAGGACGATCCGCGGGCGATGCGTGATGATGGCCGCCTCGAGGAATCGAGCCGAGTGCTCCTCCGCCGACGACGCCACGGCGGGCGCCAGGAGAACGTCGACGCCGAGAGCGCCCAGCTCACGCGCCAGTCCGTCGACGTCGCGCACCGGGGTGGCTGCACCGAGATCGGGCGTGAGCGCGAGCGCCGCGACCCCGACGCCGAGCTGCGCGGCGAGCGCATCCGCAGCACCTGCGAGCTCCGCCGTGACCGGACGGAGCCGCCCGTCCGGCGCGATCTCGGCGACGATCCAGACGGCTCCCGCCGCGCTCGCCGCACGACGATGGGAAATCCTCCGTCCGCTCTGCTCGCGCCCACCCGCAGACCGCTGCGCCCCGATCTCCGCGAGCACCGCCGCGACGGCGGCGTCGAAGCCGTCGACCGCCACGATGCGCTCGTTACGGCGCTCCGACGCGACCGGCTGCAGGTCCGCGACCCAGGTCGGCGATCCCGGCTGGCCGTAGTCGTCGGCGCTCCCGCCGAGATCGGCCGCCGTCCACACCTCGAGCGGGCGCTGCTGCGCTGCCTCCTCGTCGGGCATGACGAGCGGCACGCGTGTCTTCCACCGGTCCGTGCACGTGATCACCAGCGGCGTCGCGCACTCGACCTCGACGCAGCCGTCGTCACGCTCGCACTCGGCGCGCGCGGTCCAGCGTGCCTCGGCATCCAGCTCATCACGCGTGAACGACAAGCGCCGCACGCCGCCGATCAGCGGAACGTCCAGCAGTGCGGCGATCTCGGGACCGACCTGTCCGGTCTCGGAATCAATCGTGAACCGCCCGGCGAGCACGAGGTCGAAGCCGAGGCGCGCGATCGCGCGTGCCAGCGCGCGCGAGGTCGCGAGGGTGTCGGCACCCGCGAACGCCGCGTCCGAGAGATGCACGGCCCGATCGATGCCCAACGAGAGACATTCGCGAAGCGCGTCCGCCGCCTGCGGCGGCCCCATGGAAACGACGCTCACCGAGCCGGCCGTCTCTTCCCGCAGGCGCGTCGCCTCGAGGACCGCACGCCGGTCGAACGGGTTGATCTGCAGCGGCACGCCGTCCCGTTTGAGGCGGCGCGTCACCGGATCGAACCCGAGCTCCGCGACCTCCGGTACCTGCTTCACACAGACGATGATCCTCACCGACGCCCCCGACGTTGCACGCTGCTCTGACGAGAAGTGACAAGATGTTGACGGTCCGACGCAACGCTCCGTGATGGACGACCCGTCAATCCCCGAAAAACCTCGAGATTCTTCCGCGCGGCCGTGTCGCCTGCGATGGCATGACTCATGCTGGGGCGGAGCGGCCATGATTCGTCATGCAACCGACCGCCAGAACCGCGTCCGTACCCAGCGCCGCTTCCTCGCCGCCGGAATTCGCGTCCGAGGCCAGTGGCGCTACCTGGTTCGCGCATCGAACGACCCCTTCACGCTCGGCAGTACCGACGTCGAAGCCGCGAGCGAGCGCCCACCGGCAAGCCGTCCCGGTCGGCAGCGTCCGTCATTGCAGAAAAGCGCCTAGCAGGCGGAGCACCTCGTCGGGCGCTTCCATCGGAACGAAGTGCCCGACCCCCGGCAGGATCTCGAGCCTGCCGTCCCGCAGCAGCGCGACCGCCTGACGAGCGCGCGCGGGAGGGAGCGTCAAGCTGGTTCCACCCGAGACCAGCAGCGTCGGGATCGTGATCCCGGCGAGGAACTCGATGCTCGACGATCGGGCCGCGCCGTCATAGACGCGCGCCTCGATTTCACCGGGACACTTGAGCTCCACCCGCCCGTCGGGCCGGACGAACGTTCCGCCGTCGACGTAGGCGACGACGAAGTCGCGGCGCCAGGCGTCGAACGGAGGCCGCGACGCGAGCGACTCGACCATCTGCACACGACTGTCCCAGACGTGGCGCCGGCGCCGCGCTCCGATCGAGAGAAGATTCCCGGCCGGATCGCGCCCCTCGGGCAACGGATCGATGAGCACCGGATCGAGCAGGACCGCTCGGCCGATGCGCCCCGGATGAAGCGCTGCGACGCCGGCCACCGCGGCCCCGCCCTTCGAGTGGCCGACCGCGCACACGTCGCGCAAGTCCAACGCATCGATCACGCCGGCGAGGTCGTCGACGAAGTCCCGCCACGCATACGCGGTGTCGGGCTTGTCGCTGTCGCCATGCCCCCGCTGGTCGAGCGTGATCACCCGGAAGCGATCGCGCAGTGCCGGGATCAGCGGCTGCCAGACGGCGCCGCAGAATCCGGTCGCATGCGCGAGCACGAGTGCGCGTGCCGGATACGCGCACGCAGAGCCATGGTCGGTCACGGCGAGCGAGACACCGTTCACCGGAATGCGCACCGTCGCGGCCATCGGCCGCGTCTAGCAGGCGGGCTCGCGTGCCGCGATGATTGACTCCATGACCGCCGCGGCGGAATCTGTCGCGTGGTCGCGGCGCGAAAGAAGGACGATGGCGCACGAGCGCACGAGATCGTGCAGGCGCTCAGCGCGGCGCACCCGGATGCGCGCTTCGAGCTCGACTTCGAAACTCCGCTCGAGCTGCTGGTCGCGCTGATCCTCGCCGCACAGTTCCGCGACGATCGCGTCAATCAGATCACCCCGCCGCTGTTCGCCCGCTACCGCACCGCGCACGACTGGGCGGCGGCGGATCCGGCGGAGCTCGAGCAGCAGCTGCGGGCGGTCAACTTCTACCGCCAGAAGACCAAGGCCGTGCAGCGCTGCTGCTCCGAGCTGGTGAGCCGCTTCGGTGGCGTGGTCCCGGAGTCGCTCGACGACCTCCTCACCCTGCCGCACGTCGGGCGCAAGACCGCGAACGTGCTGCGCGCCAACGCCTTCGGCGCACCGGCGATCGGCGTCGACCGGCACGTCGCGCGCCTCGCCCAGCGCATCGGGTTCACGCGCAAGACCGACCCCGACGAGATCGAGCACGACCTGACGAAGGCCGTGCGACCCGACGACCGGATCCGCTTCTGCCATCTCCTGCAGTGGCACGGGCGTCGCGTCTGCCTCGCACGCGAGCCGCGCTGCGCCGTATGCGTGGTCCAGCCGCTGTGCGACTTCGGACGCAGCAGCGCGCGCACGGCGCGCGCCGGTGCAGCGAGCAAACGCACCACGACCGCCGGGCGCAACCCGACGACCGCGAAGCCGCGCGCGGGACGCGCAGCCCCGCGCACCGACGCCGGTGCCATCGGCACCGCCGTGCGGCGGAACGAGAAGGCGAAGGCGACCCGCGCTCAGACCGGTCGCAGCACCTCGAGACCACCGAGGTAGGGCCGCAGCGCTTCCGGCACGCGGACCGAGCCGTCCGCCTGCTGATACGTCTCGAGCACCGCGATCAGGACACGCGGCAGCGCGAGACCCGATCCGTTCAGCGTGTGCACGTACTCGGGCTTCGCTTGCGGCGTCGGGCGGAAGCGAATGTTCGCGCGACGCGCCTGGAAGTCGCGGAAGCTCGAGCACGAGCTGACCTCGAGCCACTCGCCGCAGCCCGGCGCCCAGACCTCGACATCGAACTTGATCGCCGCGGTGAAGCTCAGATCACCGGTGCACATCTGGATCACGCGGTGCGCGAGCCCGAGCCGGCGACAGATGTCCTCGGCGTCGTCGAGCAGCGACGCGAGTGCTGCGTCCGAGTCCTCCGGCCGCACGAACTTGACCATCTCGACCTTGTCGAACTGATGCCCGCGCTTGATGCCGCGCACGTCGCGGCCCGCGGACATCTTCTCGCGGCGGAAGCAGGGCGAGTAGGCGACGTGCCGGATGGGCAGGGTCGCGCCGTCGATGATCTCCTCGCGGTAGAGGTTCGTCACCGGCACCTCGGCGGTGGGCACGAACCAGAAGTCCTCCTCGATGTCGCGGTAGACCGTGTCGGCGAACTTCGGCAGGTTGCCCGTCCCGACCAGGCACTGCTCCTTCACCATCGCCGGCGGATAGACCTCGACGTAGCCGTGGTCGCGCGTGTGCACGTCGAGCATGAACGAGATCAGGGCGCGCTGCAGCCGCGCACCGATGCCGGTCAGGACGTAGAAGCGCGTACCCGAGATCTTGACGCCGCGCTCGAAGTCGATCGCGCCCAGCGCCGGACCGATGTCCCAGTGGGGCAGCGGCGTGAAGTCGAAGGTCGCCGGCTCGCCGACGTTGCGCACCACGACGTTCGCCGAGTCGTCGGGCCCGACCGGCACGTCCGGGTGCGGCAGGTTCGGCACCTCGAGCATCAGCGTGTCGAAGCGCGCCTCGGCATCGGCCGCCGCGGCCTCGGCGGCAGCGATCTCGTCGGACAGCGACTTGAGCGCCGCACCCGCAGCCTTGCGCTCCTCCGGCGGCAACGCGCCGATCTCCTTCGAGCGACGCGTCCGCTCGGCGCGCCGCGACTCGAGCGCCTGCAGCGCCTCGCGACGAACCCGATCCGCCTCGAGCAGGGCGTCGATCGCCGACGGCGGACACTGCACCTTCGCGAGCTCGTCCTTCACGAAGTCGGGCCGCTCGCGGATGAGCCTGATGTCCAGCATGGCGGCCTTCTTCAACATTTTTGCCGCGCGGGCGCCACTCAGAAGGGGCTCTCGAAGGCCGAGCGCACGAGCGAGCAGATCGGAGCACCGCTGGTCATGTCGACGCCGACAACGTCGAAGCGGGCCGGCGCGCGCGTGAGACCGTGCAACGCGAGATAGGCGTGTGCGGCGCGGGCGATGCGCGCGATCTTGCGCGCACGGACGGTCTCGGCCGGCGTCCCGAAGCGGCGGTTCGAGCGCGAGCGGACCTCGACGAAGACGATCACGTCGCCGTCGCGCGCGACCAGGTCGATCTCGGCACCGCACAGCCACACGTTGCGCGCCTCCAGCTCGTAGCCCTGACGCACGAGGAACCGCGCCGCGGCGTCCTCGGCTGCACGTCCGCGGGCGCGGCGTGGATCCCGACGCTCCATGCGAGCACCGTCGTGCGCCGGCGGCGTCAGCGGCAGGGCGAGCGGATCGGTCGGGGCTGCAAGTCAGGCCGGCACGGCCGCGAGCCGCAGCCCCACCGGCAGCGATTCCGCGAGG
>JAIEPK010000189.1 GCA_019749875.1 Candidatus Binatia bacterium | reverse complement strand
ACGAGAATCTCCCGAACTGCCGAACACGGGATCCGTCCAACTTTATTTTCGGCGGCGGAACTGCGGAAGTTCGGCTAGCGCCGAGTATGATCTGGAGAGGCGACGGGTCGACAGTCTGATCGATGCTCTCGAGCGCGGGCAGCGCGTCAGTCCGGAAGAGGTCGAAGACGCCGTCGGCGATGCTCGCAGGGCACCGTTCTGAAACCGCGTGGGCACGCTCCGGCTCGACTCGAAGAGTGCCTTCGCACACCCGTTGATTGACGATCACGGCGGCGTATTCACTCCGCCGCTGCAACCCGGGTACCACGCCGCGGCGTCCCACTCGTCCGCAAGATTGCTACGCGGCGAAGATGCCCAGCCATTGCGCAGTGCGACGTTTCCAGGCGAAGCGTTCCCGGCCACGTGCTGTGGAAGGCTTCGGAGCTTCGTTGCCGCGGACAGGCTCACTTCGCTCGCCCGACGGTGCGGCCGAGCTGGGCTTCCGCCGCATTCAGTTCTTCGAGCACGTCGATGTACTCCCGCTGGGTGTCGATCGCCTGCCGGCGGATGACGACCAGCTGGAGGAAGTCGATCTTTCCCGCGCGATACGACTCGGTGACCAGTGCGATGTTCTGCTGCATCCCCTTCACCACGTCGCCAGCGTAGCCCTTGGCCGCTGCTCGAGCGGTACGCAGGCGCTCGAGCGCAGTGAGGGCTTCCTGCTTGACACGCCGCTCGGTGGCCGCGATCGCGACTCTGAGCTGGTCGACGCGTGCATCCGTCGCACCGCGAGCAGCGACGTTCCGGTTGAAGACCGGCAAGTCGACCTGCACCACGCCGAGAACGATGGTCGTATTCGTGTCGCCTTCGTAGCGGTAGGTCGTTCCGAGCCGAGGACTGGGGATCCATGCACGCGCGGCCAGCTTCGCTTCCGCTTCTGCAGACGCCAGATCTCGCCTCGCCTCTTCGAGCTCGGCTCGATTGGCGAGCGCCTGTGCGACCACATCGTCGCCATCCGGCAGCACTTCGTCGGGCTTCGACTCGCCCTGTGCATCGATCGACTCCGACGGATCGAGGCCGACGAGGAGCCGGAAACCTGCCAGCGCCTCCGCTCGCCGGCGCTCCGCGTCCGCCTTCTCGCGAATCGCCCGCCCCAGCTCCCCGCGAGCTGTGTTGAGCTCGAGCGACGGAACAGCCCCCGCGCGGAACCGCGCATCCACCGCATCCAGCCCTTGCTGCGCGACGGCCAGTGCCTCGGTCGAAAGCGCGAGCCATTGCTGGGCGGCCACGACCCGCCCGAAGCTCTCGCGCACGCGCGCGGTCAGGTCGACCCGCAGCGCGCGCAGCCTCGCGTCGGTTGCGTCGAGCGCCGCGGTCGCTGCCTCCATCCGCACGCCGCGCTGCCCGGCAACTTCGACCTGCTGCAGGAGCTGAAAGCTGTACTCGACTCCTCGCTTGACGGACGGGTCATCACGCGGGCCGGCCTCGGCCGCGAGAGTCGGGTTGCTCTGAAGGAGCAACGATGCTCCGTCGAGCCTCGCTCTCGCGGACGAGATGTCTGCAGTAGCCTGCTGCAGCTCGGGGTTGTTGTCTTGCGCCAGGCGGATCGCCTCGTCGACAGTCATGATCCTCGGCTGAGCCATCACTTGGCTGACCGAGCAGAGGACCAGCAGCACGCTCAGGACCGGTGTGGTTCGCATCATCTGAGACCTCAAACGTCCGACCGGGCTGCAGTCGACACGACCGGCGAGACGGAGAGTTGACCGTCCGACGTCTCGGCGCCGACCTCGCGGTGGAACATGCCGTAGAGCACCGGCAGCACGACGAGCGTCAGGGTCGTCGAGGACAGGATACCGCCGATCACGACCGTCGCGAGCGGCCGCTGCACCTCGGCGCCCGTGCCGACGGCGAGAGCCATCGGCACGAAGCCCAGCGAGGCGACGAGCGCCGTCATCAGAACCGGCCGGAGTCGTGTGATCGAGCCCTCCAGGATGGCAGTCGACAGCGACACGCCATCGGCGCGCAGGTGGTTGATGAACGAGATGATCACGAGGCCGTTCAGGACAGCGACACCGGACAGCGCGATGAAGCCGACCGCTGCGGAGATGGAGAGTGGGATGCTGCGCAGCCACAGCGCGAGCACGCCACCCGTCAGCGCCAACGGTACGCCGGTGAAGACGAGTGCGGCGTCCTTCACGTTGCCGAAGGACGTGTAGAGCAGTGCGAAGATCAGAAGCAGGGAGACCGGCACCACGATCTGCAGCCGCCTCGTCGCGGAGATGAGGTGCTCGAACTGCCCACCCCACGTCATCCAGTAGCCAGGCGGGATCTCGATCGCGCCGTCGATCTTGCGCTCGGCTTCCTCGACGAACGATCCGATGTCGCGACCACGGACGTTGGCGGTGACGATGGTGTGGCGTTTGCCGCTCTCGCGGCTGATCTGGTTCGGCCCGAGCGAGGTCTCGAACGACGCAACGGCTCCGAGCGGAATGTAGCGCACGGGCGCGGTGCCGGGCAGCCGAATCGGGAGAGCCTCCAGCGTGTCGAGGTCCTGTCGCAGGTCGGGTGGAAGTCGCACCACGATCTCGAAGCGACGGTCACCCTCGAAGACATCGCCCGCGACGCGACCGCCGACGGCAACCGAGATCACGTTCTGCACATCCGCGGCGTTCAACCCGTACCGGGCCATCTCGTTGCGGTTCAGGCGGGCCGTCAGGACAGGCAGACCGGTGACCTGCTCCATCTTGACGTCGGATGCTCCCGGGATCGTCTTCAGCAGCTTCTCGACGCTCCGTCCGGTCTCACCGAGAACATCCATGTCGTCGCCGAAGATCTTGACCGCGACGTCGGCGCGAACGCCGGCGATCAGCTCGTTGAAGCGCATCTGGATCGGCTGCGTAAACTCGTAGTTGTTGCCGGGGATCTTGCGCAGCTCCTCCTCGATCTCGCGCACGAGATCGGGCTTGCTACGCCCGGGGTCCGGCCACTCGTGGCGCGGCTTCATCATCACGTAGACGTCCCCGACGCTCGGCGGCATCGGGTCCGTCGCGATCTCCGCGGTCCCGATCTTCGCGAACACGTAGCCGACCTCCGGGAACTCGGTCAGGCGCTTCTCCAGAACGTGCTGCATCTGAACGGCCTGGGTGAGGCTCGTTCCCGGGATGCGCAGGGCATGCACCAGCAGATCGCCCTCGTCGAGGCTCGGAAGAAACTCGCTGCCCATGCGGCTACCGGCGACGGCCGTCAAGACCACCAGCGTAGCCGCGCTCGCGACCACGAACGCGCGGTGAGCCATCGCCCACTTCAGTGTCGGCACGTAGGCCCATTTTGCCCACCGCATCAGCACGTTCTCGCGCTCCGAGATCCGCCCGGTGAGCAAGAGGGCGATCGCTGCCGGGACGAACGTCACCGACAGGATCATCGCGCCGACCAGCGCCGCGATCACGGTGAACGCCATCGGCTGGAACATCTTCCCCTCGATCCCGCTCAGCGTCAGGATCGGCAGGTAGACGACGATGATGATGAGCTCGCCGAACATCGTTGCACGCCGCACCTCCTTCGACGCTTCGAAGACGACCGACAGACGCTCGGTGAGGGTGAGGGTTCGACCGTGGCGGTGCTGCTCCTCACCCAGCCGGCGCACGCAGTTCTCGACGATGATGACAGCGCCGTCGACGATGATGCCGAAGTCGAGGGCGCCGAGGCTGAGCAAGTTGCCGCTCACGTTGTTGGCAACCATGCCGGTGATCGTGAACAGCATCGACAACGGGATGACGAGCGCCGTGATGAGCGCGGCCCGCACCTGTCCCAGGAACAGGAACAGCACGGCGATGACGAGCAGCGCGCCTTCGAGCAGATTTCTGGTGACGGTAGCGATGGTCGCGTCGACGAGTGTGGTCCGATCGTAAACCGCCCTGGCGACGACGCCGGGTGGCAAGGTCCGGTTCACCTCGTCGAGCTTCGCCGCAGCACGTCTCGAGACAGTACGGCTGTTCTCCCCGATCAACATGAACACCGTTCCGAGGACGACTTCCTTGCCGTTCTCGGTCGCCGCACCCGTACGGAGCTCCTTGCCGAGCGCGATGTCTGCGACGTCCTTCAGATGGATGGGCACGCCGTTGCTGCTGCCCACGACGACGCTGCCGATCTCTTCGAGGTTGGCGACCTGACCGGGCGCACGAACCAGATACTGCTCACCGGCGTGCTCGATGTAGCCGGCGCCGACGTTCGCGTTGTTGGCGGCCAGTGCGCCCAGCACGTCGTCGAAGCTCAGCTTGAACGCGACGAGCTTCTGCGGATCGGGGGTGACGTGGAATTGCTTGACGTAGCCACCGATCGAGTTCACGTCGGCGACGCCAGGCAAGTTGCGGAGCTGCGGGCGGACGATCCAGTCCTGGATCGTCCGCAGGTCCGCATCCGAGTACGGCGTCCGGTCGGCCTTGACAGCGCCCGGCTCCGCCTCGACGGTCCACAGGAAGATCTCGCCGAGTCCGGTCGCGATCGGCCCCATCGTGGGGACGAGGTCCGGAGGCAGCCGATTCCGGGCGGCCTGGATGCGCTCGCTGATGAGCTGTCGGGCGAAGTAGATGTCCGTCCCGTCCTTGAAGACGACGGTCACCTGGCTGAGACCGTAACGGGAGATGGAGCGCGTGAAGTCGAGCGCCGGAAGGCCGGCCAGCGCGGTCTCGACGGGGAACGTGATCCGTTGCTCGACCTCGAGTGGCGTGAAGCCGGGCGCTTCGGTGTTGATCTGGACCTGGACGTTGGTGATATCCGGGACGGCGTCGATCGGCAGCCGCTGGTAGCTGTAGATGCCCACGGCAGCCATCGCGATCGACAGCACCATGACCAGCCAGCGCTGGCGGATCGAGAACCAGAGGATTCGCTCAAGCATGTCGAGGTCCTGCGGATCTCGTTACGACTCGATCAATGATCATGGCTCGCTCCTGCCTTGCCGACGTCGGCCTTCAGGATGAAGCTGTTGGCGGCGGCATACTGCTCGCCCTGCTGGAGCCCGGAGAGCACCTCGACCCACTCTCCGTCCTTGCGACCGAGCTCGAGCGGGCGCGCCTCGAAGAGATCCCCGACGCGAACGAAGACGACGTCCCAATCGCGGAACTTCTGCAGACCGTCGCGCTTGACGGCGACGGGCACGGTAGTCGATTCTCGAACCACCCGGACCCTCACGTACAGTCCAGGCCGCCAGCGCCGATCCGGGTCTGGTAGAACGACGCGCGCGATGGCTGCGCGCGTCTCTTCGCCGACCAGCGAGCCGACGTAGGCGATCGTCCCGGTCGCCTCCATGTCGAGCGCATCTGCCGTGACGGTCGCCTCCTGGCCAACCTGCACGGCATTCAGATCCTTCGCGTAGACCGTCACCTTGACCCACACCGTGGAGAGGTCGGCGAACGTGAAGAGATCGGTGTCCTCCTTCACCGCCTGCCCGGGCGCGACGTTCTTCTCGACCACGACGCCGTCGAACGGTGCCCGAAGCTCGTACCGCGTGAGCACACCATCGGGCTTTCCGAGCAGCGCATCGAGCTGAGCACTCTCGACCCCGAGAGCCTCGAGCTGCTGTCGTGCCGAACGATGATGCAGACTCGCTTCCTCGAAGGCACGCTCGAATTCGAGGTAGCTCGCCTCGGACGCGATGCTCTTCTTCCAGAGCCCCTGCTCACGCTCGAACGCCTTGCGCGCGAAGCGCATCTCCTGCGCTGTCTCGATGAACTGTCGCTTCGCCTCAGCGAGATCACGGCTGTCGATGACGGCGATCACCTCGCCCTTCGTGACCGGGTCGCCCTGAGTCTTCCGGATCTCCTGAACGACTCCGGCGACGCGCGGCACGAGGTGCGCGACCTTGTCACCGTTGAAGGTGATCTCGCCGGGTAGCTCCACGATCGTGCGCATCGTCACCGGCGCCGCAGCCTCGATCTCGATCGCCGAAGTTCGTACGGCGTCGTCCGACAGCTGAACGCGTCCTTCCGTCTGGGAGTACTTCCAGCTGTGCGCTGACCCGGCGCGCTGCGCTTCCACCTCCACGTCGAACGAATGGGGCTCCTCGACCACGCGGTCACCGACCAAGTAGTCCTGCTCCGGAGAGAAACGGATGCGATCGACGCGACCACCGAGCCGATGCAGAGAAACCGCAAGGTTCACCTCTGATGGCGCAACCGGTTCCCCTCGATCATAGGCGTAGATCCTGAACTGCGGTGGGACGCCGCGCTCGTAGATCGTGATCTCGACCTGAAACCGCCCATCCGACAACAGCCGACCACCGTGCGGTCCCTTGTCGTACTCTGCCGCAGTGCTCGTGTGCTCGGCCTCGGCAGGCTGCGACGCGCCGCCACCGCCGCAGCCGAGGGAGATCGCGACGCAAACCGCGATGCCAGCCGCGATCGCGGACTTGCGGTCGGGTGCGAGCTCAATTCCGACAGCCGGTAGGTTTTCGAGGCCCAAAAAACGCTTCCAGATCGTCATCCCGCTCTTCTCCGGTGCTGTCGCGGGCGACAGGGTGCTGGCTGCAGCCGAGCTCCGTCTGCCCCGCGGGGCCTCGTGTCGCCTTCTCTCCACCGATCAGCTGGTCAGCGTGTTCGCGTTCGCTCGCACCGACAGCTCCTACCTCAGGACATGCACGAGAGAGCCCACGCATGACTCGAGTGCATGGTGCAGCGGGCGTGCCTGCAGGACGACGCCGAGCAGCAGCATGATCAAGCCAAGACCGAAGGCGAGCTTGCCGTCGTCGGAGTCAAGCGCACGTTTCGACTCGGATTCCGTCGTCAGCAGGCGGAGAATGCGCGGGGCAAGCGCAGACCGATGGTCGCACAGGCAGGCCCCTGCGCAGATCGGCGACGTCCCGCTGCGCAGGAGCGCTCGTTGAAACCGAACGAGCGCGTCTGCGACCAGGATTGCCGAGCCCGCGTATCTCGCGGCGAACACGAATTCGGCGTCCTCGTGCCACTGCTGGAGCAAGAATCGGCCCACATACGGGGCATGAAAAGTCGCGGCGAACGCCGCCACGGCGCGGACCCGCGTCTCCTGCCTCCGGATGTGTCCGTACTCGTGTCCTACCGCTGCTGTCAGGCAATCCGGACCGAGCGCCGCAGCGGCGCCGGTGGAGACGTAGATCGTCGGTCGCAGCAGCCCCACTGTGGCGCAGATCGGGACGTCGGAATCCAGCAGCTGTGCGCTCGTACCAAGTGGTCGCGACGTGCTCGTGGCGACGATGCTCATGAAGAGGCGTCGAGTGCGCCACATCGTGCGGATCACCAGTGCAGCGCGGGCGAGCAGCAGCGTCGCGAAGCTCGCCACAAGCGCGTCGAGCACTCGTGATCCTGTCGCTGGTTGGTGAACGAAGCAGAGATGCGCGTGAAGGTGCCCCGGCGTGCTCAAACAATGGTCGCTGCCGAACCCCATCACGTGCCAGACCGACGGAAGCAACGCGATGACCACGCCGAGCACTCCGACGACGAGCGGGGCGAGCAACGAGCTGAGCCCGATGCGCGCGCGCCAGCTCGCCGGAAGCGCCTCGAAGCTAGAACGTAGCCCCCAGCGTACGGTCGCGACCACGACCGACGTCGACAGGCTGAGAACAAGAAACGCGGTGGCCAGGTCGACGAGCAGCTTCACGACCGCTTCCGGTCGACGAGCCTCTTTGTCTGAATCAATTCTTCCAGACGCTCGAGGTTACGGATGTCGGCAGCGGCTGCGGTATCGATGAAGGCCGCAAGAACGGACGCACGTTCGCTTTGCAGGAGCTCGCGGAAGAATCCCGACATGAGGCGACGGTGGTACTCGGCGCGTTCGAGCCGTGGACGATATACGAAGGCGTGGCTCTGCTTCTCGCGAACCAACAAATCCTTCCGATAGAGCCGATCGAGGGTGGTTTGTACGGTGTTGTAGGCGCGCTCGCGCGACAAGCGATCGTTCACGTCCTTGACAGTGACCGAAGAACAATTCCAGACGATGTTCATGACCTCGGCCTCGAGATCGCCGAGAGTCCTTACGCGCTTCATGGATCTGGCTGTACCCTCGGGCTTTCTTCTAGATTCGAAGACTCCTACTGTCAATAGGAGTTTCATTTGGCGAGTGTCCGCGGTGGGCTCGATTTCGACGAGGAGACCTGGCGGCGCCTGACCGCTCCGCACGCGGCTCCGTAACGCAGCCTTGCCTCATCCACCCTCGTCACAGAGCGAGCGGAGAGAACGGGCGACGCCGGACGTCACTCGAGTGTGAATGCCGCGACGTAGCTGTTCGTCGCCCTCCGCGAAGTCGACCGCGGCGGGCCAGAGCCGCACGAGGTGACGCTTTCCGCTCGGGCTTGGCGAAGTCCTCGTCTCGGTCCGCGCGTTCCGCGACTACCTCGCCGACGGTCCGGTGTCCTTCTTCGCGCTTCCGATCACGATCTGCAGAACCATCGCCATTCCGTAGAGGACGGCCCAAGACCGCCCGCGACTGCGCGGTGGAAGCGCACGACGCGCTTCCACCGCAGGTTGCGTGACTGCGCGACGCGAAGCGTCTGCTCGCCACGGACTGCTCGGTCCCCGATCGGCGGCAGCGAACGGCCGCCGTGCAGGTACACAGTGCGAACGGGTGCTCCTCACCCCCACTGACGATCACCCTCGTGTGCTCGCTGCTGATCGATCGAATCGGAGCAGCCGCCGGGGCGCGACGAAGCGAACTCCCTTCAAGCCTCGCGTCCCCCTTCCGTGGCAGCCACTGAAGGAGTCGCCACGACTGTCGTCGTTGCGAACCATCGATCATGCAGCAGCATGCCGACTACCATCGCCGGCACCACCACCAGCGCGGCGGGCATGGCGGCACCGAGCGCGACGATGGCAGGTCCTGGGCAGAACCCGCCAAGCCCCCAGCCCACCCCGAAGACCGCGGCTCCCGCAACCAGGCGGGCATCAACGTCACTTCTCGTTGGAACGTAGAACTTTGGCGCGAGAAGCGGTCGCGAACGCGCCAGCACGAAGCGGCAAAGCATGCGTGCCAAGGGCGCCACCCATGACCAGTGCGAGGCTCGGATCCCACGCACCGGTGACGCCGAGGAAGCCAACGACCTTCGACGGCTGGGTCATGCCTCCAGCTGCGAGTCCGAACGCGAAGATGAGCCCGCACGCGAACGCTCCGACAATCCCCGCCCTCACAGTCGTCCTCCGAGCAACCGCGTGACGAGCAGCGCGGTGAGCGCGCCAGTCGTCATGAACGTCACGGTTGCGACCATCGATCGCTTCGAGCCCCGCGCCATGCCGCACACGCCGTGGCCGCTCGTGCAGCCGCTTCCGAGGCGCGACCCGAAGCCCACCAGGAGGCCAGCGGCCACCAGGGCAGGTATCGAACGATCGAGGGTCATCGCGAATGCGGCCGGGTTCGCAACGGCGAACACGCCTCCCCCGACGAGCAGCCCAACCACGAAGGCTGCGCGCCACGGGCCTCCGCTCGCATCGCGCGCCAGCAGGGCTCCAACGATGCCGCTGATGCCTGCTACGCGACCGAGCAGGCCGAGCATCGCCGTTGCGGAGAGGCCGATGAGAATTCCCCCGATGAGCGACGAGAGCGGAGTGAAGTGTTCCATCGTCGACCTCTCAGATCATGCCGGCGATCGCCGTTGCGGCGGTAAAGAGCGCGAGCAGAACCAACGCTACCGCGAACGCCTGCAGGCTGCGTTCCGCGTCGATGCGCCCCGCGATGTGCCCACCTGCGAGCACCCCTCCTACGGCCGCCAACGTGAACGCCCCTGTGACTACCCAGTCGAGGTGGGCCGAGCCGACCCGAGCCACAAGGGCCGTCGCGCTGTTGATGGCGACGACCAGCAGTGACGTGCCGATGGCCTGGGGCATCGCGAACCCGAGCAACAGCGTGAGTGCGGGCACGATCACGAAGCCGCCGCCGACGCCGAAGAGGCCAGTCAGAAATCCTACGCCCGTGCCGGCAGCAAGGATCATGAGTACATGCCCGACGTCGAGGCGCGGGGGCTTTTTCGCCGTTGCGGACGCTTCGAGCGCTTCCGCCTCACCGCTGCGCGTGCACGTCGGACAGGCCGTCAGCATGCGCCAAGCGGCGATCAGGATGAGCCCCGAGAATCCGAGCAGCAGCATGTCGGGGTCGAGTCTGCGGTTGATCGCGGTACCGCCAAAGGACCCACCGATGCCCGTCAATCCGAAGGCGACACCCTTTGCGACCTTGACGCGGCCTGCTCGATAGTGAGCCGGAAGGCCCGACAGGGCTGCGACGCCGACCAGCAGCAAACTCGTTGCGGTTGCTTCCTGCGGCTCCTGGCCTGCAGCGTACACGAGGGCCGGTACGGCAAGGATGGATCCACCGCTCCCGAGCGCCCCGAGTGACAGCCCCACCAGGAAGCCGAGCGGAGACGCGACCAGCGCGCGGATCACAGGCCGAGCGCGCGCCAGCGGATCATGCCGCCGGCCAGGTTCGCGATGTCGTGCACACCGGCCTTCTCGAGGATGGTACAAGCCTGTGCCGATCGTCGCCCCGATCGGCACACGCACACGATCGGTTTGTCGCGCGGAACCTCTGCGACGCGCGCTCGCAGTTCTCCGAGCGGGAGATGGACGCTCCCTTCGATTCGCCCGAGTTCGCCACCGGCCTCGACGGGCTCGCGCACGTCGAGGACCGTGACCGCCCCGCGATGCTCGGACACCCACACCGGATCGATCTCGTTCACGCCGGAGAAGGTGTGCACGATCGGGCCCCACGTCGGCCTGTCACCGCTCGCCGTCTCTCGCTTGCCGCACGCGAGGTTGGCCGGGACGGCGACATCGATCTGCTTCGGGTGGGGCAGCCCGAGGTTGTCCATGTACCCAGCGAAGTCGTTCTCGTCGGCCTCACCCCCGATGCGTGGGTTCCAGCGCTTCTCCTCGCCGATGGTTGTTACGGTCCGGCCGGTGTAGTCGTGACCCGGGTAGACGAGGCAGTCGTCCGGCAGTGCGAAGATCTTCTCCTTGATCGAACGGTAGAGTCGATGGGCACTCCCCTGCTGGAAGTCGGTGCGTCCAGCGCTGCGGATCAGGAGCGCATCGCCGGTGAACGCCATGCGTGAATCCTTCGTCACGTAGGTGACGCATCCGTCGGTGTGCCCCGGAGTGGACCGGACGATCAACGAGGCCGTACCGGCTTCGATGACGTCGCCGTCGTCGACATAGACATCGGCGCCGGTAGCACCGCTGTGCTTCGACAGCACGATCTTCGAGCCCAGCGTCTGCTGAAAACGGGAGGCAGCCGTGACGTGATCCGCGTGCACGTGTGTCTCCAGCGTGTGGGTCAACGTGACATCCAGTTCGCGAAGCAATCCTCGATCGCGCTCGAACTGCTCGAACACGGTGTCGATCAGCAGGCCGCGACGAGTGGATTCGTCTGCGAGCAGGTACGTGTACGTGGAGGATGCTGGATCGAAGAGTTGGCGGAACACCACGTGTGAGCTCCTGTCGTCGGGGAAGAAGGACGATCCCGGAAGGGGGCGGTATCGAGGCGGAAACCGCCCGCCAACGCGATCGTACGTCACGCGCCTGCATCTTCCGTTGAACGCGCCCGGCTCATTACCGCAACGAGCATGCCGTCCGGAGGCTTCCCTGCCGTCACCTGGGTGCGCTCCGCGGTCACGAATTTCGAGAACAGCGGCAGCGCCGATTCCCGGGCGTCGGAATGTTGTCGATCCATGTCCATTGCCGCTCCCACGAAACGGCGGTCGCGGAACATCCCGATGGACACCGAAGCCCGCGGGACATGGCCATCGGCGCGGAGGCACGGCGCTCGAAGTGCTCGCCGGCCGCGCCGGGATGAAACTTGCTCGCCCGAACGGGTCAGGGGCGGCTCGTTACCGGGCAGGCCAGGAAGTCGAGTAGCGGCAACCGTTCAGCGGAGAAGGAATGAACGATGAACCATCTCGTAGTGGTGGAAACGGCGAAGACCTTCGATGAGGCTTGTCAATCGCTGGAGAGGGCAGTTACCGGCCACGGCTTCGGAGTGCTTCACGTACACGATCTGCGGGCAACCCTCGCCAAGAAGGGCATTCAGCTCGACCACGACGTGCGCGTCTTCGACATCTGCAATCCGAGGCAAGCAAGCCAGGTCCTCGAGAAGAGCTTGCTCGTGTCGGCCGCCCTGCCCTGCTCGATCTCGGTCTTCAGCGAACCTGACAAGACGCAATTTGCATTCGTTCAGCCAACGGCCGTGCTCGGCCTCTTCGGGATTCCCGAGCTCGGTGCCATCGCCGAGGACGTCGAGGTGAAGGTCCGCGCGATCGTGGCGGACGCGGCGCGCTGAGGTGCACGGGATCCCCTTCGAGATCACGCCGACGCCCGCGAGCGCTCCTTCATCGCCCGGTTGGCCCCGTCTGCAAGCGCGCGAGGCCGTTCTGCCGTCTGAGCCGGGCCCCCATGGGCCCCGAGTACCCAACGGAGGGCAACGTCCATGCGGCATGACGCAGCCGCATGACCGCGTGCTCGCGCCAGCAGTTCATTCAGTGTGCGCCGCCCGCCATCCGACGATCGTTCCGTTCGGCAGACGAACCGCGGCGGTCTCGGACACCGGGTCGGACTCCTGGTCGCCGTCGAGGTGAACGACGGTCGTCTCGCCTTTCTCAATTTGAACGGGGACGCGGACCGGTCCGAAGTTGGTGGCGCTCGTGGATCTCGTACTTTCCGGGAGCAAGCAAGGGCAGCCCCCTTCGCGACGGTACCGTTCTTTGGCATTCGTCCCGTGTCCTCGTCGGAGCGAATCGGCCCCGAGGTGGGCATCGCTGCCGCCCGGATTTTGCCGGACGTGAGCCTGCAGGCTGCGACCATCTGCTACGCGTCGCATCGGATACGGAAAGGAGGCGCAAGATGGCAAAGACACCGCTCGCCGTGTTGGCGAGTCTCCTCATCATCGTCGCGACCGGCACACCGACAGGTTGCGAGGAGCACGGTGGCATGATGTCGCAGAGTTCCAACGACACGCGGCAGCCGCTGCCGCTCCTGCCGATGATGGCCGCGCATCAGAGGCAGAACATGCGGGAGCACCTCGCGGCGGTGCAGGCCATCGTCGCCGCAATCGCTCGCGACGACATGGCCGGCGTCGCCAAGGCTTCGGCCGGCCTCGGCTTCACCGAAGCCATGGGGCAGATGTGCGAGCACATGGGCGCGGCGGCGCCAGGGTTCACGCCGATGGCGCTCAATTTTCACCGCACCGCAGACACCATCGGCGATGCGGCCCGCAGCGGCGACCGCCAGCGCGTCCTGTCGGCGCTCGACCAGACCCTCCAGACCTGCGTCGGGTGCCACGCGGCCTACCGACAGGAGGTGGTCGACGAGGAGATCTGGCGGCGGCTCACCGCTCCACACGCAACACGGTGACGGCGCCCTCGCCTCGCCCGCCCTCCTCGATGAGCGAGCGGACCGAGAGTCACTCGAGCGTGATGCCGCGACGTAGCTGCTCGTGGCTAGGAGCGTGACCCGAGACTGACCTCGGGACGGTGCGAGACGAGGATGATCGGTCGGTTTGTCGCCGGGATCATGCTCTTGCCCGGGCGAGATGTCTGAAGAGCCGCCAGGGACGAATCCCAGACGGTACGAGCTCGCCAGATTTCTCCCAGCCGAGTCATGCCGGGGCCAGTGTCATCGCCCGCAGGCGACGCAGGTTGAAGGCGGCCGCGACGAGATCCCACTCGCCGCGCACCTTCGCCTTGCCACGCAGCATGAAGCGCCGGAAGCCCATCGCGTGTTTCACCTCGGCAAACTGCCGCTCGCCCTGGGTCTTGCGCCTCCCGTACAGGGCCTTCGCCCACGGCAGTCGCAGGATACGGTGCATGCGCCGCGTCTGCGGCCCCTTCGGCCAGCGCCTGGGTAAGCGAAATTCTCGACTCACCGCGATCAAGCCCCGCTGCTTCCTCTGCGCGAGCGCCTCCAGATTCGCTTCGGTGAGGTACCCGTTGTCGGCCAGCACCGTGCCGATCTCCTCCGAGGTGTTCTTTGCCACTGCGTCAAGCATCGGCGGGAGATGCTCCGTGTCGCGTACCGCAGTCGTCAGCCCGGTCGCGACGATGAGCCCGTCCTCGCTCACTGCCGCTTGCGCGTTGTACGCGTAGACCAGCGCGCCATCGCTCGTCTGCATCATCTGCGCCTCGGGATCGGCGAAGCTCTTCTGATGCCGATCTTCGACCTTCGCCCCTCGCTCCTGCTCGAGCTGCTCCCGCAGCGCTCGGATCTTCGCCAGCCGCTCCGCCCGACTCTGCAGCTCCGCAGGTAGACCACCGCCGCTATCGCCGTCCGAGCCGTGCTCGTCGTCCTCGCGCTTGTTCACGTCCTCCATGCGCCGCAGGATCTCCTGCACTTCGGCCTCCAGCCGCTGCTCCTCCTTGCGCATGCGGCCGTAGCTCATCGCCTTGTGCCGCGAAGTGTTCGCGCGCAGCTTCGTCCCGTCCACCGCCACCACCCCGAGCTTCGCCATCCCCGACCGTCGCGCCAGGTCGACCGTCGCACGCAGCACCCACACGAAGTCCTCGCGGTGTCGCACGCGGAAGCGGTTGATCGTCCGGAAGTCGGGCTGCGTACCGTCGCCTGCGAGGTAGCGAAAGCCCAGATCCCGCCGTAGCCGCCGGGCGATCTCGCGGCCGCTGTAAACACCCTGCGTCGCCGCGTAGAGCCACAGCTTCAGCAGCAGTCGTGGCGAGTACGCGTGCTCGCCGTCAGCCGAGTAACGCTCCTCGAACTGCCTCAGATCCAGGCTGTCGACGACGTCGTTGATGAAGAACGCCGGGTCCGAAGCTTCCAGCGCATCGCTCACGAACGCGGGCAGCAGCGACCCTTGCCCTTGCCCGTACCGCTTGAACCGCCCCTCATCCCCCATGATCTCGTCCTAGAACAAGACGAGTCTTGGGTCACGCTCCTAGTCCGCACGCTGCCGCACGAAGAGCCCGCGCGGAGGCTCTCTCCGAGCGCCAGGGCCCCCGATGGCTGCCGCCTCAAGGGCAGGAGATCGCCGGATGGCCCGCGCCGCCGATGAACGTCGCGACCGATTCGAGCGTGTACGGCATTCCCGTGGGGCCAAGCGTTTTGATGGCCCCGAGCATCTCGAGCCGGCCAGCCGCAGCGAACGTGCCTTCGCAACCGGACGCATTCGTGCCGTCGAAAACCTGCATACTGGCCGAGAGGCTGTAGTGGGAACCGCCACGGGCGCAGATGTCGCCCACGACCTCGACGGTGAGGTCCCCGATGTTCCCGCTTCCCTTGAACTTGTTGCAGAGCGTGAACGGATCCGCCTTGGCTCTGATTTCGAGCGGGACATCGAGAGATCCACGGAGCGCCTGCGGCCCATGATCGAACCTCACGTACAGGTGATCCGGGCAGTTTCCTCCGAGACAGTCCACCGGCGCCGGTGGGCCGAGACTTCCCTGTCCCGTTGCGACAAGACGCACGGTCCCGACGTCGGTGGGATTGATCGCTTCCGGGCGGCGAATGCCTCGATCCCCAGCACCAGCACGACCACACACCCGACAGCTTCAAGTAAGAGATTCATCGAGTCACCCCGAGCACGACTGTGCGCGCCGTGAGGCTACCCGCGTGCAGCGAGAGAGGAAAGAGGCTGTTCGGGAGGCTCGCAATCAAACTGAGGCACTACCTGGGCCGCGCAACGGTTGAATCAACATCCGATCGAGCCTCAGATCGCGCGCTGTTCGGAACTGCTCGATGCCGAGGGTCATGGCCTCGTGTCTCGCCGCTGGGCGTGCACGGTAGGTACCGAGCAAGCGGTCCCACCACGGAACGTTGAAGCCGAAGTTGCTGTTGGTCTCGCTTGGATGGATCGAGTGATGAACCCGGTGCATGTCCGGCGTCACGACGACCCAGCGCAGGACACCGTCCACTCCGGCCGGGATCCGAACGTTGCCGTGGTTGAACATCGATGTGGCGTTGAGCAGCACCTCAAAGACCAGCACGGCGAGCGCCGGCGGCCCGAAGGCCGCGACGAAAGCGAGCTTGAGGCCCATCGAGAGCAGGATCTCGATCGGATGGAAGCGCACTCCCGTCGTGACGTCGAACTCCAAGTCGGCGTGATGGACGCGATGCAGCCGCCACAACACCGGAACGGCATGGAACATCACGTGCTGGAGGTAGATCGTCAGGTCGAGCGCCAGCAGCGACGCCACGAAGGCAAGCCATCCGGAAACTGCGAGCACGTTGCACAGGCCCCAACGGCGTTCCTCGGCGATGGCGGCCAAGCCGACGGCCACCACCGGAAAGGTCAGGCGCACGAGCAGCGTGTTGATCGACACGATTCCGAGGTTGCTGATCCATCGTACTCGGCGCCCGAACTTCTGCCGGCGCCGCGGCGCCACGGCCTCCCACCAAGCCATCGCGGCGAAGATGCCGACGAAGGTGACGAGTCGGAGCCACGGCTCGCAAGCGAGTATCGTGTCGGACACGTGCGTTACCCTTCAATCGCCATCGGCTCTGCCTCGATTTCGGTCGGCCTTCAGACGGAACGGAAGGCTGGCTACCCGCGGCCTCCGAAGTGAATGATGAGGCTCCCGGCAAGAACCACCCCGAGCCCCGCCCAGGTGGAGGGAGACACATCCTCCCGGAAGTAGAAGCGGCCCACGAGCACGCTCACCACCGCGAAGACGCCGATGTAGGTCCCCAGCAGTCGCGAGAAGTCGACCTGGAGCAGGTTCACCACGACCCCGTAGAAGCCGAGCATCAAGAAACCGACAAGCACGAGAGCAAGCCCAGCGCCGCGCATTCCGCTCCGGATGACGGCATCGCCCGCGACTTCCAGCACGGCGGCCAGCACGAAGACGCCGAAGGTTGCAATCGAGCCGAGGTTCATCCGTTGACGCGTAGCACACGACCACAGTCGGCTCCGTCGCCAGCTCGACTTTGTCACGTCGCAACGCTGCCGCCGTGATAGCAGACTCGTATGGTCACCCTCTTCGACGACGTCTTCAGTCCGTACGCGCGCAAGGTTCGCATCGCCCTCTACGAGAAGGGCGTACCGTTCGAGCGCGAACGCGCACTTCACGGCGACTGCAACCGCACCGACTTCATCGACGTGAACCCGCGTGCCGAGGTGCCTGCTCTCGTCGATGGCGACTTCTCGCTCTACGACTCGACCGTCATCTGCGAGTACCTCGAGGACCGGTACCCCGAGCCGTCGCTCTATCCCGCCGATCCACGACGCCGCGCGAAGTGTCGGCTCATCGAGGACATCGCAGACACGCAACTCGACGCAGCCTTGTACGCCGTCACGGTGATCGAGTTCGGCCGCAACGAGCGACATCCGGAGATCCGTGCGGCCGCCGCCCGCGACGTGTCGCGGATCTTCGACGAGCTCGAGCACCAGCTCGGCACATCGGACTTCTTCTGCGAGACCTACTCTCTCGCGGACATCGCCGTCGTACCGCATGCGGTCGTCGCGAGCTTCCTCGGCTTCGCACCCGATGGGCAGCGACATCGCGGGCTCGCCGCCTGGCTCGCTCGCGTGCAGGAGCGGCCTGCGGTCGTCCACGACAACGCCGACGTTCTCGACACCCTCTCGCGCCTGCAGGCCGAGCAACGCTCGGCGTTCGACCCGTACCGCGTCCAGTGGCGCAGCGATCGTCTCGAGTGGGTGATCAAGAACGGATTCGCCGACTGGCTCCTCGCGGAGATGCGCGCGGGCCGCACGTTCTTCCCGCTCACGGTCGCTGATTGACGAGTACCCGCACCGTCACTCCGCACGTGCCATGAGGACGTGCGGGGACAGGGCCTCGATCCGAACCTGCGCGAAGCCGGCCGCCTGAAGCATCTGTTCGACGTCGCGCTGCGAGTAGAAGCGGTACACGGTCTCGGGGAAGTCCTTGCTGGCGCCGTCCTCCTTCGGTCGGAAGCCGAGGACGAGACGTCCGCCCGGTCGAAGAACCCGTCGCAGCTCTGTGAGCTGCTGAATCGGGTCGGGCCAGAAGTACACGGTGTGAACTCCGACTGCCTTGTCGAACGTGGTGTCCTCGTACGGCAGCTCGCGGCTGTCCGCGCACGATAGACGCACCCGCCCGCTCGCGATCAGCGTGCGGCAGAGCGCTTCCGCGAGTGCGTGCATCTCCTCGGAGTGATCGAGCCCTGCCACGAATCCTCGCGACGCCGCCCGCGCGAGCTCGAGGACGTTGTGCCCGTGCCCGAAGCCGAGCTCGAGCACGTGATCGGTCGGCGTGATCTCCAGCAGGCGACGGGCCGCGGCGTTGTCGGCGGCCGTCTCTCGCGCCATGATCCACGCGATCGCGCGGCCGAGGATTCCGCTCGGCCGCGCCGACTGCCGTGCGATGAACTCGGGGCGGCGCACTACCGGCCCCCGGTATCGCGAAGGACGGCCCTGAGCCCAAGCCAGTATGTCACGCAGGCGCCGGCGACGGTGGTCGCAAACCCGACCGTGAGCTCGTTGAGCCCGGCGATGCAGCTGCGCGGGATGACGAAGCCGAAGCCGATCACTACCGTCGGAACGACGAAGCCGAGCAGTGGCATCAGATGGCGCGGCTTCACGAACCCGCCCCGTCGCGGGCGGCCGACGCGTGCTGCTGGCACATGCGCTGCTCCGAGCCGACTCGGATCCACGTCGTAGTCCGGCCCAACAGCGTGATGCCCAGGTAACCGCGCACGCGCAGCCGATCGGGCCCGTCGAGCGAGGCGATGCAGCGGTACGTGCGGCCACTTGTCGGGTCATAGATGTTGCCCCCACTCCAGTTGGCAGGCTCACCGTGCTCCGGCGTCAAGTCGCTCAGGATCTGAAGACCGACGATCGGGCGCTGCCGAAGCGCCTCGTCGGAGTTCTGCCGGTCGACCAGCGGACAGCCATTCTCGTCGAACGGCGACCTCAGCCACACGACCTCTCCGCACAGCGCGTCACCGCAAGGTGCGATCTCGACCTGAGCTGCGCCACCCTCGGCGTACCATCGCCCCTCCGGGCTCGCGGCGTGGACCATGGACGCGCCGAGGATCACCAGGAGAACTGGCAGGGCCGTGGCCGCGCGCGCTGTCGGTCGGGGCAACCCGCGTTCCTTTGAGCGCATGCCGAACAGGAAGCGCGCGAGCGGCAGCTCGCGCACCACTAGGTGGTAGATCGCGAACGTGACGAGCATGGACACGCCGACGAGCAGCAGGAACTTCGCGGCGATGCCGATCGGCAGCTGCACGATGAAGTACCCCGGCACGACGATCGCCGCTTGGTGCAGGATGTAAACTGGGAACGCTGCTTCGCTCAGGTAGTGGAGCCAGGCGTTGCCGAAGTCGAGGAAGCGGCGGGCGAGGCCGAGGGCAGCGAGCACGAAGCACCAACCCGCGACCGCGCTGCCGGCGAGCAGCACCGGCGGCGCGTCGTAGAGACGAAGGACGCCCGCGAGCAGCACACCGCACGTCGCCGTGCCGAGCACCAGGGCTCTTCGCCACTCGAGTTGCGCCACCTCTTCGACGGCCGGGTGGCGCGCGAGGAGGAAGCCCGCGAACAGGTATGTCGTGTAGTACGCGAAGTTTGCCCAATCGTCGTAGAGGTTCTGGATACCCGGCCAGTGCGGCCGAAGCACGAGCTGGATGATGGTGAGCGGAACGATCGGGGCGTAGACCACGAGAGACGGGACGCGCCCGAACTCGCCCGCCCGGCGCAGGAGGTAGGCGAACGCCGGGAGGTAGAGCAGCGTGAACGTCAACAGGTACGCGACGAACCAGAGATGCGCCCAGGTGAAGCGCTCGAGGGTGAAGAAGGTCGGCAGGAAATGGGCGAACGACTCCTCGAAGGGTGCCGCGACCGGCAGCCCTTGAGGGATGATGAGACGAAACCCGTCCTGCAGCCCCGGGCTCACGCGAAGGCCCGCGTGATTTAGATCGAGTCCGCTCGACAGCTCGAGGTACTTGATGACCGGCATGAACAGCACGCAGCCGGCGATCAGCGGTACGGCGAGGCGCAGCGCGCGCTCCCGCGCCACGCCGAGCGTGCCGCGAGCGCGCAGCGACTGACAGACCGACCATCCAGCGAGGAGGAAGAACAGCGGCATGTGCCACAGGCTGATGAAGCCGCAGAGAACGAGCATGCCGAACGAGAGGTCGACATTTCGGATGTGGTAGAACGGCGCCGGGTTGAAGACCATCCCGACGTGGAACACGAACAGGAGCAACGTCGCCCCGATGCGCAGCCAGTCGATGTCGTAGCGACGAGTGGTGCCTCGAAAACTCATAGCGTCTCCTTGTTGGTCAGAGCGCGCACGACGAACTGCACGACGGTCTCTCGTGCGAGGTTCTCGGGGACCTCCTCGGGTCGGGAGTCGAAGTGGCGATGCACCGCCCAGAAGACGGTGGTCTCGAGAACGAGGCGGGCGGTGGCGGCGACGTCTGGTACACGCCCGATGAGACCGCGCGCGATCCGAGCCTTCAGATAGTCGGCAAAGAGCTCCAGGAACCCTGCGCGAGCGCCCTCGAACCAGAGCTTGGCGAGCTCCGGATAGTCGCGCGCCGACTTGTCGATCAGCTTGATCCGTCGCCGATTCGCCGCGAGCTGGTCGTAGAGTTCACCCACGACCGTGGCGACCTCGGTCGCCACGGTGTCGGTTCGCTTGCGCGAGAGGGCCGTGGTCAGAGCCGGGACACCTTGGTGACGCCCCAGCTCATCGCGGACGTAGCGCAGTGTTTCGCCCGCCTTCGGCGACCGGACCGGGAAGGAGACGTCGCTCGGTGCAGCCCGCGGCTGGTCCGCGTACCGGCAGACCAGGTCGAACAGAGCCTCCTTGCTCTCGACGTAGAGGTAGAGAGTCCCTTTCGCGACGCCCAAGGCGGCAGCCACGTCGGCCATCTGCGTTCGGCGGTAGCCTTGCTCGATGAACACACGCGTCGCCGCATCGATGAGCTGCGCGAGTCGGTCGTCCGGGATCTGCCTGGCCATCGCGGCGAACGTATACTGACCGACCTAGTCAGTCAATCAGGATCGTACAAATCAGCGGAACGAGAGCGGCCCGACGGTCGTGCCGTCTTCGTGCCGCAACAGCCGAGGACTGGCGCTCGGCCAGTTGACTCCGGTCGAGTGCCCTCACTTCTGTGGTTTGGCCCCGGACGATCGCGACCATGGGAGGCGCATCAGCCTACTGGAACTCCGAGGCTGACCTGCCTCGAATGAGCGGTCGGAGACCGCCTACCGACCCATGCGCGAACGCGTGTGAGCCGGCCGGCCCGGACGCGCGACAGTCAACGGTGGCGCCGGACGCATGAGCCGTCGCGGATCGACGTCGAGCGCATCCGCGAGGCTGACGAGCATCTTCAGTGACAGATTCGTCCGAGCTCGCTCGACTTCCTGGACGTATCGGGGCGCGACCCCGGCACGGCCTGCGAGCTGCTCCTGGGTAAGTCCCTGTCGTTCTCGGAGACGCCGAACGTTCGCGGCGACGTAGCGAAGCCAGGGTCCGACGGCAGGGTCTGCGGCCACCGCGCGCGAAGTACCGAGTACGTGGCTTCACAAACACGATCCATTATGCGTATATTGATGCGACGAACATCTTGACGGTCAGCCACATCGAGATACCCCCAACGGTCCGGAGTCCTCACCCTCATGCCGCCACCCACCCCGACTTGGTCGATGCGGACAACTCCGCGCTCGCAACGACTCTCAAAGCGCCGCGGGGGGACGCGCTCACATGTCGCTCGTCTCTCGCTGCTCCTGCTCCTGTCTGGCTGCGACTCCCTCACCACGGAGGCCTACGTGCAATGCAACGGCGCACTCGCCGGCGTCACCTGCTCCGTCACGCGCAGATCTGGATCGGCAGGCGCAACGGCATGCTGGGACGTCCACTTCGCCTGTGCAAACGGACGCGAGTCCGCCGCCCGAGCGTGCCATCGCGTCCCTGACGGTCGTGAAGCCATGTCGTCGCGATTGATCCCGTGGGCAGACTTCAAGGGCTTCGACGCATGCGACACGATCGCTGCCACCAGCGTCGAGAACCTGGTCATCACGACGAACTAACGGGCGCCTCGCTCTAGTCGACTCCTGCAACATCGAGAATGGCTTCGCGCTCCGTCGACATCTTGACCTGCACGCGCTGCGGATCGCGTCAGACCCAGTCCGCGGCGGTTGCTCATGCCGCCGGCACGTCCTGGACTCGGCAGCTGACGCGGTCGGTCGTGCTCGGCGGTAGCCTCTGGCGCGGCGAGGGAGGAGGCACGTGGTCATCGACCGAGGAGACGGCGAGCGTATCCGAGACGCGGAGCGGCATCGCCGACATGGTAGAGCTGCCCGCACCGCCGGCGCGGCAAGACGTGCGGCGGGACGTCATCAAGCGGCTGCGCGCACTGCGAGCATCAAACGAGTGGCAGCGTGATCCGTCCTGCTTCCGCCAGCGGTTTGGCTTCGTGCTCATCGACCACACGAAGGCCTCCGCTCGAGCCGACGCTGAATTCCAGCGTCGGCTCCGAGTCTATGAGCTCCTTCGCACCAACTGGCGCAGGCTGATGCTGTGCTTGCAGTGTGGCAACATCTACGACCCCTACCTGTACGACGAGCTCGTCGCCGAAGGACGGCGACTCTACGAAGCGGGCGAGCGTCGCACCGGATCGCAACACCTCGACGAGACGCTCGCCGACTACGAGGAGCGCGTGCAGAACGTCGAGGCACGCCTGATACGCGGGGACGATCCGGGCGACGCAACTGCCGTCATGCAGCGGCTGTCCGCAGCGATACCGCTCGGCGAGCTCGGACCTGCCATCCGCGGCGGCGTGGTCTCGCCCGTCGTTCACGCGCGAGTGTTCAACCTGGCCAACAGGCTCCTCGTCGCGATGTTCGAGGGCTACGCACGACGCTACCGTGAGTCGGCCGCTGTGGTTGTGAGCGCGGTCGAGGCAGCGCTCATGGACGAGGTGTCCCGAGCTCCGCTACTCCTGAAGCTCGATGCTGCGGACAGCATGGTAGAGCAGGCACTTTGCAAGGCGCGGCGCGACTTTGATGCGCTCAACCTTATCGAGCAAGTCGACATCGATCTGTCAGCGTTCGATCGCGCGTCGAGAATCATCGACGAGCTCATCCTCGTCGGACCCGTAGCTGTCAAGTACCGGGCCCTGGCCGGCACGAAGAAGATTGGCCACGAGACGCATCACTAGCAGGGGCGGTCGCGCGCTCACGACGCGCGACCGCGGAAGCAACGACGGCCGCATTGTGCTAGCCATCGTCGTGGCCGGTACGCTGTCGTCGGGATGTCTCGACTTCGCCAAGGGTCTTCAGAGAGCGAAGTACGACTATCGCGCGGCGCGGCGGGTCTGCCATGCCACGCGCCTAGACCGCCAGGTGTGCATGGACACCGTCGACGAGGCGTACGCAGAGGGAGCCGACCCCGCGACGTACGTTCCGCAGCGCGAGCGGGACCGCCTGGAGCGGCAACGTCGCGAGCAGCAAGAACGGACGGACCGCGTCCTTGCGCGCTGCAGCTCGGCGCCCGACCTGATCCGCGCGGCGTTCGCCAAGCGCGAGTGCGCGGCGGCCTACAAGATCGCCGAAGAGAGTGAGGGTGTCTGCCCTGACGGCGACGGGGTCAGCGAAGCGTTGCTCGCCAAGGTACGCAAGATGTCACCGGACGAAGTGGCGGCCTGTCGGAGTGACGACATCGCGCGCTTGTTCTGGCGGCCAATCGAGATCTGGGACTGGATGGCGGCGGCCGGACGAGGGAAACTCATCTCGACCAACGGCGTGTATATTCCAGGAACGGTGGAGCAGCAGTTCGACGACCGCGTCGTTCTCGAGGTCGGCGAGACGACCCGGTTGGTCCTTCGCCTCGATCGCAAGCGGTTCTTCCAGACCGGCGCGATGGTGTACGCCATCGGACGCTTCGTCGAGATCGGCCACTTCACGACAGCGCTTGGTGCGCTGGTGGACATGCCGGTCTTCGATCTCGTCTATCTCCTCTGATCAATTCGCGGTGACCATGTGCGCTGCTTCGACACGGAGCGCGCCGTGGTCTCCGCCCAACAGTGCGCACGGATCGCACCGCTGCGGGACGCTCTCCGGCTCGTCGCACACTTGGCGCTCTCCAATTTGCCTGCCGACGCGCGCGCGTAACCTGCGTCGGGGTCGGCACCGGCATCGAGCTCCTCAACCTCGCGCTCGCGTCCCGGGCTGGCGCACCACGAGCGTGGAGCCCGCGGCGCCAATGCGCGAGCTCTGCTGCCGTCAGACAGTTGCCTTGAACACCCTGAGCGATCGCTGCGCGCTGCACGAGGGCACCCAATCGCTGCCGCCAAAGTCGCGGTTCGACGCCGTGACCGCAATACCTCCAAGTACAGCCCGCGACGCGGCGCGGCTTCCTCGCGGCGATCG
>JAIEPK010000578.1 GCA_019749875.1 Candidatus Binatia bacterium | reverse complement strand
AGCGGCTCCTAACCAAGCCGCTTTGAGCGGCTCACGCGTTTTCAATGCCTCCGGCTCTGCCGGAGGATCTGTTACCACGGTGCAGAGGCCCAGCGGAGGTCGTCGGGGGGCGGGCGTCGCGACAGGGTCAGCGCGGACGCCGTGCGACGAATACCTCGAGGCTGCCGGGCTCGACCTGGCTGTGCACGAACGGCCGTGCGCGGGCAACGAAGCCCGCGTCGGCGAGGATGCGCAGCCAGTCGGCGCGCGCGAAGAGCCCGAACACGTGGCGCTCGTACACGGTGCGCGAGATCGCGCGTCCCTCGCGCAGCAGGCACACCCAGTCGGCGACGTACGTGTCGTCGGTCGGATCTGGATCCCACAGCCACTGCAGGTAGCGCAGCGCGCGCGCGCCGTCCTCGTTGCCGCCGCAGTTGGTGGTCTCGCGGAATGTTTCGCGCAGCGCATCGGGCGCGAACAGCGCGACGCCGCCCGGCCGGCAGTGCACGAAAGCCGTGCGGACCGCCGCGGCGAGGTCGTCGAGCGACGTCATGTACGACACCGCGTCATGGACGAAGACCGCGTCGAACATGCGGTCCAGACGGACCGTGCGCATGTCGCCGAGGACGTGCTCGCACTCCGGATTGAGAGCACGACTGACGCCCAGCATGCCGGGCGCCCGGTCGACGAGGGTCATCGAGAAGTCGAGCTTCAGGTGGCTCGCGTTCCCACCGCCCCCCGAGCCGAGCTCGAGAACGGTCCGCAGCGGAGCGTCACCGGCGTCGAGCAGCAGCGCGCGATACGCGTGCGCTTCCTCGAGGTAGTGCTCGGCGGACGAAAGCAGCGGCCACCAGTCCGCGAGCTCGCCGTAGATCACGTCGTCCGGACGGTCAGCGATGCCTCGCGGCGTGTCGTCGTTCGCCATCGGCGGGGCGTAGCCGAGCGACGCCCGTCGTGCGAGCGCAAACGACCGATCCCAGGGGGCGCGGATGCGTCGTCAAGACGCGTTCGACGGCGTGTGCGCGGCGGCCGCCGCCGCCGGCACCAGGATGCGCAACGTCGTGCCCTCGCCCGGGCTGCTGTCGATGGCGAGGTCGCCGTCCAGCACGCGCAGCACGCGTGCCACGATCGCGAGGCCGAGGCCGCTGCCGGTGCTGGTGTCGCCGCGGACGAAGGGCTCGGTCGCGCGACCGAGGAACGCGGGCTCCATGCCGCTGCCGGTGTCCGCGACCTCGACCACGACGCGCTCGCCTTCCGTCCACGCGCGCACGTCGATCGACCCCTGCGCGGTGAACTTGACGGAATTTCCGACCACGTTCAGCAGGACCTGGCGCAGCCGGTCGGGATCGGTCAGCGCGACCGGGCTGCCGGTGATCGTGCTCGAGAAGCGGATCGGCCGCGCACCGATCAGCGCGCGCGCCGCGTCGCCGAGCTCGTCGAACAGCGGCGCCAGAGAGACCGCGCGACGCTCGCAGGCGATCGCTCCACGCTCGACGCGCGCCAGATCGAGCAGATCGTCGACCAGGGCGAGCAGGCTGCGGGCACCGCGCTCGATCCGCCCCATCGTGTCGAGCTGCTCGGCGCTCATCGGGCCGAAGGTCTGCTCCGTGAGCAGCTGCACGTAGCCCAGCACCACGTTGATCGGCGTGCGCAGCTCGTGCGACACGGTGGCGAGGAACTCGTCCTTGGCGCGGCCCGCGCGCTGCAGCTCCTCGACGAGCAGCATGCGCCGCATCGCGACGGTCGCGACCGCGCTCAGCAGGCGTCCGTGCTCGGCCGCGTCGGGACCGAAGCGGTACGGGTCGTCGAGATCGCTCGCGGTGAGCAAACCGATCGTCCCGACGGCATCGGTCAGCGGCATGACCATCGCGGCCTGTGGACGGAATGGCAGCGGAATCGGCGTTTCGGCGTACGAGCTCGAGCGGAACGCGTTGATCACCAGAACCTGCCTGGTCCGCAGGGCTTCGTCGAAGCCGGGCTCCACGCCGGGTGGGACGTGCAGCTTTCCGCCCGTGGCACGGTCACCGTACGGACCCGCGGCAGCCACCGGCACCAGGTCTGGTCCCTCGAGCAGGAAGAGCGCCGACCGTGTCGTCGAGAACAGCGTCCGCGTCAGCTCGCAGATGCGCACCGCGGTCGTCTCGGCGTCCGGCGCGGTGAGAACGTCGGCTCCGAGCGTGGCGAAGTGGTTGCGGTAGCTGCGCATCGCGGCGCCGGTCTCGTGGAGTCGTGTCGCGTTGAGCACGAGCGCGATGTGCGGCGCGACCTGCTCCCACGCGGCGGTCGGGTCCGCGCTGCCGGCCTCGAGTCGGCAGGACACGAGGCCCTCGATGCCGCCGCGATGGACGAGCGGCAGGACGATCACGTCGTCCGTCGGCTGCGCCGCCAGCGCGCTGCGAACGAGGGCCAGGTCGTGTGCGCCCGCGGCCTCCGATGGCGCGACGTGCAGGCTCCTCCGCTCCCCGAGCCGAGCTTCCACCAGGGCGAGCGCGATCGACGAATTCGCGAGCTCCGCCGGCACCGTCGTGTCGGGAGACGCGGCCCGCGGCTTGAGGGCCCGATGCCGTGCGCTCTGCGCCCACACGAGTGCGGACTTGCAGGGCATCAGCGCACACACCGCGTCGGCGAGCGCACGCAGCACGTCGCGCCGATCAGGCGCGCGATGCAGGCGCTCGAGCACCTCGCCGAGCAGCGTCGCGACGTGCGGATCCACCGACGGAGTATCGGCCGTGCGACGCCGGATCTCAAAGGCGGACGGCCCTTGCGTTGCCTCCGCTGCAACGCCGCGCCGCAGCCCGAGAATGTCGTCGGAGGGCCTGCGGGCCGGGCGGCCTTCAGCCGTCTCGCGCCGCCGCCGTGGCCAATGCGATCTCGATGCGCTCGCCGACGCGTCGCACGGGCCAGCAGGCGACGGCGCGTCGCACGGGCGGGGCGGCCGGCGATCCGTCACGCACGTCGATCTTGCCGCCGTGCAGGGGGCACTCGAGAACGAAGCCCGAGAGCCGGCCCCCGGCGAGCGCGGTGCGCGCGTGTGAGCAGCGATCGTCGAGGACGTAGGGTGCGCCGTCGACGTTGCACAGCAGCAGGTCGCGTCCCGCGACGCGGAACGGTGCGGTGCGCCCGGGATCCGGCAGCGGGATCGGAACCGGCACCCAGGTCGGCTCGCTCGTGCTCAGCGCGTCCCTCCGTCGAGATAGCGCATGAGCGTGTCGTGGAAGTGCCGGATGCGGATCTCCTGCTCGCCCAGGTGGAGCTCCCGGAACGCCGCCGAGCGCATGCCGAGCTGGATGCGGGGCAAGTTGTACAGATCCTCGTCGAGCAGATCGCCACCGTCGACCTTGCCGGCGCACCTGTCGCCGCGTGCGGCGTCGAGCAGAATTTTCTCCGGTCGCGGAACGTCCTGCGCCGGCATGTTCACCAGGCTCAGGAAGTCGAAGAACATCTTGTTCGGATCATCCGGGTGCGGCCGGTGTGTGAACACCCAGACGAACATCGAGTGCGTGTTGAACGTGACGTTCGGAAACACGGTGTAATGGAAGTCGTCGCACATCTGCGCTTCGCTCAGACGTGAGAAATCGGCGCCGGTGACGGGAGCCATGGCGCGGATGGCGTCGGCAAACGCACGCCGCGCCTCGCCCTCCGTGCCCTCGAAGTTTCGCACGCCGACACGCTCGAGGAAGAGCTCGCGGATCTCCGCAGTGACGGTGCCGGCGCCCGGATGGCGCAAGCTCGCCTGCAGCTCGGGATAGATCATGCGCGTATGCTTGTCGTAGCAGTCGTACTGCGTTCGGGTGTCGTCGCTGAAGGCGATCGTCCACGGGTGCGTCGCCGAGATGTGGTACGCCTCGTTGAACGCGTCGACCGACGTCTTCCAGTTGCAGTCGATCGCGATCGTGCAGTCGAAGGCGATCTTCCAGCGCTCGAAGCCGTAGACGTCGAGATGTTCGGGAACGACGCCGAGGTACGACGGCAGCGGCTCGGCATTCTCATCGAGGCAGACGAAGACGAACCCGGCCCAGGTGTCGCAGCGTACCGGGCGCAGGCTGAGCCGGTCGCACGGGGTGCCCTGCGGGAAGGAATCCGCATCGAGCGCCTGCAGGAGCCGGCCGTCGAGGCCGTATCGCCAGCCGTGGAAGAGGCACGAGAACTCGGCCGCATGCCCCCGCCCCGGCTCACGCAGCCGGTTGCCGCGGTGCATGCACACGTTGTGACGCGCCGCGATCGAGCCGTCCGGCTGGCGAATCACCAGGACCGACTCGGGACCGATCTCGAACGTGAAGTAGTCGCCGGGCTCGGGGATGTCCGAACATCGCCCCGCGAGCAGCCAGACCTTCGTCCACATGCGCTGCCACTCGCGTTCGGCGAACTCACGGCTGGTGTAGCGCTCCTTCGGAATCCCGTCGTGGCGTGACCGCGTCACGCTCGCGCCGCTGGTACTCGTGTCCATCGCTCGGCTCCTCGTCCGAGCGACGACCTTCGACCAAAGATCCTCGGGACGCAACCACGACCGCGGCGTGACCACGCCGCGGTCGTGCCGTCAGAGGCGTCCCGTCAAGAGCAGAACGATCAACACCAGCAGGACGACGCCGCCGATGCCGGACGGTCCATAGCCGAATTCGTGGTAGCCCCACGTCGGCAAGGCCCCGACGACCAGCATCAGCAGGATCACAAGCAGGACGAGACTCATCGCAGCCCTCCTTGCACCGCACGTGACGGTGCGTCGGTGTGCCCGGAAGCAAGCGTGAGGCCGCTCGCATTGCGTGCGACTTCGCCACCGTGGTGGAGGAAGCTCCTGGCTCGGGGCGCGTAAACTACAAGCTCCTGGCAGCTTCTACAGTCGCGGCCGGTCGCGCGCGGCACGTTTCGCCGATGGATTCGCATGTGGGCCGCGTGCGTGACGCTGGCCGCACCCTTGCTCAGGGACCGCGACCCGGCGTCGAACCGGCGCCCGCACCGAACAAAGAAGGAGGACACCAGCGATGAAGGCGACCGAGCTCCTGAAGAAGCAGCACCGCGAGGTGAAGGGACTTTTCCGTCAGGTCAAGAAGGCGAGCGACGCGCGTGGACGTCGTGCCGGCATGGAGGAGATTGCGAGCAAGCTCGAAGCGCACATGCGCATCGAGGAACAGATCTTCTACCCCGCGGTGCAAGAGATCGGCACCAAGAAGGCCGAGGAGTTGGTGCCGGAGGCGTACGAGGAGCACCACGTCGCGCAACTCGTGCTCAAGGAGCTTCCTCAGGTCGACCCGAAGGACGAGCGCTTCGAGGCGAAGATGACGGTTCTCGAGGAGCTCATCGAGCATCACGTCGAGGAGGAAGAGAAGGAGATGTTCAAGCTCGCGGAGAAGCTCGGCGACGATCGCCTCTCCGAGCTCGCGGAAGAAATGCAAGGCGCGATGGGTGCCGAGGGTGGACGCGCGAGCGGTGGCAGCACGATGCGCGCCGCTGCCGGCGGACGTCGCTGAGCGTTCGCAGGCTGCCGCGGGCGGAGGGACGCATGGCAGACGAAGGATCGAGCGCCACGATCGCGGCCCACGGCAGCCTGAATCTCCCTGCCGTCGTCGTCGACAGCTACAACGTGGAGGCAAAGGACGAGGACGGCTTCATCGGCGACCGGGCCAACCGGCGCGCCTTCAGCGACAGCCTCGAGAAGTGGCGCGAGCCCTTGCGTCGCGCCGGGACCGATCCGTTCGAGGATCGTCCGATCAACGACTTCAGCAAGAAGGAGCTCGAGGCCATCCTCAGCAAGGGCGACGCGGAAGCGGCCGCCGTGGTGCAAGGTGCGATCGAGGACTTCGCGCAGGAGCTGGCGTTCGTCGTGCGGCGCTTCCTCAAGCTCAAGGGCTGGCGCGACACCGAGCGCATCGTGGTCGGCGGCGGCTTCAGCTACGGCCGCGTCGGCGAGCTCGCGATCGCCCGCGCGGGAGTGATCCTCAAGCAGGACGACGTCGGGCTCGACCTGCTGCCGATCCGCAATCATCCCGACGAAGCCGGGCTGATCGGAGCCGTACACCTCGCGCCGTCCTGGATCTTCAGCGGCCACGACGGCATCCTGGCCGTCGACATCGGCGGTACGAACATTCGTGCCGGCGTGGTGCTGCCGGGAGGCAAGAAGGGCGGCGGTCGAACCAATCTCACCAAGGCGTGCGTGTGGAAGTCGGACCTTTGGCGCCACGGCGACGAGAAGGTCAAACGCGACGAGGCGGTGGATCGTCTGGTGGAGATGCTCGAGAAGGCAGTCCGCACCGCGGAGCGCGAGGGCGTGTCGCTCGCGCCCTTCGTCGGGATCGGCTGCCCCGGCCGCATCGAGGAGGACGGCTCCATCGATCGAGGCTGCCAGAACCTGCCTGGCAACTGGGAGAGCCGAAGTTTTCGCTTACCGCAGCATCTGCGCGAGGCGATCCCGACGATCGGCGATCACGAGACCGTGATCGTGATGCACAACGACGCGGTCGTTCAGGGCCTGAGCGAGGTTCCCGCCATGCAGGACGTGACGCGCTGGGGCATTCTCACCATCGGAACCGGCCTTGGAAACGCGCGCTTCACCAACCGCGCGAGTGCTGCTGCAGCGGAGGAGTGAGCGGCTGGGAGCGGCGTTCGCACCGAGCGGGCAACGTCAATCGCCGACGTAGTGGAGTACCACGCGGCGCTGATGCGGTGCGTGGCGGTGCTCCCACAGATAGATGCCCTGCCAGGTGCCGAGCAGCATCTCCCCCGCGTCCACCGGAATCGAAAGCGAGGTTTGCGTGAGCGCCGCGCGGACGTGCGAGGGCATGTCGTCGGGACCCTCCGCGGTGTGGACGAACCGCGGGTCGCCGTCCGGTACGAGCCGCGAGACGAACGTTTCCAGATCTCGCAGCACGTCCGGATCGGCGTTCTCCTGAATCAGCAGGCTCGCCGAGGTGTGACGCACCAGCAGCGTGAACAGCCCACGGCGTGCGTGGACGCCGCGCAGCCAGCGCGCGACGTCCACCGTGATCTCCCGCAACGCACGGCCGCGCGTGGCGAAGTTCAACTCGCCGAGCTCCTGTCGCACGACTGCTTCCTAGGGTAGCGCGCCGGTCGCGGCAACCGGCTTCGTGCGACGGACGTGGAGCCGCGACCCCCGTTCAGCTCGCCTTCGCGGCCTCGACCTTCGCCGCGACGGCCTTTCCGCGCTTGACGGCACGACGCCCACGCTTCTTGCCCGGACCACGCTTCGCCGGCGCTGCCGTGGTCGAGCCCGCGTCGCCGCCACCGAGCTTCTCGTACACGCCCTTGCCGACGCGACGCACGCGCTTGGTGGTCTCCCAGCGGTTCAGCGCGGGATAGACCTGGGCGCGACCCTTGGCCGCGGCGCCGGGGTGGCGCATCACGTCCTCGACGCCGAATCGCTTCGGCAGGAATGCGAGCACCTCGTCCCACTTGACGCGCTTGCCCCCCGTGCGACCCGTCGTGACGGCACGTGGGCGTCCCGGTCCACGGGTCGCAACGGCCCGCCCGCCGCTCCCGGCGAGCTGCCGCCACTGGTGCAGCTGGCCACGAAGCTCGGTGAGCTCGTCTTCCAGCGCGCGGATCTGACCTTCGAGCTGTTGCAGAACCTTCGCTGCCTGCGCGCGGATGGCGCCGAAGAAATCCGCCTTCTTGCCTCGGGGCATTTGCTGCTCCTCCTCTTGGATGTCCCCGGTAGCTGGTGGGACCACGGTCCTTATGTCGTATCGGTCCGCCTAGCAATTGCCAATAGGCGGCGACGTAAGGTCGATGCAAAATGTGCATAAGGCACCCGAAGCTCGGCCGTTCTGACTTAGGCGCACGGAGTGCGGAGACGCTAGGATCGCTCCGCCTTCGGGGACGTCGTCAGGATCAGGTTTCGCTCGCCACTGGAGAGACCGCGGGGCGGCCGGCCTGCAAGAGTCGACGCACGTGGTCGCCGACGTCCGCGGGCCAGTCCGAAACGAGCTGTGCGAGCCGCGCGTCGTCACCGGCGAACAGGGCCCGAGAAGCTTCCTCGAAGCCCGGTAGGTCGCCGGCGACCGCCCACAAGAAGCGGCCGGCGGCTTCTCGCGCGCGCCGGGCGTCGTCGTGCGCCGGGTCGCGCTTGCGCGCCTCGTCCACGAGCCGGCGCAGCGCGGCGGATGCTCCGCCCGGCTGCTCCGCGAGCCAGCTCCAATGTCGCGGCAGCAGCGACACTTCACGGCTGACGACGCCCAGCCGAGGTCGTCCGGGGCCGCTTCGTCCCGTGCTCGGGGCGGTCGTCGCGACGAAGTGTGGGTGCGCGGCGAGGCGGGCGCGGACCTCGTTCGGCGTGCCGCGGAGATCGAAGTCGATCTGCGTACCGGTGCGATCCTCGAAGATCAGGATCGGCGCGGTCGGGTTCGCGTCGACGTGGCGCTTGGCGGCCAGGACCGTCTGCTCGAGCTCTCCCGCAGCGATGCACCGCAGACCGGCGAAGGCCGTGTACGAATCCATCATGCCGGCAGTTTTACCCGGCTAAAACCCGCCGATCAATTCATCCGGGTAAAAATGTCGACGCGATCAGACGCGTAGGCCGGGCGCCTCGTGGCCGCTCTGCGCGACGTACTCCTGGTACCCGCCGCCGTACGGCACGGCACCGTCCATCGTCAGCTCGAGAACCCGGTTCGAGAGCGCGCCGAGAAATCGCCGGTCGTGCGAGACGAACAGCATGGTGCCTTCGTAATCCGCGAGCGCCTCGACCAGCATGTCCTTGGTGTCCATGTCGAGGTGGTTGGTCGGCTCGTCGAGCACGAGAAAATTCGGCGGATCGTACAGCATGCGAGCCAGCACGAGACGCGATTTCTCGCCGCCGGACAGCACCCGACACGGCTTCTCGATGCTGTCGCCGGGAAAGCCGAACACGCCGAGCAGCGTGCGCAGCGAGCCGATCGACGCGAGCGGGAACGCTTGTGCGATCGTCTCCCAGACGGTGCGCGCCGGGTCCAGCACCTCCATCGAGTGCTGCGCGAAGTAGCCGAGCTTGACGCTCGCACCGAGCGAGACCGCACCGGCATCGGGAGCCGACTCGCCCGCGACGAGCTTCAGCAGCGTCGACTTGCCGGCACCGTTCACGCCCATCACGCACCAGCGCTCGCGACGACGGATCATCAGGTCGAGACCGTCGTAGATCACCTTGCTGCCGAACGACTTTTGCACGCCGTCGAGCTTCGCGACGTCCTCACCCGATCTCGGAGCGGCGGGGAAGTCGAAACGCAGCCGCTGGCGCTTCGCGGGCGGCTCGAGCTTCTCGATCTTGTCGAGCTTCTTGACGCGGGACTGGACCTGCGCGGCCTTCGCCGCCTGCGCCTTGAAGCGCTCGATGAAGCGCATCTCCTTCGCCAGCATCGCCTGCTGGCGCTCGTACTGCGCGGCCTGCTGGCGCTCGGCGAGCGCGCGCTGCTGCTCGTAGAAGTCGTAGTTGCCGGAGTACGTCTGCAGCTCGCCGCCGTCGATCTCGACGACCTTGGTCACCACGCGATTGAGGAACTCTCGATCGTGCGAGGTGATCAGCAGCGCGCCCTCGAAGCGTGCCAGCCAGCTCTCGAGCCAGACGATCGACTCGATGTCGAGATGGTTCGTCGGCTCGTCCAGCAGCAGCACGTCCGGTCGCAGCAACAGGATGCGCGCGAGCGCCACGCGCATCTTCCAGCCGCCCGAGAGATTGCCCACGTCGGCGTCGACGGTCTCCTCCGCGAAGCCGAGGCCGGCGAGGATCTCGCGCGCGCGGCTTTCGAGCGCGTAGCCGTCGAGCTCCTCGAAGCGCGTCTGCGCGTGGCCCAGACGCTCGAGCAGCTCGTCCATCTCGTCCGCCCGCGCGGGATCGGCCAGGGCATGCTCGAGCGCGCGGAGCTCGGCCAGGATCTCCGATACGGGTCCGGCGCCGTCCATCGTCTCGGCCACCACCGGCTTGCCCGCCATCTCGCCGACGTCCTGGCTGAAGTAGCCGGTGGTCACGCCGCGATCGATCGAGACCGTCCCGTCGTCCGGCAGCTCCTCGCGCGTGATCATCCGGAAGATCGTGGTCTTGCCGGCCCCGTTCGGGCCGACGAGCGCGGCCTTCTCACCGCGGTTCAAGACGGCGGACGCCTCCATGAAGAGGATCTGCTTGCCGTGCTGCTTGCTGATGGAGTCGAGGCGGATCACTACGTGCTGCCGTGAGAGCGGCTCGGGCCGACGGGAATCCGATCCTCGTAACGGAGACCGGTCGCAGGAGCCACGTCGAAGCCGCAACTTTCACCAAGTCCGCGACCGTGCGATGCGCTACTCGACCCACCATGCCGACGAGAACCCGCGACGATCGACCGGCGACGCGCGTCCCACGGACCCGGCCCTCGGGCGGGGCACCCTTCGACGTGGCGTCCGCGGTCGCACACCTGCGCGCCGCCGACGCGAAGCTCGGCGCGTTCATCGAGCGTCACGGCGCTTGCACGCTGCAGCTGAAGGACACCAGCAGCACGTTCGCGGCGCTCGCCGAGGCGATCGTCTACCAGCAGCTGAACGGCACCGCGGCAGCGACGATCTTCGGACGCTTCAAGGCGCTCTACCCCGACCGGCGCTTCCCGGTACCGGAAGAGGTGGTCGCGTCCCCGGACGAGACGCTGCGTGCGGTCGGGCTGTCGCGCAACAAGATGCTCGCCATCCGCGACCTCGCGCAGCGCACGGTACGCGGCGAGGTCCCGACCATCGCTGCGCTGCGACGGATGCCGGACGACGACGTCGTGCAATGCTTGACGGCGGTACGCGGCATCGGCCGCTGGACGGTGGAGATGCTGCTGATCTTCCGGCTCGGACGCCAGGACGTTCTGCCGGTCGACGACTACGGGGTGCGCAAAGGCTTCGCGGCCGTCTACCGGAAGAGCGCGTTGCCCTCCCCGGCCGAGCTGCTGCGGCACGGCGAGCGCTGGCGGCCCTATCGTTCGGTCGCCAGCTGGTACCTGTGGCGCGCGGCCGAATCCGCCCCGCGCGCGACGTCACGTACGGCGGCGGCGACACCCGGCAACGCCGCCGTCGCGGACGTGACACCGCGCGCGACGGCGCCGTCGCAGCGGCGCTCCGCGGCCAGGAAGCTCACGAGCAGCGCGCCACGTTGAACAGCGCGTCGGTCTGCTGATCGATCGCCGCACCGACCGTCTCGGCGACCTTGCCCGCCGGCGGCCACGTCGCCGCCGCGTGCAGGAACGTCGTGCGCGCCTTCGCGCTGCAGGCCGACGCTCGCGGATCACCACTGCCGCCGCAACGCAGGCGATCGTCGTCGATCCCGCCGGCGCCCTTCTTCCCCTCGCACGGCGCCGGGCGCCAGCGTGTACCCCGGCCCAGGGTGAGAGATGCCGGTCTTCTCGCACGCGATGAGCGCGGCGGTGAGGTTCTTGGTGTGCGTGCCCAGCTTCGCCACGTCCGCGCGGAGCTTCTGCTCCGGGCTCTTGTCGCCGAACGCCGCGGCGACGGGCAGCGCCGCGGCCGCGAGCAAGCCGACGAGAATGCCGACAGCGGTCGCTCGATGCGTCACGGTTCGTCCTCCCATCGTGCGCGCGGCGGAGGCGCGCGGATCGGCGTGACCTGCTGCCTTGCAACCGGCGTGGGATGGGCGGGACGTACGAAGTCGTCGACGGCGAGTCCTCAACGATCGCTCAACGAACGGTAAACGTTGGGTAAAGCGAGGGCTCTCGGATCAGCGGCGGGTCCGCTGTGCTGCCTCGGCGTCGCGTGCGCAGCCGATGCAGACGGTCACCTCCGGCATTGCCTCCAGGCGAGCCGGAGCGATCTTGCCGTCGCAGCGCATGCAGCGGCCGTACGTACCGTCGTCCAGGCGCCCGAGCGCCGCCCGAAGCTGAGCGACGTGTGCACGATTGTCGGCGTCGAGCGCTTCGAGCACCTGGTCGTTCTCGAGCAGGATCGCGTTCTCGTCCCAGTCGCCCTCGAGCGGTGTGCGCTCGCGGCGCAGATCGCTCTCGATTTTCGCATTGCGCACGAGGATCTCGCGGATCCGTGCACGGAGCCTTTCGCGGAGCGCGTCGTCGTTCATGACGTCACCTCTCGTGCGCGGCCTGATTCGGCTCGTACACGCTGTACAGGTAGACGGGGATCTCGAGGTCGCCGAGGTGGTGCTCGATGAGCGGTCGGACGTCGTCCCAGGCGAGTCGTCCGACGCCGGTCGCGAGCCGGGGCAGCGCGACGCTGGTGAAGCCCTCCTTCTCGATCGTCCGGCGCAGCGCTCGCAGCGCGGCATTCACGTGCTCGAGGCTCGCCACCCCCGGTCGCGCGCCATGCCCGTACGCGGCCTTCTGCGTGAACAGGTTCGCGACGCGCACGCCCGGTCCACCCCACAGCCAAAGGTCACCCTCGGCCGGATGGCTGACTCGGCAGTAGTGCCGGAAGTCCTTGTACATCGCGGGCCAGCGCTCGCGGAGCGCCAGTGCGAGACCGCTTCCGAAGTCGTCGTTCGGCGCGACGCCGTGCGCTACGACGTCGGCTTTCGAGAGCAGGATGTCGCCGTGGACTTCGCGGATCATGTGGTCTCCTTCGCGGGGCTTCCCGGCTGCGGGATGCGGGTGCCCAGCAGAATTCCCAGCTGCGCGCATCGGCGTCCTCGTCTCCGTGGTTCCGTCGTCCTGCACGGAGCCGGAGCAACCGGAGGGCCAACGAGCGCCGCAGGAGGGGCGCGCTTGCGTGGTCGCCGCGCTGTGCGGAGAGTGGCGCGATGCGTGCGCGATTCCTCGGTCGCGCCGTCGAGCGCGGGGTGTGGGGATGACGGACCTGCCGAGACGGCGACGAATCCTGATCCTGTTCGCGCATCCGGCGCTGCACCGCTCACGCGTCAACCGCGCGCTGGTGCAGGCCGTGCGCGATCTCGAGGGCGTGACGTTGCACGACCTGTACGAGCTCTATCCGGACTTCGACGTCGACGCGGAGCACGAGCAGGACCAGCTGCTGCGCCACGACCTGCTGATCCTCCAGCACCCCTTCTACTGGTACAGCACGCCGGCTCTGGTGAAGCAGTGGCTCGACGTGGTGCTCCAGCTCGGCTGGGCCTACGGCCGCTCGGGCACGGCACTGCGCGGCAAGCAGATGCTGAGCGTGATCACCGCGGGTGGCAGCGAGCGCGCCTACGCGCGCGACGGCGTGAACGGCTACTCGATCGCCGAGCTGCTGGCGCCGCTGGCGCAGACCGCTCGCCTCTGCGGCATGGACTACCTGCCGCCGTACGTCCTGCACGGGACGCACGGCTTGGGCGAGGAAGAGATCGCACGTCACGCGGAGGAGTACCGGAGCGTGCTCGAGGCGCTGCGCGACGGACGCGTCGACCTCGATGCCGCGCGTCGGCGCCCGTACCTGAATCATTCGCTCGACGCGGTCGTGCGGAGCTGAGCGTGGGGCACGACTTCTTCGTCCAGGCCTTCGTCTACCTCGCCGCGGCCGTCGTCTCGGTGCCGATCGCGAAGCGCCTGGGCATGGGCGCGGTGCTCGGCTACCTGGTCGCGGGCGTCGCGATCGGACCGTTCGGCTTGGCACTGCTCGGCACCGACACGCAGGACATCCTGCACTTCGCCGAGTTCGGCGTGGTGATGATGCTCTTCGTGGTCGGCCTCGAGCTCGAGCCGTCGCGCCTGTGGCGCTTGCGCGGCGCGTTGCTCGGGCTCGGTGGACTGCAGGTGCTCGGCACCGCGCTCGCCATCGGCGCCGCAGCGATCGCCTTCGGTGTCGCGTGGCGCCCGGCCCTCGCCGCGGGGTTCATCCTCGCGATGTCGTCGACCGCGATCGTGCTGCAGACGCTGACCGAGAAGGGCCTCCTCAAGACCGAAGCGGGAGAGCGCTCGTTCGCCGTGCTGCTGTTCCAGGACATCGCGGTGATCCCGCTGCTCGCGCTGCTGCCGCTCCTCGCGAGCGCCGCCGCCATGGGCCACGCTCCCGACGCGGCCGCACACGGGCCGGAATGGGTCGAGACCCTGCCGGCCTGGGCACGCGCGCTGGTGACGCTCGGCGCCGTGGCCTCGATCGTCGCGGGTGGACGCTGGCTCGTCCGGCCCGTGTTCGGTGCGATCGCGCGGACCCGGTTGCAGGAGCTGTTCACTGCCGCCGCCCTGCTGCTCGTGGTCGGGATCACGCTCCTGATGACGCGCGTCGGCCTCAGCCCTGCGCTCGGGACGTTCGTCGCGGGTGTCGTGCTCGCCAACAGCGAGTACCGCCACGAGCTCGAGACCGACATCGAGCCGTTCAAGGGCCTGTTGCTCGGCTTGTTCTTCATCGCCGTCGGAGCGTCGATCGACTTCGGGCTCGTCGGTGAGCGCATCGGGCTCGTGTCGGGGCTCGTGCTCGGTCTGGTCGTCGTCAAGTTCCTGGTCCTGCTCCTGCTCGGACGCGTCTTTCGCATGCGGCTCGACCAGAACCTGCTGTTCGCGCTCGCGCTCGCACAGGGCGGCGAGTTCTGCTTCGTGCTGCTGTCGTTCGCCGTGCAGAACGCGATCCTCGACGGCACCTCGGCGAACGTCCTGGTCGCGACCGTGGCGCTGTCGATGGCGACCACGCCGCTCCTGCTGCTGCTGCACGAGAAGATCCTGCAGCCGCGCTTCAGCGTGCCGGCGCGGCGCACGCGCGACGCCGATCAGATCGACGAGCGCGGGACCGTGATCCTGGCGGGCTTCGGCGCGTTCGGAACCATCGTCGGTCGACTGCTGGTCGCGAATCGTGTGCCGACCACGGTGCTCGACTTCGATCCCGACCACGTCGACCTGCTGAACCGCATCGGCATGAAGGTCTTCTACGGCGACGCCTCGCGGCTCGACCTGCTGCGCGCGGCGGGTGCCGAAACCGCGCGCCTCATGGTGCTGTCGATCGGCGACCGCGAGAAGACGCTCGAGATCGTCGCGACCGCGCGCCAGCACTTCCCGCAGCTGCGCATCCTGGCCCGCGCGCACACCCGGCAGGAAGCCTACGATCTGCTGACCGCGGGCGTCGAGCACGTGTATCGCGAATCGCTCGACACCTCGCTGCGCATGGGCGTGGATGCGCTGCGCATGCTGGGCCTGCGCGCGACGCAGGCGCACCACGCCGCACGGACGTTCCGGCATCACGACGAGCGCAACGTCCGCGAGCAGGCGTTCATCCAGAACGATCGCGAGTTCTTCGACAGCGCGTCGAAGGCGATCCGGAGCCTCGAGGAGCTGCTGACGCGCGAGCTCGACGGCGATGCGGAGTCCGGCGAGTCGGCCTGGGACTCGGCCTCTCTGCGTCGGGAGTTCGGCCGTCGCGACTGAGGCCGCCTGCCGCACGCGGCGCGCGCGACGCGCCGTGGGATGCATCATTCGCGCGAGACGTGTGCACCGTCCGCGACGACACGAGTCCGGGCCGCGACGTTGCCGACGCACGAGACGCCTTCCCAGGCCGGCGGCGCCTCGACATGCTGGACCGACGGAGACGCTGTCCGGAGAGGCGCTCACTCGCCTCGACGCTACTGGCGCGCGGCGAACTCCTTGACGGTCGGCCAGATCGACCTGCGCGACGATCCGCTGCTGCGCGAGCCGCTCCGTCCAGAGCACATCAAGCCGCGTCTGCTCGGTCCATCCGGAGGTCTCAGGCGACGAAGCCGGGATGCGCCGGCTGTTCCGGCAGTTCTCGACCCCGGGCGGGATCCCGCGCCACGTCGGCGTGCCGATGCCGGGCTCGATCCACGAGGGCGGCGAGCTCGGCTACGTCTTGACGCACGCGTTCGGCGCGGCGTTCGACAATCCGGATCTGCTCGTCGTCGCCGTGGTCGGCGACGGCGAGGCCGACGCGGACGCGGGCATCGGGGCGGTGCTCGATGCGCCGCTGCGTGCCGAGATCTGCGCCGGGCTCGGCCATCTCGGCGTGCGGCTCGACGAGGCGCGCGATGCCGCCGGAGCCGAGGTCGTGAGCGGCGCGGACGCGAGCTGCGTGGTTCGCGTCGTCGCGACCGACGAGGAGCGCATGATCGCCCGCCACGTCTGCGCGCTGCTCGCGTCGCGCGAATCCGGCCGCGAGCCGGGTGGGGATCGCGACGGCGGAGCGATCGTCCGAGCCGCACCGTCCGGTGCGAGCGGGCTCGACGTCCGCGCGCGGTGTCAAGCGTCGCTGCGACGGCGGGCCTCGAGCGCGCGCCGCAGCGCCGCGAGCAGCTCGTCCGGCTGCGCCGGCTTCGCGAGGTGTGCTGCAAAACCCGCGGCGAGCGCGCGCGTCCGGTCCTGTGCCGAGGCGAAGCCGGTGAGCGCGATCGCCGGAACGGTCCGTCCGCCTTCGCTCGCGCGGATCCACTCCAGCAAGCGGTAGCCGTCGACCGCGCCGAGCCCGAGATCGGAGATCAGCACCGCGGGACGATGCTCGCGAAACGCGTTCAGCGCGTCCTCGGCGCAGCTCGCCTGGATCACCCGCGCGCCGCGATCCTGGAGGAAGAGGGCCAACGACTCCCGTGACGCCTCGTCGTCCTCGACCAGCAGCACCTCGAGCCCGCGCAAGGACGCATCTCCCGCAACGGCCGCGCCGCCCGCGAGCACCGGACGCTCCTCCGGCGCACGCGCCGCGGGCAGGGTGACGGTGAACGTGCTGCCGCGATCCACGCCGTCGCTGTGCGCCGCGGCGCGGCCGCCATGCGCCTCGGTGAGATGCTTGACGATGGCGAGGCCGAGCCCGAGCCCGCCGTGCCGGCGCGTCGGCGAGGCGTCGCCCTGCGCGAAGCGGTCGAAGACGTGCGGCAGGATCGCCGGATCGATGCCCTCGCCGTCGTCGATCACCTCGATCGTCACATCGCTGCCGTGCTGCCCGCAGCGGACCTCGACGCTCCCGCCCGGCCGCGTGAACTTGACGGCGTTGGAGACCAGGTTCGCCACCACCTGCTGCAGGCGCTCCGCGTCGCCCGTCACGAACGTGTGCGGTGCCGTCAGCGTCCGCAGCGTGACGTCACCACGGCGCGCGATCGGGCGCATCTCCTCGGCCGTCGCCTCGACGACGGCGGACAGGTCGACCGCGCCCATCGCGAGCTGCAGCTTGCCGGCGACGATGCGCGACACGTCGAGCAGGTCGGAGACCAGCTGCGACTGCAGCCGAACGCTGCGCTCGATCGCGTCGATCGCGCGCGCGGCGCGGTCTGCGTCGAGACGTGCGCCGCGCAGCACCGCGATCCAGCCGACCATCCCTTGCAGGGGAGAGCGCAGCTCGTGCGACAACGTCGCAAGAAAATGGTCCTTCGCGAGGCTCGCCTGCTCGGCCTCGGCCCGGGCCGCCTCCGCCTCGAGCCGCAGGCGTTCCGCGTTCGCGAGCAGCCGTTCGAGCGCCTCCTGGTGCTGCCGGCGTTCGGTGACGTCGTGGAACGCGCCGGTGCCGACCACGGGACGCCCCGCCTCGTCGCGCAAGAAGCCGCCTCGCGCTTCGACCCAGCGCACGGCGCCCGTCGGCCAGACGACGCGGTAGGTCTCGCGAAACGAGCCGCCGGTGTCGCGCGCCTCCTGCCACGCACCCGCGACCCGCTCACGATCTTCGGGATGCACCGACGCGAGCCAGGTGTCGACTCCCGCGACGGCTCGGGACGGATCGAGGCCGAGGAGGTGGAAGTGGCGCTCCGACCAGGTGGCGTGGCCGGTGCGGAGATCGACGGTCCAGGTCGCCATGCCGACCAGGTCGAGCGCGACCCGCAAGCTCTCCTCGCTGACCCGCAGGCGCTCCTCGCGCGCGCGACGTGCGGTCTCGGCGGCCTCGCGCGCCCGCAACGCCTCGGCCGAGCGCTCCTGCACCCGACGTGCGCGTGCCATGAACGCGACCAACAGCCCGCCGGCGACGAAGAAGATCGTCGCTTGCGCGAAGTCCGCCGCGCCCTTCCACGGCAGCAGGACGCCGCGCGGCTCGACCCAGAGCAGATTGCCGATCACCCATCCTGCGATCAGGAGCGCCGCGCCCGAGCGTGCCCCGGCGACCCACGTCACCACGACGCTCGCCAGCGCGAACAGCACGTACGGGACGCGACCTTCAAAGACCGGGTCGAGCGTGCCACGGACGGCGACCACCGCGAGCATCGTCACGAGCACGACCAGCACGCGTCCGCGCGTCGACCGCACGGTCCACGGGTCTGCTGCGGAAGTCTCGACCTGCGCGATCGGGTGACGACTCATGAGCGGTCCGGCAACGCCGCCGTGTACGTCCTACGTCAGCGCGAGGCCCCTGGGAAGGTGCCCCACCACCACTGTCACGGCCGGTGCGCCACGCGAGGCACGGCGAAGATCCCGCTCGACTCCGCGTTCGCTTTCGTGCCCAGAAGCCAACGACCGATCCCCGAGGATCGTGGTTCACCGACGACAAGGAGGCATCATGTCACATGCGTGCGCACCGAAGATCGCACGGCACTGGTGGCCACGCGTCGTTGCCTGGACCTGCGGCGTAGTCTCGATCGGCACCGCCGGAAGGACGGCGCATGCGCGTACGTGGCGCCAGCCCGGCCATGCCGCGACCAGGAGCTCGTACGCACCGCGCGAGCGCACGATCGACGCGAGCAACGTGGCGACGCTCGTCGAGCGCTGGCGTGTCCCTGAGATCGACGCCGGTGCGGGCGACGGCCCGGTCGCGGCGGCAGGACGAGTGTTCGTCACCAGCGGTGACGAGCTCGTCGCGCTCACGCTCGCCGACGGCGCCGAGCTGTGGCGAAGCTCCGCCGAGCATGGCGGGACTCTCGGCTCTCCCGTTCTCACGCCCGACGGCAAGGTGACCACGTCCGTCACCGACGCGCTCGGGTTCAGCAGCGGCATCGGACTCTTCGAGCGCGTGGACGGGAGCTTCACGACCGGCGTCGGCGGCGGCGTCCACGCTGGTCGCATCAACCCCGCCGTCGCCGGGACGAGCGTGTTCGCGTTCGACTACGTCTTCGGCTCGGGAGGCCCATGGCTGGTCAGCATGGTTCCGTATCCAGGCATCGTCTTCTTGGGCGGCTCGCCGCCGCCGAGCTTGCGCGGACCCGTCGTCGGCAGCACGCACGCCTTCGTCGGTCTCGGGTCGATCCTGCAGGCCTTCGACCGCGCCGCGTGTCCCGACCCGATCGCGGTCGGCCTCGACAACCTCTGCAGCCCGGCGTGGAGCGCGACCTTTCCCGGCGCTCTCGAGACGCCGGTCGCGTTCCGGCACAGCGTCGTCACCGTGGCCGGCGGCACGCTGCAGGTGCGCGAGGCGAGCAACGGCGACGTCGCCTGGTCGGCGACGATCGCCGCCGGGATCGGGCACGCGCCCGCGGTCGCGCGTCGACGCATCTTCGTGCCGACCGAGCGCGGCGTCATCCTGGCCTTCGCCACCCAGGGCTGCGGTGGCGCGACGTGCTCTGCCGTGGAGCGGTTGCGCACCGGCAGTCCCCCGACCGGGCAGCCGGTGGTGGCGCAACGTCCTCTCTGCAGGAACGCGCGACGGTCGGCTGGTCGCCTTCGCCGCGGGCGGTCGCGGCGATCCGGCGTGTGAACCGTTGTGGGCCGCCGACCTCGGCGGCGGCGCGATCGTCGCGGGGCCGATCGTGGTCGACGTCACCGTCATCGCGGGCACCCAGGACGGACAGCTCGTCGCGTTCGGTCTGCCGACGCCCTCGTAGCGCGAACGTCGTCGGGGCTCGAGCACGCGCCGCGTGCTCGGCCCGGCAGCGAGAGCCATCCGCCTCTCGGCTAAGCCGCGGGCGTGATCGTCGTGCGTGCGCCGGCCGTCGCCGCGAGCACGCGGCGTGCGCACATCGCGGCCAGCGCCATGATCGGAATCTGTGGATTGACGCCGAGGCTGGTCGGGAACACGCTCGAGTCGGCGATCCACAGGCCGTCGACCGCGTGGTGACGAAAGTCGGGCCGCACCACGCTCGTGCGCGGCTCGCGGCCCATGCGGCAGGTGCCGAACATGTGCGTGATCGCCGCGGTGTACGCGCCCGGTCGGGTCGGTCCGTGCTGCTCGAGCTGCTCGAGCGCGGCGCGCGACGTGACGCGCGGTGCGAATCCGCGCACGCCGGGGTGAACCTCCTCCGCGCCGGCCGCGAGCATCATCTCGCCGAGCACGCGCAAGCCGCGACGGAAGCGGCGCACGTCGCGCGAGCTCGGGGTGAAGGTCACCACCGGTCGGCCGAGGACGCTGCGCACGCGCCCCCGTGCCTCGGCGCGCACGGCCGCACCCCAGTCGAGCCAGTGCGCCATGTCGGCGATGCTGCGCGCGAGATCGCGGCCGACGCCGTCGAGCCGCGCCGCGAGCACGGTGAGATCGAAGCCCAGCGCCTCGAACTTGAGACCCTCGTGGCGGAGTCCGATCACCTCGTGCCCCTGCGTGGCGCCCTCCCACATGCGCACCGGATCGCGGAAGCGACCGGCGAGCGACACGCCCGGGTGACACTGGAAGTGCTCGCCGACCGGACCGTGCGTGATGCGGTTCCGCAGCAACAGCACGGGGGTCTGGATCGCGCTCGCGGCGAGCACGATCGCGTGCCTCGCACGGAGACGGACCGCGCCGCCGCCGGACGCGCGCCCGCAGATCTCGTCCGCCCGGCCGCGGGTGCGGACGATGTCGCACGCCTCGACGTTGCTGAGCAGCGTGGTCTCGTGCGCGAGCGCGTCGGCGAGCAGCGCCACGTCCGCCGACTGCTTGAAGCCGTGCGGGCAGCCCTGGAGGCAGCGTCCGAGCCCGGTGCAGCCGCGCACGTTGCGGCGGATCGGCCGGTGCTCGAGGCCCAGAGCCGCGGCGCCGTCCGCCATCAGCAGGTTCTTCCGTCCAGCGATCGCGGGATCGGTCGGGGCGACGCCGAGCCGTGCCTCGATCTCGTTGGTGAGCGCCTCGATCTCCGGCCACGGCAGCGCGTCGTGCAGCGCAGGATCCGCCGCGCACCACTCGTCCCAGACGTCGCGCGGCATCCGCCAGCAGATCGCGCCGTTGATCGGCGAGCTGCCGCCGACCATGCGCGCCTGCAGGTACGGGATCGGTGCGCCACCCAGCACGACCGACGCACCCATGTCGCGATAGAGCCGCGACATCGCGCCGAACGCGCTCAGCGGATGCTCGTCGGGACGAACCCACGGGCCCGCTTCGACGACCAGCACGCGCGCACCGGCACGCGCGAGCTCGCGCGCCGCGCTGCTGCCGGCGGGGCCGCTGCCGACCACGACCACGTCGGCGGTGAGATCCAGCGGGCGCGTCACCGCCGCGCCGTCGAGGTGCTTCACGTGGGCTGCTCCGACGTCGTCGCACGTCCGTCCGCGCGTGCGATCGACTGCACGCGCTCGTCGTCGAAGTAGGCGAAGCACGCGACCAGCTTGACGAGCAGCAGCAGGGCGTCGCCGCCGGGCAGTCGCGCGGTGCGGCGCAGCACGTCGTCGCGTGCGTCCGCGTCGAGCCCTGCGAACGTCCCGCGGTACCCGAGCGCGAGCGGTGCCACACCGCCGACGAGCCAGGTCGCCGCGCGAAACCCGAAGCGCAAGGTCCACGGTGCGGCGCTGGCGAAGCGCTGCCAGAAGTCGCCGCGCTCGACGTCGGCGAGCGCCGGCAGGCCGCTGCCCGGTTCGGGAATCATCGCGTCGAGCAGGGCGTCGCGCGTGCGTGTCTCGAAGGCGTGCGTGAGCTCTCCAGAAGTCGTCCGGCGACGCCGCGCACCGTGGTCGCGACGTCGCCGATCACGGACGCAGCGGTACACGACGGCGTGCACCGTGTCCGGGGCGCGGGGCTGCGCGCGAACGCAGCCCCGCGGCATGATCAGCCGTTGCGGTCGAGCTCGAGCACCTGCTGGAACGTCGGCCGGTTGGTGGTCGGGAAGCGGTCGGGGAGGACGTTCGGCACGAAGCCGGTGGTCGACGCGTCCTTGCGCCACTGCGACGGATCGGCCTTGCCTTGATCCGCGGCGAGCTGGTCGGCGGTCGCGTGCACGACCTGCCACAGCGACGCCGTGCACGCCGACAGCGATCCGCCGCCGCAGTAGCGCACGTGGTAGCGACCGGTCACCGGCTCGCCGAGCAGCGTGCGCAGGTCCTTGTCGACGTACGACGCGCCCTCGAGGCCGTTCAGCCCGCGCACGTCGTTCACGTCGTCGACCAGGTCGCCGAGCACCGGCGACAGCACGGCCTCGACGATCGGACGGAACACGGCGTCCATGATGACCGCCCCGGCGTCGTCGAACTTGCCGTCGCCGTCGACGTCGATGCGCGGAGCGTCGCGCTCGATCCAGTCGTCCATGATGTCGAGGACCTGCTGGTCGCGCGCGCTCGGCGCGTCGGCGCGACGCAGCGTCCGGCTGATCACCGGCCACACCGACGCGCGGACGTCCTCGGTCGCGGCGCGGTTCATGATGCCGACGTTGTCGGTGATCACCGGCTTCGCGGGCCACTTGTCGAAGTTCTCGACGCGCTGCACGGAGCCGTAGGGCTCGTCGTCGCCGTGCATGAAGCCGGGTGCGGAGCGGTTGTTCCAGTTGAGCAGCAGGCCGTCCGGTCCGCTGACGTCGTGCGGATGCTGGCGCTCCTGCAGGTAGCCCAGCCACTCGTACCTGCCGTTGCCGAGGGTCGGCAGCCGGCGGTCGAGGCCGCGCGGGCGGCGCGGCAGCAAGCCCGAGCTGAAGTACGCCGTCGCCTGGCGCGACACGTACGCCCAGTTGAAGGTGAAGCCGAACTGGTTGGCGGTCTGCCAGAAGCGCGACGGCGTGCTGGCGCGACCCTCGGTCATGCGCTTGAGCGCGATCAGGTTGAGCGCGTCGCGGCCGAAGGTCGAGCGGCGGCGGGACAGCGCGTACGGCTTGCCGTCGACGGTGGCGGTCGCGAACACGCCGCCGTGCACGGTGGTGTCGTAGATCAGCGGCGTGTCGCCGAGGGTGCCCGCGTTGAAGGTCTGCATCGCGGTGCACTTGCCCTTGAAGACGTAGTGCTTCGAGGCGCGCGTCGGCTTGCCGCGACCGGGCTCGCACAGCTCCTCGACGTACACGTCGCGCACGTCGTGTCCCGCGGACGTCAAGCTCCAGGCGTAATCCTCGGTGCGACCGATCAGGAGGTACATCGCGAGACCGGGGACGGCCACGCCCTGCGCCTTGATCCCCGGCCCCTCGAGATGGATCTGCTGCACGATCTCCGGGTAGTAGTAGCCGAGCTGTGGACCCATGACCGCGAGCGAGTTGCCGCTCGCCGAGCGCGACGGCGCGGTGACGAGGAAGTTCGACGCGCGCCGGCGCGCCGGCGCGGCCGCGGCCTCGGTCGGCGTCTGGCGCGGATCGATGCTCTCGATGGAGCGCGCGTCGAGCACCACCGAGCCGGTCACCGGACCGCCGGTGAGCGGCCCGTAGCGGAAGGTCCGGTCGATCGTCGTCGGGGCCTCGGGATCGTCGGCCAGCATGAGGTCTTCCCAGACATCGTGCCCCTTCCGGTTGCCGAGCTCGTCCTGCAGCTTGGCGAGCAGGTCGGAGTTCGCGGCCTCGCCGCCGCCGCCGGCACCGAAGATCGAGCCGATGAACGCGGTCACGGCGATGATGTCGTTGACGGTCGCCGGAGGATCGTTGACGCCGTGCGCCGCGTTGTAGGCGTTCATGCCGTCGGCGTATGCCTGCGCGTCCGCGATCACCTGCCGGCCCTCGGCGCCGTACTCCGTCTTCAGGAGCTCGACCTGCGCGGTGACGAGCGCCTCGGCCTCCGGGCTCGGGGTGAAGCTCTGGACGCTCGTGACGAGACTGAAGGCGTCGATGTTCGGCACGTCCGCGACCGCCACGCGTGCAGGGTTGCGCCCCACCTGCAGCAGCAGCGAGCGGTCGCGCGCCGTCGCCCAGCCGGCACCGAACGCCATGTCCTCGCGCGTCTCGCCGTAGACGTGCGGCACGCCGTAGGCGTCGTAGATCAGGTTCAGCCCGGGACGTCCCGTGATCTCCTCGCGCGCCGGCGCGATCGGCTGGAAGTCTTCGGGCAGATAGAGCTGCTCGATGTCGGCCAGGGTGACGTCGTCGCGCAGCGGGGTCAGACCCGTGTACAGCGGCAGCTGGTCGCGCGAGTTGTCCGTGAACGGCACGCCGCCATAGTTTCCGGGCGGCAGGATGTAGCGCGCGATGTCCGCGGCCCGGGCCGGAATCGCCAGAAGCAGCAGCGCGGCGAGCGAGAAGAGGGCACGATTGATCACGAGGTTCTCCTTCGACCCGTGGCCTACACCGGCTCGGGCGACGGGGGCAATGCCGTTCCGTACGGGCTGTCGTGCGTCAGCGATTCTGTCCCCTCATAACGCGTCAGCGATTTTGTCCTCCCTCCTGACACGAAGGGGGGATG
>JAIEPK010000262.1 GCA_019749875.1 Candidatus Binatia bacterium | reverse complement strand
AACCGGGATCCGGACGTCGCCGAGGCAGTGCGCGCGTTCGCCGAGAAGCGTCCAGCGCGCTTTCGCTGACGCTCCAGGTCCGGCGACGCTCTCAGCGCACGACGACGCGGCGTGCGGACGCGTGTCGGTTGACGGCGCGCGGCGTCCGCCGCTGCCCCGCACCGATGCGCGCCTGGCGGATCAGTGCGGCAAGATCCCGCAGCGCATCGACGTGCTGGGCGCTGCGTGCATGGACGGCCTGCCACGACTTCCAGAGACCACCGCGCGTCAAGCGCAGCGCCACGACCGCACCGGAGCGGATCTGCGGCTCGGCCACCCAGCGGTGCACGATCGCGATGCCGGCGTCGGCCTTCACGAGCTCCATCATCACCTCGGTGATCGGCACCGCGCGCAGATCGCGCGGCACCGCGCGGCCGAGGAACGTCCGCCGGAACCACAGCGCGTCGGGTCCCGCCGAGCCGAAGGCGAGCAGCGTCGCGCCGTGCAGATCGCCGCTCTCGAGATGACGCCGTGTCGCGAGACGATGCTCGGGGGGAACCAGCGCGACCACCTCGTCGTCGAACAGCGGCTCCACCGCGAGCTCGCGCCGCCGCACCGCGCCGTGCACGATCGCGAGCTCCAGCTCGCCGCGCAAGAGCGGCGGGATCGGATCGGGCGTCGCCTCGAGCACGATGCGCAGGTCGGCGTCGGGGTGTCGCTTCTGGAACGCACGCAGCGCCGGCGGCAGCCAGTGGTAGCAGGTGTGACACGCGGTGCTGACGCGCAGCGGCCAGCGCGCCGCGGCGCCGCCGCGCGCGCGAAGCTCGCGCTCGGCCGAGACGAGGTCGTCGAGGATGCGGCGCGACGCGTCGAGCAGGTGCTCGCCGGCCGGAGTGATCGCAAGGCGTTTCTTGACGCGCGCGAACAGCCGCAGCCCGAGCCGGTCCTCGAGCTCGGCGAGCTGGCGGCTGACCGCAGACTGCGTCAGGTGCAGCTGGTCGCCGGCACGGGTGACCGATCCGGTGTCGGCGATCGCCTGCACGAGACGCAGGTGGCGGGTCTCGAGGACGGTGCCGGGGAGGCGCGCGGCGGCGGTCATGAGTTCATGACTCTGCCGCATGATGATCATCGGAACAATGCGTTTTCCACATCTCGGGCGGGCGCCTAGCGTCTTCGTGCGGCGGACGAAGACGGCCGCAAGGAGGAACGCGATGGACACGCTGTACTACTACCCCGGTGCGTGCTCGCTCTCGGTGCACGCGGTGCTCGAGGAGACGGGCCACCCCTACGAGGCGAAGCGCATCGACATCCACGGCGGCGACAACGACACGCCCGAGTACCGGGCGCTGCACCCACGCGGGCTCGTGCCCGTGCTCGCGACATCCGAGGGACTGCTCACCGAGGCACCGGCGATCCTCGTGCACCTCGCCGAGCGTCACCCCGAGGCGAAGCTCCTGCCCGCGCCCGGAACCGTGGCGCGGAGCCGCTGCTTCGAGTGGCTGCTGCTCGGCGCGACGCATCCCCATCCGGCATTCGGCCGCTTCATGCGTCCCGAGCGGCTGGTCGACGATGCCGCGGCGGTGCAGCCGGTGCGCGAACGCGGCCGCCGTGACTTCCACGACGCGCTGCAGGAGCTCGACCGACGGCTCGCCGGCCGGACGTGGGCGCTGGGCGACGGCTACTCGATCGCGGATCCGTACCTGATGATCTTCTACCTCTGGGGCCGCTACATCGGGCTGCCGGTGGGGGACCTCCCGGCGTACTCCGCGCATTTCGCGCGCGTGTCCGCACGGCCCGCCGTGCAGCGCGCCATCGCTGCCGAGGAGCTCCCGCTGGTCGACGCCGCGTAGCCGAGGCTCGGGGCCTGGCGCGACGCGACGCGGGCGACGTCCGCAGCGACATCTTCGTCGCGGAAGGCATGACCGGCAGCGCCTTCAGCAACTCGGCGACCACGGGCGTGAGCCCGCGCACCGATCCCGGCCCTGATCCATCGCGCGACGCAGCGGGACGTCCGCCGCGCACCGGCCTGAACAACGGCACCGGCAGCCCGCTCGCGGGTGACGAGACGGATCAACGGCGCCCGAACGCGAATGGCGGCCACGACGCCGGCGCGACTGCGCCGGCGTCGTGCCAGGCGGCACCCCGCGACGCGGGCCGCCGATCGTCAATCGACGGAATGGCCACCGCCGGAGGACCGACGCGACGCATGCGATCTCGCCGGGGCTTCACCACTTCTCGGCGAAGGGCCGCAGATCGAGCTCGAAGGTCCACGCCGAGCGATCCTGGCGTGCGAGCTGCCAGTACGTCTCGGCGATCGCGTCGGGAGAGAGGAAGCTCTCCTTCGGCGCGTTCGCCATGAATTCGCGCGTACGCGGCATGTCGATCACGCCGTCGATGATCACGTACGCCACGTGCACGCCCTTGGGGCCGAGCAGGCGCGCCATCGACTGTGCGAGGGCGCGCTGCCCCGCCTTCGCCGAGGCGAAGGCCGCAAACGCGGCACCGCCGCGCAGCGACGCGGTGGCCCCCGTGACGATGATCGTGCCGCGGCCGGCCGTGATCATGTCCGGCGCGACCTCCTGTCCGCAGACGAAGAGCGCCAGGGTATTGATCTTCCAGGCCTGCTCGAACTTCTCGGTGTCGACGTTCATCAGGTCGCCGAAGCTCGCGTTGCCGGCGTTGTGCACCAGCACGCGCGCCGGACCGAGCTCGCGGCGGATGCGGGCCAGCGTGATCCGCAGCGCGGGCTCGTCCGTGACGTCGGTCGGGAAGCCGACGGTGCCGGGGATCTCCGCCTCGAGCGCCGCCAGGCTCTCCGGCGAGCGCGCGAGCATCGCGACGCGGTAACCCTCGCGGGCGAAGCGCCGGCACACGGCGGCGCCCGTTCCGGCGCCGACGCCGGTCACGATGCAGACGGGACTCGTGCTCTGGGCCATCAGTCTCTCTCCTCGTCGCGAGTGCGCCAGACCCGCGCGGTCGGGTCAAACGACGCACGGCGCGGCGGCGCCGAGCACGGGAACTTTTCGCGAACCATCTATGCCTCGCGACGCCGCGCCGCTAGGCTTGCCTGTTGATGAAGGACACCCCTCTCCTGCTCCTGCTGATCCCGGCCCTGATGCTGGCGGTGTTCGCGGCCGACTTCTTCACCCCGCTCGGGGTCGCGGTGTGGATCCTGTACGTGGTCCCGCTGGCGCTGACGCTGCTGTCGCGGAACCCGAACTTGCCGATCGCAGCTGCGAGCGTCGCCTTCGGCCTCATGCTCTTGACCCTCGTCACCGACGAGCCGGGGATCACGCTGTGGGTCGCGCAGGTGAACCGCGCCTGCGGGATCGTGGTGATCTGGTCGGTCGCGTTCCTCGCGCGCGGACTGATCCAGCAGCGCGCCCGCGTCGAGCGCGAGGAGTGGATCCGCACCACCGAGGTCGACGTGCTCGGTGCGATGCAGGGGGAGCGCCCGCTGGCCGAGATCGGCCGCCGCGCGATCGAGGTGATCGCGGGCGCGCTCGGGGCTCCGGTCGCAGCCCTCTACGCGAGCGAGGGCTCGGAGCAGACGCTGATCGCGACACGCGGCCTGCGCGCGGGCGAGGACGTGCCGAAGGCCGTCGCGCCGGGCGAAGGCCTCATCGGCGAAGCGGCACGCGACGGCAAGATCGTGGTCCTGCAGGACGTCCCGGGCGGGTTGCTGGCCGTGCGGACGGCCGCCCTGCAGGGGAGCGCGCGACACCTCGTGATCTGCCCGCTGGTCAGCGACGACCGCACCGAGGGCGTCGTCGAGCTCGGGCTGCTGGAGCCGCCCGACGATCGCCTGCGCGAGCTGCTCGAGCGGACGCGCAACGGCATCGCGACCGCGCTGCGCTCGGCGTTCTACCGCACGCGCCTGCAAGCGCTGCTCGAGGAGACCCAGCGTCAAGCGGAGGAACTGCAGACGCAGCAGGAGGAGCTGCGCGTCACCAACGAGGAGCTCGAGGAGCAGAGCAACGCCCTCAAGGCCTCGCAGGTCCGCCTCGAGCAGCAGCAGTCCGAGCTCGAGGCGATCAACGCCCAGCTCGAGACACAGACCGACGAGCTCACCCGTCAAAAGGAAGAGCTCGTGCGGACGCGCGACGAGGCCGAGCGCGCGAGCCAGTACAAGTCGGAGTTCCTCGCCAACATGAGCCACGAGCTGCGCACGCCGCTCAACAGCGCGCTGATCCTCGCGAAGCTGCTCGCGGACAACAAGGAAGGCCGGCTCTCCGAGGAGCAGGTGCGCTTCGCGGAAACGATCTACTCGGCAGGCAACAACCTGCTCACGTTGATCAACGACATCCTCGACCTGTCGAAGATCGAGGCCGGTGCCGTCGACGTGCAGCCCGACGAGGTCGAGCCGCGCCGGCTCCTCGAGGAGATCGAGCGCGGCTTCGCGCCGATCGCGCGCGAGCGCGACCTCCAGCTGGCGATCGACCTCGACCCCGCCGTACCGCAGCAGCTCTTCACCGATCGCCAGCGGCTGCAGCAGATCCTGGCCAACTTGCTGTCGAACGCGTTCAAGTTCACCGCACGGGGCGGTGTCACGGTTCACGTCTCCGCGGCCGACGACGATCAGGTGCGCTTCGCGGTGAGCGACACCGGAACGGGAATCCCGCGCGACAAGTTCGACGTCATCTTCCAGGCGTTCCGGCAGGCCGACGGCAGCACGCACCGCAAGTACGGCGGCACCGGGCTCGGGCTCTCGATCTCGCTCGAGCTCGCCCACCTGCTCGGCGGCGACCTCGCGGTGGCGAGCGAGGTCGGCCACGGCAGCACGTTCACCTTGACGATTCCGGCGCGCCTCGATGCGCGGCGTCGCGCGCGACCGTCGGCCGAGCCGACGCGGCCACGGGTCGTCGCGCCGGCACCCGCGCCGTCCGCGATGCGACCGCGAGCAGTGCCGCGCGCCGCGCAAAGGAGCAACGGCTCGTTCGCGTCCGCGGAGCTCGCCCCCGGAGCGATCCCCGACGACCGTCAGCAGCGCCAGCGGCCCGGACGTCTGATCCTCGTGGTCGAGGACGATCTCGACTTCGCGCGCATCTTGTACGACCTCGCGCACGAGCTGGACTTCGACTGCGTGGTCGCGACGTCGACCGACGAGGGCATGGCGCTCGCGCGCGAGCTGGCTCCGAGCGGGGTGCTGCTCGACGTCGCCCTGCCCGACGGCTCCGGGCTGACGCTGCTCGACCGGCTGAAACGCAACCCCGATACACGGCACATCCCCGTGCACGTGGTGTCGGTCGGCGATTACGCACAGACGGCACGCGAGCTCGGTGCGGTCGGCTTCGCCGTCAAACCCGCCCAGCGCGACGAGCTGGTGCGCGCGATCGAGCGTCTCGAGCGCGCACTCGAGCAGCGCGTGCGCCGCGTCCTGGTGATCGAGGACGACTCGGTGCTGCGCGCCAGCACCGAGCGGCTGCTGCAGCTCGACGGTGTCGTCGTCGAGGGTGTCGGCACCGCGCAGGACGCGCTGCGGCGGCTCGCCTCGGAGAGCTTCGACTGCGTCGTGCTCGATCTCAACCTGCCCGACGCGAGCGGCTACGACATCCTCGAGACCATGGCGGGGAGCGAGCAGTACTCGTTCCCGCCCGTGATCGTCTACACGGGCCGGGCGCTGTCGACGGAAGAGGAGGAGCGGCTGCGGCGCTTCTCGCGCTCGGTGATCGTCAAGGGCGCGCGCTCCCCCGAGCGCCTGCTCGACGAGGTGACGCTCTTCCTGCACCAGGTCGAGTCGCGCCTGCCGCCCGACTCGCAGCGTCTGCTGCGGGTCGCGCGTGAGCGCGACGCGCTGTTCGAGGGCCGCACGATCCTGGTGGTCGAGGACGATGTGCGCAACGTGTTCGCGCTCACCAGCGTGTTCGAGCCGCGCGGGGCGAAGATCCGCATCGCGCGCAACGGTCGCGAGGCCCTCGCGGCGATCGCGGCCGAGCGGCCGGATCTCGTGCTGATGGACATCATGATGCCCGAGATGGACGGGCTCACCGCGACGCGCGAGCTGCGCCGCGATCCGGAGCTGCGCGACCTGCCGGTGATCGCCCTCACCGCGAAGGCCATGCGCGACGACTACGAGGAGTGCCTCGCGGCGGGCGCGAACGATTACATGAGCAAGCCCATCGACGTCGACAAGCTGATCTCGCTCTGCCGCGTCTGGATCGCACGATGAACGACGCGCCCGCGCCCGACGAGCAGCCCGACCTCGATCTCGAGATCGATCTGCTGCTCGAAGCGATCTACCGGAAGTACTCCTACGACTTCCGCCGCCACGCGCGCGCCTCGATCCGGCGGCGCGTGCTGGCGGCGCTGGCGAGCTTCCACGTCGACCGCGTCTCGCTGCTGCAGGACCGCATCCTGCGCGACGCGGAGTCGTTCACGGCGCTCTTGCGCCAGCTCACCGTGCCGGTGAGCGACCTGTTCCGTGACCCCTCGTATTTCCGCGCGCTCGCGCAGCACGTCCTGCCGATGCTCGGCACGTACGCCTCGCTCAAGGTGTGGATCGCGGGCTGCAGCACCGGCGAGGAAGTCTACTCGCTGGCGATCCTCCTCGACGAGGCCGGCCTGCTCGACCGCACGCTGCTCTATGCGACCGACATCAACCCGGAATCGCTGCGCGCGGCCGAGGCCGGCGTCTACGCCCTCGAGCGCGTGCCCGGCTTCACGCGCAACTATCAGCAGGCGGGCGGCCAGCGCTCGCTCGCCGACTACTACACGGCCGCGTACGGCGGGATCGCTCTGCAGCGCCGGCTGCGCGCACGGGTGACGTTCTCCGACCACTGCCTCGCCACCGACCAAGTGTTCGCCGAGGTCCATCTGGTGAGCTGCCGCAACGTGCTGATCTACTTCGATCGCGAGCTGCAGGACCGCGCGCTGGGGCTGTTCCGCGACTCGCTGGTGCCGCGCGGCTTCCTCGGGCTCGGCTCGCGCGAGACGCTGCGGGTGTCGCGCCATGCGGACGCCTTCGAGGAGGTCTCGCGCGAGGAGCGCATCTACCGGAGGGTCGCATGACCACGCCGATCGCAGCGCTCAAGGCGCACGATCCGCGCGTGCTCGCGATCGGCGCATCCGCCGGGGCGGTCGAAGCGCTGCTGGACCTGTTGCCGGGGCTGCCCCCCGGTCTGCCGGCGACGGTGCTGGTCGTCGTGCACGTGCCGCGCGATCGCCGCAGCGCGCTGCCCATGCTGTTCGCACCGCGTTGCGTGCTGCCGGTGCTCGAGGCCGAGGACAAGATCGGGGCCGATCCCGGCCACGTGTACTTCGCGCCTGCGGGCTATCACCTGCTGGTCGAGCGCGACGGTACGCTGGCGCTGTCCAGCGACGACCTGGTCAACATGTCCCGGCCATCGATCGACGTGCTGTTCGAGTCGGTCGCGTACGGCTTCGGACCGCGCACCCTCGGCATCGTCCTCTCGGGTGCGAACGCGGATGGTGCCCGCGGCCTCGCCTGCATCCGCGAGCGCGGTGGCCTCGGCTGGGTGCAGGATCCGACCACGGCCCGCGTCGCGTTGATGCCCGAAGCGGCGATCGCGGCCGCACATCCCGACGCGGTGCTGGCACCCGCGGCGATGGCCGATGCGCTCGCGCAGTGGGGGGCCGCGGCATGAACCGGACGCATCTTCCCGAGGTGGTGGTCCTCGCCGTCGACGACGTGCCGGAAAACCTCACCGCGCTCCAGGCACTGCTCGCACAATCCGGCGTCCGCCTGATCACCGCGACCAGCGGCACGGACGCGCTCGAGGAGCTGCTGCGGCACGACGTCGCGCTGGCGCTGATCGACGTGCACATGCCCGGCATGAGCGGCCTCGAGCTCGCCGAGCTCATGCGCGGCTCGGAGCGCACGCGCAGCGTGCCGATCATCTTTCTCACCGCCGACACCAGCGAGGACGCTCGCGCGTTCCGCGGCTACGAGGCCGGCGCAGTCGACTTCCTGGTGAAGCCGATCGACTCGCAGCTGCTGCGCAGCAAGGTCGGCGTGTTCGTCGAGCTGGCGCGCCAGCGACAGCAGCTGGCAGCGCAGGTCGAGGAGCATCGCAAGCTGCTGCGCACGTCCGAGCTGCTGATCGGCGTGCTGGGCCACGACCTGCGCAACCCGCTCAACGCGATCCATCTCGCCGGCGAGGCGCTGCTGCGCACGCACCCCGACGACCCGACGATCGCGCGGCTCGGCGGCCGCATCCGCTCGTCGTCGAAGCGCATGGCGCGCTTGATCGCCCAGCTGCTCGACTTCGCCACCACGCGCCAGGGCAGCCTTCCGGTGCAGCCGAAGGGCGCCGACCTCCGCCACCTCGCCGAGACCGCCATCGCCGAGTTCGAGCCCCTGCCCGGCGCGGGCGTGCGGCACGAGGTGGCGGGCGACCCGTGCGGCACCTGGGATCCCGACCGCCTGCTGCAGCTGCTGTCGAACCTTCTCGGCAACGCTCTGCAGCACGGCGACCCGTCACACCCGATCGTGCTGCGCATCGACGGCCGTGCGGCCGACGTGGTGCTCGTCGAGATCGAGAACGCCGGGATGCTGCCCGAGAGCGTGCGGGACAACCTGTTCGCGCCGTTCGTGCGCGAGAGCAGCAACCGCAGCGGCGGCGCGGGGCTCGGCCTCTACATCGTGCACCACATCGCGCGCGCGCACGGCGGCGAGATGATCGCGGAGTCGGCCGGGGGGCGAACTCTCTTCCGGGCCCGCCTGCCACGGCACCATCCCGCCGCGCGGGAATCGGGCGCGGGAACGGACGGCGAACCGTCGCGCTGATGCTCGGTCAGGCGGCGCTCGGCCGCGTCAGGTCGCGCGCCGCGGCCAGCTTCGACGCGGCCTGCCACGGCGGCACTCGATTGAGTGCCGCGAAGGTCCGCTCGATGGCGTGTGGGGTTCCCCAGTCGCTCCAGCCGCCGCTCGGCACGGACGACCACCAGGTGACGGGCCATCGCCGACAGGAAGTCACGCGAAAAGTTCCACGGGCCCTGCGTCCGGTAGTGCTGCTCGAGCGTGTCGCGGCGGCGGCTCGCGAGCTCGAGGGCGCGCAGCGCGGCGGGCATGCATCGCTCGAGAAGGTCGAGCGCACACGCGGCGCGGAACGTCATGACGAAGGAGTTCCACAGGCCGCCTGCCGCGACCAGCCCGGCCGCGACCGACACCGTGGGCTTCTCGCGGAACGAGTCGACGTGAAACGCATCGAGGCGCGACGCATCGTCCAGTCGCGCCGCCGGCATGACGTATCCGTACTCCGGCGAGGCGTCCTCAGGCTCGATGCCGAGCAGGGCGAGCTTGTCGGGGTGCCGCTCCACCACGCCCAAGGCCCGGCACACCGACGTGCGGAACGCAGCGTCGTCGGCGACGTAATGATCGCTCGGGAACATCGCGATCCGCGCATCCGGATGACGCCGCCGGATCTCGAGCAGCGACCATGCGATGCCGGGGCCGGTGTCGCGGTTACGCGGCTGCACCAGCACGTTCTGCGCAGGAATGCCGGCGAGCTGCGGACGCGCGAGCGGCAGGTGGTTGCGGTTCACGATCACGATCGTGCGCTGCGCGGGGATGAGCGGTGCCACTCGGTCCAGCGTCGCCTCGAGCATCGACCGGTCGCCAGTGATCCGGCAATACTGCTTCGGGATCGGCGCGCCCGCGAGCAGCCGCGTGATGTCGCGGAGTCGCGTACCGTCGCCGCCGGCGAGGATGAGAGCCCAGGTGTCGGTGTGCGTGGTCGATTGGCCGAGGTGAAGCATCGCGCGCCCATCGAGCAAGGACCGAACCACCGCTGGTCGCCAAGATCCGCGCGTCCGAGGTTCCGTTCGCCTTGGAAAATCGGCCGTTTCGAGGACGGCTCGGGAGAAGACCCTACACGATCCTCCCGAGCCGATCGCCGCATCGCGCGGATCCGCGACGCGTCGCGATTCTTGCAGAAGGCTCCCGCCACGGGAGGGAAGCCTCATGCCGGAGAAGAAGACCCTGGACCGCGCGCGGCGTGATCGGCGCCGCGGCAAGTCGGCCTCCACGCAGGCGGGCGAGTTCGTCCGCGAGGAGATCGAGCACGTGCGCGAGGGCAAGCACGGCGCGCGCTCGACCAAGCAAGCGATCGCGATCGGCCTGTCGAAGGCGCGGCGCGCGGGTGTGAAGCTCTCACCGCCTGCGCGCGGGCGGACGTCGAGCAGCACCCGGCGGCAGGCAGAGCGTGATCTGGCACGCGGCGAGAAGCGGGCGGCGCGCCCGGGCTCACGCGCCAAGAAGACCTCCGTGGCGCGCTCACGCGGGGCGAAGAGGGCGCTCGCGAAAGAGGGCCGCTCCGCGGCGTCGCCGACGAGCCTCGCCCGCCAGGGCAGGGCGGCCGCGCGCAAGCGCACCGCGGCGGAGCGGTCGGCCTCGGCGAAGAAAGCCGCACGCACGCGCAAGGCGTCGCGTCGCAAGTAGCAACCGGCCACCACTGCGGACCGGCTTCGTGAATCAGCCGAGCCGGGGCTTCATGCGCCAGCGGATCGCCATCAGAACGACCAGGAACAGCGTGAGCAGCACCAAGGTCGGGATCATCACCTCGGCCGGTCCGGCACCGCGCTCGATGATCCGCCGCGACAGGATCTGGTACCAGCGCAGCGGAAAGAGCCCGCCGACCTCGCGTACCCCGTGCGGCATCAAGGCGTACGGCAGCATCGAGCCGGACAGCACGAACGACGGCATGATGAAGAAGACCGAGATGAACACCGCCTGCGCCGACGTGCGTGCGAGGGCCGAGACGAAGGTCCCGATCCCCAGCGTCGCCAGGATGAAGGGCAGGGTGGCGGCGTAGAACAGCAGCACGTTGCCGCGCGGCCAGTAGCCGTAGATCAGCCCCGCGCCGACGAGCCCGATCGTCAGCGCCACGTAGCTGGCACCGACGGTCGGCAGCAGCTTGCCGAGGATGATCTGCAGCGGCGTCGCCGGTTGCGCGAGCATCTGCTCATAGGTGCCGTTCTCTCGCTCCGCGACCAAGCCGAGGCTCGCCTGCGCGAGGCAGATGTTGGTCAGCAGGAAGCCCGCGAGCGCCGACAAGTAGAAATTCAGGTCACGCAGCGTCGCGTTGAATCGGAACTCCTCGCGCAGCTCGATCGGCGGAGCGCGCCCGGGCCCGCTGCTCGCCGGCGCCCCCTCGCGACTCCGATCCATCGGCGCGACCTCGGCCTGGAAGCGCGATGCGATCTGGGTCACGTAGCCGCCGACCCGGGCCGCGGTCAGCGGATCGGTGCCGTCGAGCAGCAGCTGCACGGTGGGACGACCGAGCGCCGCCTCGCGCCGGAAGTCGTCGGGGATGACCAGCACCGCGACGAGCTTGCCGCGCTTCAGCAAGTCGTGTGCATCGTCGTACGAGCGCACCTGCCGCACCGGCAGGAAGTAGCCGCTGGTCTGGACGTCGGTGATCAGGCGTCGCGACGCCGGCGTGGCGCTGCGGTCCAGAACGCCCCAGGCGACGTCCTGCGGCGTGAAGCGCAGCGCGAAGCCCATCACGATCAGCAGCATGATCGGCTGGATCAGGACGTTCTGCACCACCGTGCTGTCGTGGCGCAGCAGCGAGGCCTCCTTGTAGGCGATCGCCAGCACGTTGGACACGAAGCGCCGCACACGTCCCGGACTCTTCATTGACGCCTCGCGATCGCGCGCAGCGCCACCGTCGCGAGCGCGCCGCCCATGGCGAGGATGATCAGGATTTCGGGCAGCAGGACGATCGGGCCTTCGCCGCGCAGGTAGATCGCGCGGCTGACGCGGATGTAGTGCGTCGCCGGGATCAGCTCCGAGATCACCCGGAACGGCAGCGGCATGTTGCGCGACGGCACGGCGAAGCCCGACAGCAGGATCAGCGGCTGGCTCGCGAGCACGGTCTTCGAGACCGCCTCGGCGGCAGTCTTGGAAGTGGCCGAGAAGATCACGCCCATCGACAGCGACACCAGCAGGTAGACCGTCGAGATAACGATGAAGAGCAGTGCGCTGCCCGCCGGCCAGACGCCGAGCAGGAAGCCCGCGAGCAGCATCATGAGCACGACGTCCGCCGAGAACACCGCGCCGAGCGGCAGGATCTTGCCGAGCAGGATCTCGACCGAGGTCGCGGGCGTCACCTGCAGCTGCTCGAACGTCCCCGAGAAGCGCTCGTTCACGATCGACACCGCGATGATGAGCGTGGTCGCGAAGCTCAGCACGAAGCCGAACGTCCCGCTGACCATGTACGGCGTGCCGTCGAGCGACGGGTTGAAGAGCGCGGTCGTGAGCACGGTGACGCCGGCCGGGCGCGCGCCGGGCGCCGTCACGGGTGCGGAGGGGCCATCGGCGGCGCGCAGCGCGAGACCGGTCGCGGTCGTGAATCCCGACAGGAAGGCCTCCGTGTTGCCCGCCAGCACGACCTCGCCGCCGTCGTAGACGACGCGGATCTCGGGTGCTGCACCACCGCGCTCGTAGGCACGCAGGTCGCGCTCGAAGTCCGGCGGGACGATGATGCCGGCGCCGATCTCACCGGCCAGCATGGCGCGATCCATCTCGGCTCGCGTCGCGAAGGCGCGGGCGATGAACGAGCCCTGCGCCTCGAGCTCCGTCACCAGACGACGGCTCGGGGCGCTGCGGCTGCCGTCGATCACGCCGAGCTCGAGGCCGCTCACCTTGGTCGACATGATCTTGCCGAACAGCAGCAGGGCCATCAGCGGCACCAGCACGAGGATCGTGACCGTGAACGGATCGCGCAGCGTCGCGAGGGCCTCGCGCCGCACCAGCACGACGAGCCGGCGAACGCTCATGCGGCCGCCTTCGGCGCGCGCTCGGCGGCGGCGCGCATCAGCTCGCGGAACACGTCGGTCATCTCGGGCTGATGGACCGAAACGCGCAGCCCCGGGACCAACCGCGCGAGGTCACCGAGCCGCGACTGCAGCGCGGCATCGAGCTCCGGCGCCCGAACCTCGAGCTCGTCCGCCGACGTACGCGCGACGGCGACGCCGCTGCCGCGCAGCGACGCCTCCGCCTGCGCCGCCCGCTCGGACGAGCCGGCGGCGATGGTCACGCGGTACCCGGGCGAGAAGCGGCGGCGCAGCTCCGACGGCGAGGCGTCGGCCACCAGACGCCCGGCATCGATGAACGAGATCCAGTCGCAGTAGTCGGCCTCCTCGAGGAAGTGCGTGGTGACGAAGACCGTGACACCCGCGTCCGCCTCGTCTTGGATCAGCTCCCAGAACAGCGCCCGGTTGTGAACGTCGACTCCGGCGGTGGGCTCGTCGAGGAACAGCACCCGCGGGCGGTGCAGCGTGCTGAGCGCGAGCCCGGCGCGCTGGCGCACGCCGGCGGGCAGATCCTCCGGCTTGTCGCGCTCCGCCTCGCCGAGCGCGAAGCGCTCGCGCAGCGCGCCCCAGCGCTCGTCGAGCTGTGCCGCACCGAGCCCGTACAGCCCGGCGTAGAACTCGACGTTCTCGCGCAGCGAGAGCCCCTGGTACAGGCTGACCTTCTGCCCCATGTACCCGATGTGGTCGCGCACGCGCCGCGGATGGCGGATCACGTCGATGCCGTCGACGACGATCGCTCCCGCGCTCGGCGTCAAGAGCCCGATCAGCATGCGGATCGTCGTGCTCTTGCCCGAGCCGTTCGCACCGAGGAAGGCGAAGATCGACCCGCGCCCGACCCGCAGCGAGACGTCGTCCACCGCGACGAAGTCACCGAAGCGCTTGGTGATGCCCTCGGCGTGGATGATCGGCTCGCCGTCGCTCATGCGCGCGCGCCTTCCTGCGCCGCTCCGGCGCGCGACAGCGAGAGCAGCATCGACTCGACGTCGAGCGGCATCGCCTCGGCGAGCCGCACGCCGGCATCGCGCAGCGTGCCCAGGTCGTGCAGCACGCGCGCGGCACCGGGACTCGCGTCGCGACGGACCTCGATGCGCGCCGAGCGTCCGGTCGCGCGCGCGCCGTCGACGTACGGCAGCACGCGTACCGCACGCGCGATGGCGCGTGGATCGTCGCCCCACGCGCGGTACAGCTCGAGCGGGACGGCGGCGCAGAGCTCCGCCGGCGAGCCGACGGCGACGACGCGGCCCTCGTCGAGGTAGACGAGGCGGTCGCACGCCGCGACCTCCTCGAGATAGCTCGTGCTGATCACGATCAGGACGTCGTGCTTGCGCTCCGTGAGAATCGCCCAGATCTGGTCGCGCGCCACCACGTCGACGCCGGCGGTCGGCTCGTCGAGGATCAGGATGCGCGGACTCGGCAGGAGCGCGCAGGTGACTGCGAGCTTCTGCTTCATGCCGCCGGACAGCTTGCTCGCCTGGCGGTCGACGAACGGCGCGAGACCCGTGCGCTCCAGCACCGGCATGGCACGACGCTCGAGCTCGTCCCGGTCGATCATGTGCAGGCGCGCGACCACGCTCAGGTTCTCTCGTACCGACAGATCCGGGTAGAGGCTGAAGACCTGCGGCACGTAGCCGAGCCGCTCCTTCAGCGCCGTCACGTCGCCGCGCAGATCGACGCCGAGGACGTCGGCCTCGGCGGCCTCGACCTCGAGCAGCCCCGCGAGCGAGCGCAGCAGCGTCGTCTTGCCGGCGCCGTCCGGACCGACGACGCCGAGGATCTGCGGTCCGGCGATCGCGAGGTCGACGCCGCGCAGCGCGAGCCGCTGGTCGTAACGCTTGACCAGACGGTGCAACCGGATCGCGGGCGACGCCGCGTCCTCGCGCTGCTCAGCGGCTCGCGGCACGCGTTTCGCCCGGGCCGCCGGCAGCCGCGGCGTCCGCGACCAGGTAGACGTTGCCCTCGGTGCCCGGCTTGAGAAGGGCTGCGTCCTGCAGCACGCGGACCTTCGCGCGGTACACCTGTCCGGCGCGATCGCCGCGCGTCTCGATCTTCTCCGGCGTGAAGTTCGCCTGGTCGGCGATGAAGCTGATCTCGCCCGGGATGCGCCGGCCCGGTGTGCTGTCGAGCTCGACCTCGACGCGGCTTCCGATGCGCACCTTCCCCATGGCCGCGACCGGGAGGTACACCTGGACGTACTTGTCCTCGGGATCGAGCACGGCGACGACCGGCGAGCCCGGCTGCGCGAGCTCACCGGGCCACACGAACTGCGTCTGCACCACCGTCGGCACGCCGGGCGAGCGAATCTGATACTTGGCGCGCGTGACCTCGAGCTCGGCGATCTGGGCGTCGGTGAGCGCCGCGCGCTGGCGCAGCATCTCGAGCTGACTCTCGTTCACCGCGACGTTGCGCTCCTCGGCCTCCGCCTGCGACAGCAGGTCCTTGGCGCGCGCCAGCGCGGCACGCGCCTGATCGCGCCGCGAGCGCGCCTCGTCCACGAGCTGACCGGTGCTGGCACCGCTCTTCGCCAGCTCGGCCTCGCGCGAGAAGGTTCGCTCCGCGAGCGTCAGCGCGGACTCCGCCTGTGCGACCTCCGCACGACGTGCGTCGACGCCGGTCTTCCAGGTGCTCTGGACCAGACCGATGCGGCGCTCCTGCGTCTCGATGTCGGCCTTGGTGACGTCGAGCTCGCGCTGCTTGGCGACCAGCTTGGCCGCGATGTCGCTCTCGTCGAGGCGCGCGACCACGGCGTTCGCCGGCACCACGACCCCCTCGGCGAACGGCACTTCGAGCACGCGCCCGACGACCTCGCTGCGGATCACGCGCTCCTCGCCCTCGACGAAGCCGGTGAAGTAGACCGCCCTGCCGTCGCGGCGCAGCCACAGGATCGACCCGGCGACGACCGCGACGAGCAGCACGACGACTGCGAGGACACCCTTCTTCATCGTGTTCTCATCCCCGGCCGCCCGCGACGAGATCGTCGATCGGCAGGCCCATGAGCCGCTGCAGCGCCGCGCGGCGCGTGTGCGCCTGATACAGGGCCGTGGCGAGCGTCGCGCGCTGCTCGGCGAGCAGGCGCTCGGCGATCAGCACGTCGTCGCTCTGCGCACGTCCGACGTCGAATTGCTGCTCGCGGATGCGCAGGTTCTCCTCGGCTTGTCCGAGCGCGCGCTGCGCGGTCGCATAGGCCGCGAGGCGCTCCGCGGTCGCGAGCTGTGCGGCGCGCACCGCGGCCTCGAGGTCGCGCAGCTGGCGCTCGGTGGCGAGTCTGTTCTTGTCGGCCAGGATGCGCGCCTCGGAGATCTGCGCCTCGCGTCGCGTGTCGGTGCCGAGATCCCAGGTGAAACCCGCGAAGCCGGAGCCGATCTGGGTCGGCGTCAGGATGTCGCTCGTCGAGTAGTCCATGCCGCCGCCGGCTCCGAAGCGCGGCAGGCGGCTGCTCTCGAGCGCGATCGCGGTGTTCTCGAGGCGTTGTTGCTCCTCGAGCAGCGACAGCAGCACGGGGTTGTGCTCGTAGGTGTCCGCGAGGCACTGCTCGACCGTGGGGATGTCCGGCGGCGTGGTGACGTCGGCGAGCACCGCCGGGTCGTTCACCGCCACGCCGATCACCTGGTTGAAGCCCCAGCGGGCCTGCTCGATGGCGAGATCACGCGCGAGCAAGCTCTGCTCGGCCGTCTGCAGGGCCACCTGCACGGTCAGCAGATCGTTCTTGGTCAGCCGCTCCTGCGCGAAGCGGGCCTCCGCGATGCCGACCTGGGTGCGGTAGACCGCGATCGTCTGCTCGGTGACGGTGCGCAGCCGGCGCGCCTCGAGGAGCTGGAAGTAGCCCTGCACGACGGCGAGCTGCTCGTCGAGCGTCGTCGCCCACACGCGCGCGCGCTCGCCCCGATAGCCGGCCTGGGCGGCTTCGAGCGTGTGCTTCAGCTCGCCGGTGAAGTCGAGCGGGAGATAGATGTTCGCATTGACGGTGCCGGCCTGCTGGTCGCGCACCTTCACTTCGGGCTTCGCCACGCCCTCGGGAAGGAGCCCGCTCGGCAGCTCGACGTTGGTCGTCTGTGCGCTGCTGTACCACGTGTAGCGGGTCTGCGCGGTGGTCGTCGGCAGGAAGCGACCGCGCACGTCGGCGACGCGCTCCGCGCTCGCCGACAGCTGCTGCTGTGCCTCCGCGATGCGGCGATTGCCGCGCGACGCGAGCGCGAGCGCGCCGGGCAGGTCGAGCGGGTGGGCATCGTCGTGGAGACGTGCCGGCACGGCGCCGTCGTCGCTGCCCGCCTCGACGCCGCTCGGCGACGCGGCGGTCGCGGGACTCAATGCCGCGCGCTGCAGGCGCGCCATCTCGTCGCGCCGACGCTCCGCATCCCAGCCGCCGTCGCCGTCCGGACGGGTGAAGGACGCGCAGCCGCAGAAGACCAGTCCCGCGAGCAGCGGCGCGAGTGCTGCGCGCTGCAGCGCGCGCCGGTCAGCTCGCACGACGGGCCCTTCCTCGACGCCGCTCCGCCAGGCGGTCCATGCCGCCGAGCGAGAAGTCGAGAATGTGCGCCGCGAGCTGGCGTCCGAAGCCGCGCGGGTACTCGTCGCGGCCGAGAAAGCGCAGCACCGCGGGCCGCATCACGTGATAGAAGACCACCTGCCCGACCATGCTGAACGAGCAGCGGTCGATGTCGCCGACCGGCAACGCGGGATACAGCTGCCGGTAGATCGCACGCATCTCCTCCATCTGCGGACGGATGAATTCCTCGACGATGTTCGGCAGGGCGGCGCTCGGGTCGCACATCTCACGCTGGATGAGCTTGCCGTAGATGCTCGGCGGCGGCCCGACGAGGATCTCGAGCATCGTCACCAGACGGATCTCGATCAGGCGCTCGAGGTCCGCGCGCGACAGCTGCTGCAGCGCGACGTCCGTCGGGACGGGTGCGCGCCGCGCGAGCCGGTCGCGGATGGCCGCGAACTGCGTACGCAGCACCTCGAGGTAGAGCGCTTCCTTGGAGCCGAAGTGGTAGCTCGCCGCGGCGACGTTCGCGCCCGCCGCGCGAGCGATGTCGCGCACGGTCGCGCCGTGCAGGCCGGTCGCGGCGAACAGCTCGCTGCCGGCGCGCAGCAGCCGCTCGCGCGTGTCCCGATCGTCTCGTCCCGCCACGAAAACAAGTGTTTGAAACAAGTGTTTGGGTGAGTCAAGCGATCCCAGGGGTGCGCTGCCCGTGCGGCGAGGTTTGAAACGCGTGCGGGACGCGGGCAGAGTCGCGCGATGCCGACCAAGCAACGCCGCCCCGCCGCCCAGGAGCAGATGCTCGGACTGATCTCGGGCTACTGGATCTCGCAGCTCGTCTTCGTCGCCGCCCGACTCGGGATCGCGGATGAGATCGCGCGCCGCGGTCCCGCGACCGCCGTGGCGCTCGCGCGGCGCACGGGCGCCGACCCGGGCTACCTCGCGCGGATCCTGCGTGCGCTCGCGAGCGTGGGCGTTTTTGCCGCGGGTGCCGGCGGCAAGTACCGCCTGACGCCGCTCGCGCAGACCCTGCGCAGCGACCGGCCGGGCTCGCTGCGCTCCTTCGCGCTGATGATGGTCGACGACTACAACTGGCAGGCCTGGGGAGCGCTCGCCGATGGCGTCACCGGCGGCGGCACGCCGTTCGAGAGCCACTTCGGGATGCCGATCTTCACCTGGCTGCACCAGCACCCCGAGCAGGAGCGGACGTTCGCGGCGTCGATGGCGAGCATCTCGGGGACGGAGAACGCGGCCGTCGCGAGGGCGTATCCATTCGGCGAGCTCGAGCGGCTGGTCGACGTCGGCGGCGCGCACGGACACCTGCTGGCGACGATCCTCGCACGCCACAAGAAGCTGCGCGGCGTGCTCTACGACCAGCCGCAGGTGGTGGCCAGTGCGGCGAGCAGCGGCTTTCTCGCGACGCCCGAGCTGCGGCGGCGGAGCGAGGTGGTCGGCGGCGACTTCTTCTCGTCCGTTCCGTCGGGGGCGGACGGCTACGTGATGAAGTACATCCTGCACGACTGGGACGACGACGAGTCGACGCGCATCCTCACGCACTGCCGCGCGGCGATGGCTCCGCACGGACGGGTGCTGGTCGTCGAGCACGTGATCCCGCCCGGCAACGACACCAACTGGGGCAAGCTGCTCGACATCAACATGCTGGTCCTCACCGGTGGGCAGGAGCGCACCAAGGAGCAGTTCGCCAGGCTGTTCGCGCGCGCGGGTCTGAAGCTCAAGCGCGTGGTGCCGACGGCGTGTCCGCTGAGCGTGCTGGAGGCGGTGCGCGCGTGAGGCGCGCGACCGCTCAGCGCAGCATCTCGAGCGGCAGCAGCGTCCGGTAGGTGCTCAGCGGCTCGAAGCCCATGCGCGCGTAGACCTTCTCGCCCAGCGGCGACGCCTGCAGGTTCGCGATCGCGAGACCGCGTGCGAAGCCGTCGGCGATCACCGCGGACGTGACGACCTCGGCGAGGCGCCGGCCGAAGTGCGTCGGTTTGGTCCACACCCAGCCGACCCCGGCGACCCCGTGCGACGCGTAGAGGATCGCGCCGGTCACGGGCTCGCCGTCCTGCCAGCCCATGTAGGCCTGCACCGTCGGGTTCGATACGCCTTCCAGGCGCTCGAAGAACGACTGGATGGTCGCCGGCGGGGTGCCGTAGATCGCGAACGCGTCCGCGACCCGCTCCCCGAAGAGCTGCCGTTCGGCCTCGCTCGCGACCGGACGGACCTCGAGCGGCGCGCCGTCGGGCAAGGTGGGCGTGGGCGCGAACCGATCGCGCGTCAAGTACATCGCGGGGGTGGCGTACACGAAGCGGTAGCCGCCCCGCTCGAGCTCGGGCTCGAGGTGCGGATCCTCGTGCGCACGCAGGAAGATGCAGTGCTTGCGGCCCAGTGCACGGCAGCTGCGCTCGGCGACCTCCAGCACACGCGCTGCCGTCGTCGCGCCGTGCACCATCACCGGGTTGTGGATCGCGGCGCCGCCCGGACCGTGGATCACGGTGAGCGACTCGTAGTCGTGCACCTCGCCGCCCGACACGTGCCGCACGTGCTGGCGGTACATCTCGACGAAGTTCAGGTCCATCAGCCGCAGGACCCGTGCGCGCTCGGCAGCGGATCCCGCGCCGGCTCCGGGAACGTCGCTCAATCGGGCAGACCGAGCACGCGCTTCGCGACGATGTTGAGCTGCACCTCCGACGTCCCGCCCTCGATCGAGTTGCCGCGCGAGCGCAGCCAGTCGCGGGTCACGCGGATCTCGTCGTCGCTGAAGCCGTCGCCTTCCCAGCCGAGCCCCTGCGGACCCGCGATCTGCACCATGAGCTCGCGCTTCCGCATGTTCAGCTCGGTGCCGTAGAGCTTGAAGATCGACGTCTCCGGGCCGGGCTTGTGACCCGCCTTCATGCCGTCGCGCGAGCGCGCGAGCGTCAGCTCGAAGCAGCGGCGATCGATCTCGAGCTGCGCGATCTTGTCGCGCAGCACCGGATCGCCGAGGCGTCCGCCGGCGTCGCCGAGGTACTCGCGTGCGTAGCCGGGCAGCGAGTCGCTGCTGGTGGTGCGGTCGGACGTGCCCATGCCGGCGATCATGGTGCGCTCGTGGCCGAGCAGCGCCTTCGCCATCGTCCAGCCGCCGTTCACACGACCGACGACGTTGCGGCGCGGCACGCGGACGTCGCTCAGAAACGTCTCGCAGAACGGCGACGCACCGCTGATCAAGCGGATCGGTCGCACCGACACGCCGGGAGTGCTCATGTCCATGAGCAGGAAGGTGATGCCCTCGTGCTTCGGCGCATCGGGATCGGTGCGCACGAGAATGAACATCCAGTCGGCCTTGTCGGCGTACGACGTCCACACTTTCTGGCCGTTCAGCACGAAGTCGTCGCCGTCGACCACGGCGCGCGTCTGCAGGCTCGCGAGGTCGGAGCCCGCGCCGGGCTCCGAGTAGCCCTGGCACCAGCGGACCTCGCCGCGGACGATGCGCGGCAGATGCTCGCGGCGCAGCTCGTCGGATCCCTCCTGCAGCAGCAGCGGGCCGATCATCGAGAGCCCGAAGCCGATCAACGGCGGTCGCAGGCCGAGACTCGCCATCTCCTGCGCGAGCACGCGCGCCGCGTGCTTGTCGAGGCCGCCGCCGCCGTACTCCTTCGGCCACGTCGGCGCCGTCCAGCCGCGGCTCGCCATGACGTCCAGCCACTGCTTGACGTCCGGATCGTACTTGACCTTCTGGCCGCCCCAGCAGAGGTCGTCGGTCGACGGCACCGGCTCGTACGCGATCTTCGGCGCGTTCTTCTCGAGCCAGGCACGGGTCTCGCGGCGGAACGTCTCGAGGTCGGCCATGGTCGTCTCCTCAGTCGAGCTCGCGCACGACGTTGAGCACCTGCTCGGGGTGCTTCTCGGCGCTGGCGACGCGCGCCCAGTGCTTCTTGACCTTGCCGTCCTTGCCGATGAGCACGGTCGAGCGGATCACGCCGACCGTCTTCTTGCCGTACAGCATCTTCTCGCCGTACGCGCCGTACGCGGTCATGACCTTGCGGTCGGGATCCGACAGCAGCGGAAAGTTCAGCTTGTACTTTCCGATGAACTTTTGGTGCGACGCCCCCGAGTCGGCGCTGACGCCGAGCACGGCGGTGCCGAGCTTCTGCAGCTCCTTGTTGAAGTCGCGGAAGCCGCAGGCCTCCTTGGTGCAGCCCGGAGTGTCGTCCTTCGGGTAGAAGTACAGCACGACGTTCTGCTTGCCCTTGAAGTCCGCCAGCGAGACGACGTTGCCGTCCTGGTCCTGGAGCTTGAACGCCGGTGCGGCCTTCCCTTCCTCGATCGGCATGATTCCTCCGTGCTTGGGGCGATCGTTTCGGCGCCGATCTTATGCGCCGAAGGGGCGGTTGCAAGGACGCGCACGCCTCCGAAGGCAGCGGGTTGCGCGGCGTGCGAGCACGCGGCTACCTGTGCCGGATGGCTGCGGCTCGGTCGCTCACGCTCGGCATCGACGAAGGCACCACCGGCGTACGCGCGGCGGTCGTCGACGATTCCGGCACGATCCTCGGACTCGCGTATCGCGAGATCGCGCAGCGCTACCCCCGCCCCGGCTGGGTCGAGCAGGATCCGCGCGAGGTGCAGGACGGCGTACGGCTCGTCGTCGCGCAGGCGATCGACGCCGCCGGTGCGCGCCCGTCCGACGTCGCGGCGCTCGGCATCACCAACCAGCGCGGCTCGGCCGTGCTGTTCGAGGACGGCGGCGCGCCGCTCGGTCCGCTGATCACCTGGCAGGACCAGCGCACGCTCGCCCGCTGCGAGGCGCTGATGCGCCAAGGCGTGTTCGCGTCGCCGTACACCGCGGCGAGCAAGTACGAGTGGCTCGTCGCGCATCACGCTCGGGATCGCGCTCGAGGCTCCTGGCGTCTCGGGACGGTCGATGCGTGGCTCGCCCACTGGCTCACCGGCGACGCCCACGTCAGCGACCACTCGAACCACTCGGTGAGCGGCGTCTACGATTTCCTCCACGGGCGCTACGACGAGACCGTGCGCGCCACGTTCGGGCTCGCGGACGCGCGCCTGCCCGGCTTCACCGACTCGAGCGCGGTCATCGGTACGACGCGTCCGGACATTCTCGGTGCGGCGATTCCGGTCGCCGCTCTGGCCGGCGACCAGCACGCGGCCATGTACGGTCTCGCCTGCCTCGAGCCCGGCACCGTCAAGCTGAGCCTCGGCACCTCGGGCATGATGGACCTGAACGCCGGCCGGTCGCTGTCGGCGCCCGGGCCGGGTGCCTATCCGCTGGTCTTGTGGTCGCTCGATGGGGTGCGCAGCTTCTGCTTCGAGGGCAACACGATCACCGCGGGCGCGTCGGCGCAGTGGCTGCGCGACGGACTCGGCTTCGTGCGCTCGCTCGACGAGCTCGAAGCGCTCGCCCGCTCGGTGGACTCGACCGGCGGGGTGTGGGCGGTGCCCGCCCTGCAGGGTCTCGGAACTCCGTACCTCGACGCTGCGGCGCGCGGCATGATCGGCGGGCTGTCGCGCGGCTCGACCAAGGCTCACATCGCGCGCGCGATGCTCGAAGGCGTCGCTTGGCGGAGCGGTGAAGTGTTCGCGGCGCTCACCGCGAGCGGCGGCGCGTCCACGGCGACGTCGCTCCGCGTCGACGGAGGCGCCGCGCGCAACGATCTGCTGCTGCAGATGGTCGCCGATGCGACCGGGGTTCCGGTCGAGCGTCCGTCGACCGTCGAGTCGGCCGCGGTCGGCGCGGCCTTGCTCGCCGGACGCGCGGTGGGCCAGTGGCGCGACGAGGACGTCGCGGCGCGCTTCCGACCCGAGCGCACGTTCGAGCCGCAGCTGGCGCGCGATCAGCACGCCGAGCGCCTCGATCAGTGGCGCCGGCGAATCGAGCTGGTGCGGGCGGCGGGATCCTGAGCGCATGACCAAGCGGCTCGTCATCCTCGACTGCGACGGCGTCCTGTTCGACTCGTCGGCGGCGAACGTCGCGTTCTACAACGCGATTCTCGCGCGCATGGGACGTCCCCCGCTCGATGCCGAAGGCGAGGTCCTGGCGCACTGGATGGGCAGCCCGCAGCTCATCGCCGCGCTCTTCGCCGACGACGCGGCGGCGCACCGCGCGGCACGCGAGATCGCACGCGAGCTCGACTACACGCCGTTTCTGCTTCTGATGCAGCCCGTCCCCGAGCTGGCGGAGACGCTCGCCTGGATCCGCGAGCGCTCTGCGACCGCGCTCGCGACCAACCGCGGCAGCACCGTGCCGCAGCTGCTCGAGCACTTCGGGCTCGACGCCCACTTCGACCTGGTGGTCGGAACGCACCAGGTCGCGCGGCCGAAGCCCGCGCCAGACATGCTGCTGCACTGTCTCGCCCACTTCGCGCTCGATCCGAGCGACGCCGTCTACGTCGGCGACTCGCCGACCGACCGCCAGGCAGCGCAGGCTGCCGGGATCGACTTCATCGCGGTCGGCGCGCTGGCGCACGAGCGGCGCGTCGAGACGCTGGCCGAGCTGCGCGCGCACCTTCGCTGACGCGCAGGAAAGACCATCACTGCGGTCGCCGTCGGTGTCGGCTCGGCGAGTGGGTACCGACGTTCGGCGACAGCCGTCGCCGCGGCGCCTTCAGCGGCGGCGCACGGCGCTCGTCGTGTCGAGCTTGGCCTGACGGTCGGTCGGCTTCGCGGCCTTGGTCGTGGTCGCGCTGGCTCGTGCCGTCGTGCGGGCCGCGCTCGCGGTCACGGTCGCAGACGTGGATCGCGAGGCAACCTGCGCGCTCGCCTTGCCGCGCGCGAGTGCAGCGGCGGCCTTGCCGGACTTGGACTTGGACGCCGTACCGGACGAGGCCGACGCGACCGCCGTGCTCCGGGCGGTGC
>JAIEPK010000347.1 GCA_019749875.1 Candidatus Binatia bacterium | reverse complement strand
CGCGCGCAGCTCCGCCACGGCCGCGTCACGCGGACGCGTCGCGGTCCACTCGCGCAGGCGCGCGTCGAGCGCGTCGTGCGCGGCGCGGCGTCCTTCGAGCGCGTCCAGAGCGGGATCACGCGCCCACTCCGGGTCGCCGAGCACCGCGCGCAGCGCGCGCCACTGCGCGTCGCTCGCGACCGACAGCGCGACCCAGCCCGCGATCCCCGACTCCCCGGTCTGTCCCTCCGCGCACAGATAGAGCCCCTGCGGCGCGGCGAGGGTGGAGCGGTTGCCGTCGCGCTCGAGCAGCACCCCGTGCGCCGTCCACTCGACCACCTGCTCCGCCGCGACGTTGAGCGCGCTCTCGACCATCGTGCTCTCGACGTGGTGTCCGCGTCCGTCACGCACGCTCGCACGCCACGCGACCAGGAACGCGAGCGCCGCGTGCAGGCCGGCCAGAGGATCGCACGGTCCGCGCGGGATGCGCGGCTGGTCGTCGCGGTGCCCGGTGACCCAGGCGAGCCCCGACATCTGCTCCATGGTCTGCGCGAAGCCGGTGTTGTCGCGCCACGGTCCGGTGAGGCCGAACGCCGGCATGCGCACCATCAGCGCGCGCGGGTTCAGCTCCTGCACGCGCTGCCAGGTGATGCCGAAGCCGTCGAGGACGCGCGGCGTGAAGTTCTCGAACACGGCGTCGCAGTGCCCGATCAGCCGCTCGAGCAGCGCAAGGCCGCGCGGCGTGGCGAGGTCGAGCGTCACGTCGAGCTTGTTCGTGTTGGTCTGCAGGAAGTGCGGCGCCGCCTCCCACCACGAGGCGTAGCTCGCGAACATGCCGCCGATCATGCGCACGCCGTCCGGACGCCCGGTGGACTCGACGTGGATCACCTCCGCGCCGAGGCAGCCGAGCACGTGCGCCGCCGACGGTCCCGCCCACCACGCCGTCAGGTCGAGGATGCGGATCCCCGTGAGCGGCAGCGGACCGGTCGTCACGGGCGGATCCTGCTCCTTCGCGCGCGCGGCGAACGACGCCGTGCGCGTGTGCTCGCCCAGCTCCGGCACGCGCGCGGGCGGCGGCGGATCGGCGTCGTCGATGCGGTACGAGCGCCGCGGCTGCAGGAAGCGTCCGCTCGCGTCGCGCACGAACACGCCGCGCGCCGCGAGCTGCTCGTGCTCGAGGAGCGTCTTCCCGTTGCACACCGGTGCGACCGGGATGCGCAGCGCGGACGCACGCTCGATCACGTCGGCCGCGGTCTTGTCCGCGAGCCACGCGCGCATGATCGCGTTCCACTCGTCGAAGCGCATGACGCGCCCCGCGAACTGGCCGAGCACCTCGTCCTCCTGCAGGTCGGGACGCTCGATCAGCAGCAGGAAGTCGAGGAACTGCTGCTTCGCGTTGGTGCAGAAGCCGACGTAGCCGTCGGCGACCGGCTCGATCGACGGCGTCTCGACGCTCGGCGCGAGGAACGCGTGCTGCGGGTCGTCGGCGCTGCCGTTCAGGAGACGGTTCATGGTCTCCGAGAAGTTGGTGTAGATCGTGTTCGCGACCTCGAGCATCGCGACGTCGACGTGCTCGCCCGCGCCGCCGGCCCGCGCGCGCAGCACCGCGGGCAGAGAGCCGACCGCGGCGTAGACTCCGGCCCCCCACTCCGCGACGCGGCCGCCGGCCTGGAACGGCTCGCGTCCCATCACGCCGCGCATGCCGAGCGAGCCCGACTCCGCCTGCAGCGTGAACTCGTTCGCGCGCCGGTCGCGCCACGGACCGGTCGTGCCGTAGGGCGTGATCGTCGCGACCACCAGCGACCGGTGCCGCGCGCGCAGCGCCGTGACGTCGACGCGCGGCGCCGCGTCCGTCTCGAGGCCGTGTGCCGTGACCACGAGGTCGGCGTCCGCGATCAGCGCGTCGACGTGCGCGTCGCCGATCTCTCCCGTCACCGAGCGCTTGCCCGCGTTGAGGTACGCGAAGAGCGCGTCGGACGCGCGGCGCATCGAGTCGCCGCCGGCCTGCTCGATCTTGACGACGTCCGCGCCGCCGTCGGCCAGCAGCTTGCCGCAGTACGGGCCCGCGATCTGGTCCGCGATCTCGACCACGCGGATTCCGGCGAGGCCCTGCGTCATGCGCTCACCTGCGGCGACGGACGAAGCGTCATGCGTTCGCTTCGTAGTCGGCGACCAGCTCGGCGATCGTGACGCTGCCGACGAGGTTCAGCTCGGGGTCGAAGAACTCGTAGAGCACGCCGTCGCTCGAGTGGTTGCCGAAGAACACGAGCCCGCCCGTCGAGCCGCCGCTCTCGAGGTGCGGCGCCGCCTCCGCGCGCGTCAGCGCGTAGTCGCCGGCGCGGCGCACGCGGTGGCCGAGGCGCGCGCCGCCGGGACCGAGGTCCCACAGGTGCTGCTCGCCCTCCAGCACGAGGATCGTCGTCGTGCCGACGTGGCGGTGGATCGGGCAGTGGCCGCCGTCGTTCGACCAGCGGACCAGCATGTCGAGCGTGCCTGCACCGACGTCGTGGCCGAGGATCGCGTAGTCGTGCCGGATCAGGTACGGCGCCGACGGATCGGTCACCTCGCGCCAGCGGTAGCGGGCCGGATCGAACGGGTGCTGCGCCATCGTCGCCTCCGCGTCAGCTCGCGCCCGGCGGGTCGAGCGCGAGTCCTGCCATGCGTCCGTCGCTGCGCCAGCGGTCGAGCAGCTCGACGAACTCGAGCGGACCGCCCATGAAGAAGAAGTTCTGCCGCGCCTGCGGCGAGACCTGGCCCTCGTTGTTGTAGTAGCCGGGCGTGCACGACTCGGCGAAGGCGGTGTGGTCCTGCGCGCGCGCGAGGATCGTCGCGACCCAGTCCGCTTCCGCCTCGGCCGTCACCTCGAAGCTGCGCACGCCGCGCCGCAGCGCCTCGGCGACGCAGTACGCGAGGTGCTTCGCCTGCTCGTTGATCATGTACGGGAAGTTCACCGTGAGCCCGGACTGCGCGATGCTCATCATGAAGAGATTCGGGAAGCCGTGGATGTGGATGCCGTGCAGCGTGCGCACGCCGTCCTTCCACTTCTCGGTGAGCGTGATGCCGTCGCGGCCGCGCACCTCGTAGCCCGAGCGCCGCCCGTAGTCCGTGCCGACCTCGAAGCCGGTCGCGAAGATCAGGCAGTCGAGCTCGTACTCGCGCCCCGCGACCACGACGCCGCGCTCGCTGATGCGCTCGACGCCGCGGCCCTGCGTGTCGATCAGGTGCACGTTGGGCCGGTTGAAGGTCTGCAGGTACTCGTCGTGGAAGCACGGGCGCTTGCAGAACTGCCGGTACCAGGGCTTCAGCGCCTCGGCGGTCGCGGGGTCGTTCACGATCGACTCCACGCGCGCGCGGATGTCCTCCATGTTGAGGAAGTCCGCCATCTCGACCTTGCGCGCGAGACCCTCGGGCGAGAGGTCGGCGTCCTCCTCCGACTGCATCACGAACAGGACCTTGCGGATGATGTCGGTCCAGCCGTCGGCGACGAGGTCTTCTTCTGCGAAGCCGCCCGCGGTCAGCATCTGGAAGTTGTCCATCCGCTTCTGGTGCCAGCCGGGCTCGAGCGACGCCGCCCACTCCGGATCCGTCGGGCTGTTCGCGCGCACGCCGATCGACGACGGCGTGCGCTGGAAGACGAACAGCTCCTTGGCACTCGCGCCGAGGTGCGGCACGCACTGCACCGCGGTCGCACCCGTGCCGATGATGCCGACGCGCTTGTCCGCGAGCCTGTCGAGCCCGCCGTCGGCGGTCCCGCCGGTATACGCGTAGTCCCAACGGCTGGTGTGGAACGTGTGCCCGCGGAACGTCTCGATGCCGGGGATCCCCGGCAGCTTCGGTCGCTGCAGGAAGCCGTTCGCGAGCGCCACGAAGCGTGCCGCGAACGCGTCGTCGCGGTTCGTGCGCACGATCCAGCGCGCGCGCGCAGCGTCCCAGTCGAGGCTCGTGACCTCGGTCTGCAGCAGCGCGTCGCGGTAGAGGTCGAACTTCTCGGCGATGCTCCTGCAGTACGCGAAGATCTCCGCAGCGCGGCTGTACTTCTCCTTCGGCACGTAGCCGAGCTCTTCCAGCATCGGCAGGTAGACGTACGACTCGATGTCGCAGGCGGCGCCGGGATAGCGGTTCCAGTACCAGGTGCCGCCGACGTCGCCGCCCTTCTCGACGATGCGCACGCTCTGCACGCCGGCCTGCTTGAGCCGTGCACCTGCGAGCAGGCCGCCGAAGCCGCCGCCGATCAGTGCCACGTCGACCTCGTCGCTGAGCGGCGCGCGGGTGAAGCCGGGCGCGACGTACGGGTCGTCGACGAAGTGCGCGAAGCGTCCCGAGACCTCCACGTACTGCGCGCTGCCGTCGGGGCGCAGGCGCTTCTCGCGCTCCGCCCGATAGCGCTCGCGCAGCGCGTCCGCGTCGATCGTGCCCTCGCGCGCGCTCACTCGAACACCACGACCTGCCGCGCCGCCTCGCCCTTGCGCATGCGGTCGAAGGCGCCGTTCAGCTCGCCGAGCGTGATGCGCGACGAGATCATCTCGTCGAGCTTGAGGCGTCCGTCGAGGTAGAAGTCGACGTAGCGCGGCATATCGAAGCGGAAGCGGTTCGAGCCCATGTACGAGCCGGTGATCTTCTTCTCCTGCAGCGTCAGGTCCGCGGCCGAGATCGGGACCGTGAGATGGATCGGCACCACGCCGACCAGGACGGTGGTGCCGCCGCGTCCGGTCATCGCGACCGACTGCTGCACCGTCGGGACCAATCCGATGCACTCGAACACGAAGTCGGCGCCACCGCCCGTCACCTCGTGGACGGCGGCGACCGGATCACCTGCCGACGCGTCGACGGCGTGCGTCGCGCCGAGCTGCTTCGCGAGATCGAGCTTCCAGGCCTGCGCGTCCACCGCGACGATCTTGCCCGCGCCGACGATGCGCGCGCCCTGCAGCGCCGCGAGCCCGACGCCGCCGCAGCCGACGATCACGACGCTCGCGCCGGCGGGAATGCGCACCGTGTTCAGAGCCGCACCGAGACCGGTCGTGATGCCGCAGCCGATCAGGCACGCGCGGTCGAGCGGCATGTCGTCGCGGATCTTCACCAGCGAGCGCTCCGGCACCAGCATGTGCTCCGCGAACGACGACAGGTTCGCGAACTGGTGGATCTCGTGGCCGTGCGCGTCGCACAGGCGCGGCTTGGTGCCGCCGGGGCGTCCGAAGTACTGCGTCAAGCAGAGGTACGGACGACCTTCCGTGCAGTACCGGCAGACGCCGCACCAGTTGGTGATGCAGCCGATCACGTGGTCGCCGGGACGGAAGTCGGTGACGCCCGGACCGACCGCCTCCACGATGCCCGCCGGCTCGTGGCCGAGGATCGTCGGCGGCGGGACCGGAAGCCCGCCCTCGATCACCGTCAAGTCGCTGTGGCACACGCCCGACGCGACCGTCTTGACGAGCACCTCGCCCGGTCCGGGCTCGTCATGGCGCACGTCCTCGAACGTCAGCGCCTCGTTGTTGGCGCGCATCACCGCTGCCTTCATCACGCTCTCCTTCAGGCGATGACGCCGCCCGCGCGCAGCGCGGCGACGTCGGTTGCTGCGAGACCCCAGTCCGCGAGCGCCGTGTCCGTGTCGGCGCCGGCGGCATGCGCCGCACGCGCGATCGCGCCCGGCGTGCGCGAGAAGCGCGGCGCGGGCGCGTTCTGCTCGACGCCGTCGACGGTGACGAACGTGCCGCGCGCGACGTTGTGCGGATGACGCCGCGCCTCCTCCATCGTCAGGACGGGTGCGAAGCAGATCTCGTGTCCCGCGAAGAACGCGAGCCACTGGTCGCGCGTGCGCGTGCGGAACAGTGCGGCGAGCCGCTCGCGCAGGACCGGCCACTGCGCGCGGTCGTGCTGCGCCTCGAGCTTCAGATCGCCCGCGCCGAGTCCCGCGACGCCGAGCCCCGTCACGAGTCGCACGAACGCCGCGTAGAACTGCGGCTCGAACGCGGCGAGGCTCACGTACGTGCCGTCGCTGCACTCGTAGACGCCGTAGAAGTGCGCGCCGCCGTCGAGCAGATTGGTGCCGCGCGGTCCCCACATCCCCGGACCGAACTGGTCGAAGACGTGGAAGATCGACATCAGCAGCGTGCTGCCGTCCACCATCGCCGCGTCGACGACCTGGCCCTTGCCGCTCGTGCCGCGCTCGACGAGGGCCGCGAGGACGCCCATCACCAGCAGCATCGAGCCGCCGCCGAAGTCGCCGATCAGGTTCAGCGGCGGGACGGGCGGTCCGCCGGCCGGACCGACGTAGGCGAGCACTCCCGCGAGCGAGATGTAGTTGATGTCGTGCCCGACGTCGTTGGCGAGCGGTCCGGTCTGCCCCCAGCCGGTCATGCGGCCGTAGACCAGACGCGGGTTGCGCGCGCACAGCACGTCCGGTCCGACGCCGAGCCGCTCGGCGACGCCGGGACGGAAGCCCTCGACCACGACGTCGGCGCGCTCCGCGAGCCGTGCCACCACCTCCGCCGCCTGCGGGTGCTTGAGATCGATGCCGGCGCTGCGCCGACCGCGGTCGAGGATCGAGTACGGCGTGTACGGACCCTGCAATCCGCTGCCCGCCTCAACGTGCGCCTTGCGATCGAGGCGCAGGACTTCCGCGCCGAGATCCGCGAGCATCATGCCCGCGTGCTGCAGCGGGCCGATGTTCGGCAGCTCGAGCACCTTGACGCTCGCGAGTGGTCCCTTGCGTTCGCTCATCGCCTGCTCGCCCTGCTCGCGCGTCAAGCAGCCGGCAGGCCGTGCTCGGCGATGCGGCGCCCGAGCCGGTCGAGCTGGTGCTTCGCCGAGCCGAGCTCGTGCTCGATCTGGATCGCCCAGCGGAAGTGCCGGTGCAGCGGGTAGTCGACGTCGATGCCGATGCCGCCGTGCAGGTGCTGGCACGCGTACGACGCGGACTGCCCGCCCTCCGCGGCCCAGAACTTCGCCACCGCGACGTGGTGCGACGCCGGCGCCTCGCTCGCGAGGTGCCACGCGGCCTCCCATGCCGTGAGGCGGATCGCCGTCGTGTCCACGTAGGCGTCGGCCGCGCGCTGGTGGAACGCCTGGAAGCTGCCGATCGGCCGGTCGAACTGCACGCGATCGCGGCCGTACTGCGCGGTCATCTCGAGCGCGCGCTCGATCACGCCGAGCTGCATCATGCAGCGCAGCACCGTCGCGCGCTCGACCAGCCAGCGCAGCGCGTCGCCGCCACCGGTCGCGCCCTGCCCGTGCGCGAGGCACGCAGCGTCGTCGACGCGCACGCCGTCGAGCGTCATCTCCGCGTGCGGCTGTCCGTCGGAGGTCTCCTGCGCGGCGAGCGTCACGCCGCTCGCGGCGGGCTCGACGAGGAAGAGCCCGATCGCGCCCTCGTCGCAGCGCGCCGGCACGATCACGTGCGACGCGAGCTGTGCGGCCGGGACCATGGTCTTGACGCCGTGCAGGCGGTGCGCCCCGCCCTCGCGCACGGCATGCGCACGCGGCGTCAGCGGATCGCTCGAGTCGTACTCCGCGAGCGCCGCGGTCACGATGCGCTCGCCGCGCGCGATCCCCGGCAGCAGCGCGCTCTTCTGCGCGTCGCTGCCGAAGCGTGCCAGCGGCAGTGCGCCGAGCGCGAGAGCGGGATACGCCGGCACCTTCGCGACGGCGCGTCCGACCTCTTGCAGCAGCAGCCCGAGCGCGAGAAAGCCGAGCCCCGATCCGCCGTGCTGCTCGGGAATCGCAACACCGAGCAGGCTCGCGTCGGCGAGCGCGCGCCACAGCTTCTCGTCGTGCGTGGCGCCCGACGACTCGAGCTGCTTCTGGCGCTCGTTGGTCGCGTGATCGTTCAGGATGCCGCGCGCGAGCTGGGCCGCGGCGACGTCGTCCTCCTGGAACTGGAAGTCCACCGCGTCAATCCTGGACGCCCGCGGCGTCTTCGTTCCGTCGTGGTCGGCGAAGCCGATGCATGAGTCACTCCTTGTAGTGCGGCAGGCCGAGGCCGGCCATGGCGATGATGTCGCGCTGCACCTCGTTGGTGCCCGCGCCGAAGGTGAGGATGAGGGCGTTGCGGTACGACGACTCGGCCTGCCCGCGCAGCACGGCACCCGGCGTGCCCTTCGCGAGGATGCCGCGTACGCCGAGCACCTCCATCAGGAGCCGGCTGCACTCGATGGTCGCCTCGCTGCCGAAGACCTTGACGGCGGACGACTCGGCCATGTCCGGCTGCGCCTTCTGCATGGCCCACGCCTGCTGCCAGTTCATGAGGCGCAGTACCGCGACCTTCGCGTACACCCGCGCGAGGTTCTGCTGCACCCAGCCGAGCTCCGCGACGGGGCGTCCGTCGACCTCGGTCGTGCGCGCCCACGCGGTCACGTCCTCGAGCAGCCGCTGCAGGCGTCCCACGGTGAGCAGCGAGATGCGCTCGTGGTTCAGCTGCCCGGTGATGATGCGCCAGCCGCCGTTCTCCTTGCCGACGAGATTCGCCGCGGGCACGCGCACGTCGTCGTAGAACGTCGCGTTGGTGTGCACGCCACCGACGGTGCGGATCTCCTGCCGCGCGAAGCCCTTCGCCGTCGCGGGCACGAGGAACATCGACAGGCCCTTGTGCTTGGCGGCCTTCTCGTCGGTGCGCGCGGCGAGCCAGATGTAGTCCGCGTACTGCGCGAGGCTGGTCCACATCTTCTGGCCGTTGATCACCCACTCGTCGCCGTCACGGCGCGCGGTGGTCTTGAGCGACGCGAGATCCGTCCCCGCGCCGGGCTCCGAGTAGCCGATCGAGATGAACAGCTCGCCGGCGAGGATCTTCGCGCAGATGTCGCGCCGCTGGTCTTCCGACCCGTGCTGGAAGAGCACCGGCCCGACGGTGTTGAGAGTCAGGAACGGCAGCGGGAAGCCGGTCGCCTGGATCTCGTCGGCGAAGATGAACTGCTCGACGGGCGTGCGCTCCTGTCCGCCGTACTCCTTCGGCCAGCTGAGGCCGAGGAGCCCGTCGCGGCCCATTTGCTTCATGGCCTTGCGGAACTCGGGACCGCCGCCCTCCTGGAATTCGGGCTGCGCGAGCTCGCGCCTGAGGTCGTCGGTCATCATCTTGGCGAAGTAGTCGCGCAGATGGTCGCGAAAAGCGCGCTGCTCCTCGGTGAGGCGGATCTCCATGCGATGTGGTCCTTCTCTGTTTCGGCCTGCGGCGCCTGCTCAGCCCGCGGCGCCTCTGCGCCGCGGCCGTACGTCGCCCTTCGCCGCTCGCGGCCGCTTCGGCCGTGCGGTACGCAGCTTCGCCTTCGCGGCCGCGGCCTCGAGCTCCGTCGCGAGCGTGCGCGCGAGCAGCCCGACCTCGACCTTCGGCTCGCGCGAGCCGCCGCCGGAGATCGCGCGCTGGAGCGCGAGGCCCATCAGCACGGCGAGCGTGTAGCTCTCGAGCTCGACCCGCCGCGCGCGCGGCAGCGGCGCGTCCGGAAACGCACGCCGCCACAGCCGGTCGACGCCGTCGAGCATGCGCAGCTGCTGCTCGCCGGGTGTCGCGCGGCGCTCACCGGTGCCACGGAACGCCTGCAGCAGGATCTCGAACATCGAGCGGAAGTGCGCGCTGCCGAAGTGCGCCCAGGCACGCGCGACGAACTGCCGCGCGCGCACGTCGAGCGCCGTCGTCGCCGCGTCCGGCATGTCGTCGAAGTGCGACGCGAAGCGGGTGAACGTGTCGTCGAGAACGGCTGCGAGAATGCCGTCCTTGCCGCCATAGTGGTGCTGGACGGCGCCCCACGTCACCCCGGCGCGGGCGGCGATGCGCGTCGCGGTGGTGTGCCGGAAGCCCACCTCCGCGATGCTCGCCACCACCGCCTCGAGGATCCTGCGGCGCGTCGTCGCGCGGCGCTCGGCCTGCGTTCGGCGGCGCGGCAGCGCGCGGATCGAGCTCGTCGCGGGGCGCATCGGCGGTTGCCTATCGCGGAAACATTTCGCATACAAGGTAAAATGAACGACGATGCGCCGCGCTTCGGATTCGTCGGGCTCGGCCACATCGGCGCGCCGATGGCGGAGCGGCTCGCGGCGAGCGGCACGCCGACGGTCGTCTTCGACCTGCGGCGCGAGGCCTGCGAGCGCCTCGTCGCGGCCGGCGCGCAGGTCGCGGCGAGCAGCGCCGATCTCGCCGCGCGCGCCGATCTGATCGGGATCTGCGTGCGCGACGACGCCGACGTACGCGACGTCGTGCTCGGCGGCGACGGCCTCCTCGCCGGCGCCGCACCCGGCACGCTGCTCGCGGTGCACAGCACCATCCTGCCGCGCACCGCGATCGAGGTCGCGGAGGCGTGCCGCGCGCGTGGCGTCGATCTCGTCGACGCCGCCGTCACCGGCGGCCGTGCGGCGGCCGCGAACGGCACGCTGTGCTGCATGATCGGCGGCGACGCGTCGCTGGTCGAGCGCTACCGCCCCGCCGCCGAGCATCTCGCATCGCGCGTCGTCCACACCGGAGCGCTCGGGACCGGGGCCGCGACCAAGCTCTGCAACAACCTCGTCCTCTACCTGAGCTACCTCGCCGCGGCCGAGTCGACCGCGCTCGCCGACGCGGCCGGGATCTCGCGCGACGTCCTCTTCGACGTCACGGGAACACGCGGCAGCTTCACGCCACCGATGAAGGAGATCCTGCCGGGTCGCGATCGCGCGCTCGCCGGCGACGCCCGGATGCGCGAACTGCTGGCGTCGTTCGCCGATCTGGCGCAGAAGGACCTCGCACAGGCGATCGCGTACGGACGCGAGCTGGGCATCGCGCTGCCCGGAGCGGAGCGCTGCCGCGATCTGATGTGGGAAGTCTACGGCATCGGCCGCAAGTTCGGGGACGACGGAGGGAGCCATGGCTGACGACAAGCGGGAGCGCGGTGCGCGCAAGATGGAGGACGTCTGCGGAATGCCTGCGCCGCCCGCGGGGTTCGGACGCTTCGTCGACCTCACCGTCGAGCACCTGTTCGGCGAGGTGTGGGGCAACGAGGCGCTGAGCGTCCGCGACCGGCGGCTGGTCGTGCTCGGCATCCTCGGCGCCCTCGGCGACGATTCCAACCTCGCCGCGCACATGGGCCAGGCGCTGAAGCGCGGCGACGTGACGGCCGAGCAGCTCGACGAGATCGTCGTGACCGTCGCGCACTACGCCGGGTGGCCGCGCTCGACGCACGCGCACGCGGCGGCGGGCACGGCGAAGAGCGCGCTCGCCGAGGCGCAGAAGAAGGGCTGACGCGGTGGGGGCGGCCGCGCACGCCGGCACAGGCTGCGCTGCGTACCGCGGCGCACCGAGGTCGCGGGCGCGGGCGGCCCCGTGCGCGCCCCATCGTTGCAGCTCACGGAAGGTTCGCCGCTCCTGGCGCCGCATCGACGATGTGGCCGTCAGCCACCTGCCAGGGAACGACTGTCTTCCATCGTCGGACGAGGCGCTCGGGGTCCGTCTCGAGTCCGTGCTCGTGCCACGCGAGCGCCGTTCCATCGGCAGCTCCGCTGAGCATCGCGTCGCCCTGCGGCGCGACATCAACTGAGACGACGTGAGCGTCGCGACTGTGACGAAGCTCGGCGAGCAGGTGCCCGGAGGAGACGTCCCAGACGCGGATCATTCCTTCTTCGTCGCCGGTCACGACGCGCAGTCCGTCAGGGCTGAACGTCGCGCAGTGTACAGGGACGTTGGGCAGGCCGACTCGTGTCAGCAGGCGCCCGTCGGTAGTGGACCACACCGCGGCGGAGCCGTCCGGAACGAGGGACACGGCCAGGCGGTCGTCGCGGCTCACCTTGACCTCGGGCACGGCGTACAGCTCACCCTGTGTCTCGAGTGAAGGCGAGAACTGCGCCAGCAAGCGTCCACTCGTCCGGTCCCAGACGGCACCCGAACCCTGGCTGTCGGCCGCAATGATCCTCGTGCCGTCGTTGGAGAATCGCGCCCACGACTTTGCGGACGGGTTGGCGGTGAGCTCCGCCACCTGTTTGCCATCGCCTGCATCCCACAGCCGGACGCGCGCATCTTCGCCTGCCGTCAGCAGCGTCGCCCCGTCACGGCTGAATGCCGCGCTCCACACACCGTCACGGTGCGCTTCCATCCTCAGTGCCACACGACGTCGCTCGACGTCCCAGATGCGAATGATGCCGTCTTGCCCACCGGTCAGAAGTCGCTTGCCGTCCGGCGACAGATCGACCACGTTGACGAGAAGCGCGTCGATCGACTTCTTCGCCTCTCCGGCCACGTCGGCCGTGAACGTTTGCCGGCCGTCCCGCACGTCCCAGACACGCGCGGTCCCGTCACGACTGGTCGTGGCGACGCGTTCGCCCTGATCGTCGAAGGTCGCCGCGAGCACCCAGTCGTCGTGCCCCCGGAAGGCCACGATCGGCTTGCCGGTGGTCGCATCCCAGACCTTCGCCAGGCCATCGTCGCTCCACGTCAGCGCGCGATCGCCTGCCGGGCTGAACGCCACTGCCACGCCGCCGTCGTGCCCATCAAGCACCATTGGACGTCGTCCCCGATCCACCGCCCACAAGCGCGCCACCGGGCCGTCCGTCATGGTCGCGACCAGCGCGCCGTTCGCGCTCGACACGACTGACTTGATCGCATCCGAATGCGCCCGGACGACGATCCGCGCCTCCTTCTCATCGTGGAAGCGTCCACCGATCTCGCCGATCTCCCTACCGGATGCCACATCCCACACGACTGCGACGCCGGCGGGGCCGACGGTGATCAGGAGTTGACCATCGGGGCTGAAGCTGGCCTTGTCCGCGCCTCCGGACGGATCCTCGAGGGTCGCTCGGAGGCGACCCGCTTCCGCCGACCAAAGCCGCGTGACGCCGCGGTCGTCGAGCGTGACGATGACCTTCCCCGACGGATCGAGCTCGGCGCCACGCTGCGTCCCGCGTCCGTCGCCGAGAATCCGGAGCATCGCGTGCGTCTGCGCATCCCACATCCGCACGACGCCATCGACCCCGAGGGTCATGATGCGATCTCCCGTCGGCGTGAATGCAACGACGGGTACGAAGAACGCCAGCGCATCCGGCGAGCGAAGGTCGAACAGCTTCGTCCCGCTCGTCACGTCCCAAACGCGCGTCGTTCCGTCCAGATCCGCCGTTGCCACGCGCGTGCTCGCCGCATCGAATGCCGCTGCCACCGCGCCATCCGAACCTCGAAGCTCGTGCAGCTGCATGCCCGTGGAGGCGTCCCACAGACGCACGGTGCCATTGCGCGTCGTGGTGACGACGTAGCGACCGTCCGGACTGAAGTCGCCGAAGCTGACCGCCCTGGTCGGATGCGTCAGCACGTGCAACCGTTGCCCCGAGGACGTATCCCAGATGGCCGCCGTCCCGTCGTCGGCCGTCGTCAAGATCCTCGTGGCATCTCGGCTGAACCTGATCCCCGTGAGCTTCTGCGAGTGCCCTTCGAGCAGAGGAAGCTCGAGCCGCTCCGAAACCTCGGCGAGCAGGTACAGCATCTCGGGGCTCGTCTCGCCCTGGATGAATGCTTGCGCGAGATGGGGCGCTGCACGGCGAACGTCGCCGGCGAGCAAGAGCTGTCTCCCCTCAGCGGCCAACGCCGACGCGACTCGCCGCTGCTCGACGGTTTGCCTCCAGAGTACGAGTGCCGCGACCACGCAGAGAGCAACGCAGGTGACCCCCGCCGTGAGCCGTATCCGCCGTTGACGATCTCGTCGCTGGAACTCGTCGAAGCTCACGCCGAGCATGCCCGCAGCGACCCTGAGTACGGCGTCGCGCTCCTTGGCCAGCCCGGGGCGCGCCTCGGCGGCCATCGGCTCGGGCAGCGAGCCGATCGCACCGCTGGGGTCTACGTCGAAGCGAAGCGCATCTGGAAAGCACTCCGGAGCCGTCGCCTCGGGATGCGCATCCGCGTTCGGCTCGCCGTCGACGATCACCGGGAGGATCCGGTCGCCACGGCCGCTGGCCTTGAACCGACGAACCTCTTCGTTCACCCACCGAGAGCGCGCCGCATGGGGCGAGCAAACGACGATGAGGAAGCGAGAATCATCGAGAGCGGCATTGGTGGTCGCGCCGAGATCGTGGGATGCCGCGTTCTCGAAGCGGTCGAGATAGATGGGCTTCAAACGGCGCGGGATGCTCCCCGTGTCGACGGCGCGGCGCACCTTCCGCGGCACCGGCAAGCGCTCGAGACGCCGGTGAAAGCGCGTCACCCAGCGCTGGTCGCGGTGGCTGTAGCTGATGAATGCCCAATATCGACGATCGTCCGACGGCGAATCCGCAGATTGGTTCACTCGTGTACCTCGGCACTCTTCGGACTTTTGGGAATTTGACGCCGATCCTCACGCGGTCCGTCGTCTCGAGCTCGCAGAATGGATGCCACAGGACGGGCGGCATGACGTTGGCTCAGGTCGGCCGACGACGCGCATCCGGCCTCACGAGTGTCCACTAGACCAGACGCACCTCCGGCCGTGCGGACTACGATCATGCACCAGCGTTGCGGGATCGGCGTGCGCGAAGCGCACCGAGCGGCAGCTTCCGGAGGGCGTCGTGCGACGCAGCACGGGAGCACCGGGCGCACCGGGCGCGCGCACCGGACGCCCCGCCGAGCCGCAGCGCTACGCTTCGCGGAAGCCGGGTTCACCTCTGCAACCTCGCCCCGCATCTCGAGCGTTGCGCGCACGGCTATCTGGGTTCGACCCGCGCGACGGTGCCGAACGTCGGCCGCACGCCCCACGTTGGTCGAGGCTAGCTGCTCCCCAGAATCAGCCCGCTCGTCGGACACCCCGTTCCGGCCGTCACCAGCGCGTGCTCGACGCCCGGCACTTGATTGACGGACGTGCCGCGGATCTGCCGCACGCACTCAGTGAGACCGTTCATGCCGTGGATATACGCCTCGCCGAGGAGCCCGCCGCTGGTGTTGATCGGCAGCTCCCCGCCGATCGACAGGCGCTCGACGGTCGCGAAGTCCTTCGCCTCGCCGCGCTTGCAGAAGCCGAGCTCCTCGAGCTGCACCAGCACGAACGGCGTGAAGTGGTCGTAGAGAAACGCGGTCTGGATGTCGGATGGCTTCAGCCCCGAGTCCTTCCACAGCTTGTTGCCGACCACGGCCATCTCCGGCAGCCCGGCGACGTCGTCGCGGTAGTAGCTGGTGCACATCTCGCCGTCGTCGTAGGCGCCCTGCGCCGCGGCGCGGATCACCGCGGGCTTCTGCTTCAGGTCGCGCGCGCGCTCGGGCGTCGTCACGACGACGGCGACGCCGCCGTCGCTCTCCTGGCAGCAGTCGAGCAGGCGCAGCACCGGCTCGACGATCCAGCGCGAGCTCTGGTGGTCCTCGAGCGTGATCGGACGCTGGTAGAACCACGCGCCGGGGTTGTTCGCGGCGTGCTTGCGGTCGACCACCGCGATGCGCCCGAAGTGCTCGTTGGTGGCACCGTACTCGTGCATGTAGCGCCGCGCCTGCATCGCGACCCAGCTCGCGGGCGTCAAGAGCCCGTACGGGCCGTACATGTCCAGGAACGGCGGCAGCATCGACGCGCCCTGCATCGCAGCACCGCCGAAGCGCATGCCGGAGCGCTCGTTGAACGCGCGCCAGCACACGACGACGTCGGCGGCACCCGTCGCGACGGCCATCGCCGCGTGCATGACCACCGCGCACGAGCCGCCACCACCGTACGTCGTGCGCGAGAAGTAGCGCAGAGCCGGGATGCCGAGGTTGCGCGCGACCTCGCACTCCTCGCTCGAGTCCATGGTGAACGTGACCATGCCGTCGACGTCGCGCGGCGCGAGGCCGGCGTCGTCGAGCGCGGACTTGATCGACTCGCACGCGAGCTGCAGCTCGCTTCGCCCCGACGCCTTCGAGAACTCGGTCTGGCCGATGCCGGCGATCGCGGCCTTGCCCGCGAGCGAGCGGCTCACTTGCCGCCTCCGAGCGGAAGGCCGATCACCGCGGTGCCCGACACGTGGTCGCCCTGGTCGTTGGCGGCGCGGAACGTGATCTCGACCAGCCCCTCGCCGTCCGCCTCCGACAGCGACGTCACGTTTCCCGTGTACTCGAGCTTCGAGCCCGCGTACGCCGGCACGCCGAGCCGGATCGCGAGCTTCTTGACGGCGGCCTCGGGCCCCGCCCAGTCGGTCAGGAAGCGCGTGCAGAAGCCGGTGTCGGAAAGGATGTTGAGGAAGATGTTCGGCGAGCCCTGCAACGCCGCGTAGTCGCGATCGTGGTGCACGGGCATGAAGTCGCGCGTCGCGATCGCGCCGGCGACGACGAAGGTCGCCGTCAGGTCGAGCTTCATCGGCGTGACCGCGTCGCCGACCTTGATCGAACGGAAGTCGAGCGTGGTGGTTCTCATGCATTCCTCCGCGGGCGGAACTGGGGCAGCGACACGTTGTCGAAATGCTCGACGTACGCCTCGACCGGCATGCCGATCGTGACGTCCGCCGCGTCGACGTCGTTCAGGTTGGACACGATGCGAACGCCCTCCTCGAGCTGCACCAGCGCCACGACGTAGGTCTCGTCGAACCACGGCCAGCGCGGGTGGCGCGGCAGGACGAAGCTGTAGACCTCGCCCTTGCCCGAGGCCTCGATCGTGTCCCACGTCAGCGCGTTGCAGCGCGGGCACATCGGGCGCGGCGGGTGGCGCAAGGTCTGGCAGCCCTTGCAGCGCTGGATCAGCAGCTTGCCGTCCTTCAGCGCGTCCCAGAAGAACTTCGTGTCGGGCGTTGTGGTCGGTGCGAGACGCTCGCTCATTTCAGCAGTGCCTCCAGATCGGGCTTGAACTTCAGCATGCGGAACATCTGCCGGCCGACGACCTCGTCGCCGACACGATACGTCGTGACCCACGTCACGAAGTGGCCGGGGCCGAGGCGCGTGTTCTTCCGCTCCGAGACCGATTCGAAGATGGTCTCGGCGGTGACCGTCTCGCCGAGGCGCAGGTAGCGCACGACCTCGAACTCGGAGTTGGTCGCGAGCGTCGCGACGAAGCCGGCCTCGTCGAGCGGCGTGAGCACGTTCACGCTGCCCTCGGTCGGCGAGCCGCCGCGCTCGCCGATGCCGGTGAGCTTCGGCGTCGGCATGCTCCAGGTCTGCAGCATGAGCGGCGGCGCGACGATCCCGCCGAAGCGCGTCTTGGCCGCGAACTCCGGATCGACGTAGACCGGATTCGCGTCCTCGAAGGCCGCGGCCCAGTGGCGGATCATCGGCTGGTTCACGGGGTCGGGCGCGACGCCGATCGGGCCGATCGGCTTGCCCACCTGCGCACGCATCGCCGCGTACGCCTTCTCCTCCGCTGCGGTCGGTTCGGACATCGTCATCCTCCGGTGGTGATTCGTCGTCTCGGCCGGCGCCGCGTCGCACCGCGCGCCGGCGACAGGCCGTGCGTGATGATCTCGGCGACGGTCGCGGCGAAGCGCTGCAGGTCTTCCGCCGTCACGGCGGGCGATCCGTCGAGCTTTGCGGCCAGGCCGCCGAGCGCGAACGGCGCGGTCAGGCCGGCGAACAGGAACAGCAGCGCCGCGCGCGCGTCGATGCGGCGCTTGACGCGCGCCGGGGCGCCGTCGAGCACGCGCTCGAGGAACAGCGCGAACGGCGCGATGTGGCGGTCGTACAGGAAGTCGAGGCGCTCGCCGCCGCGCGCCGACTCGTCGGCCATGATCTTCGCGAGCGCGGGCTGCCGGGCGAAGAGCTCCAGCGCTTCGGCGATGCCGTTGCGGTTGGCGCTTTCCCAGTCTCGCGTGCTTCGACCCGCGTCGGCCAGCGCGGGAAGATCGCGTCCCGACGACGCGACGGCGTGCGCGAGCGCCGCCTGCCAGAGCGCGCGCTTCGAGCCGTAGTGGTGATGCACCAGGTTGTGGCTCACGCCGACCTGCCGCGCGAGGTCGCGCACCGACGTGCCGTCGTAGCCGTGCGCCGCGAACGAGCCGAGAGCCGCGTCGAGCAGCGCGCGGCGCATCGCGGCACCGTCCGAGCCGGCGGGACGCCCGGGACCGCGGCGCTGCTTCAGCGGGCGGCGCCGCGCGACGGCGGCTCGTGCTGCAGAACTTGACACGCGGACAATTTGCTAGCCCGTCGCGCGGCCGGCAGTCAACCGGCGACGACGCATCGGAGGCGCGCCGCCGCGCGGGTTGCGTTCCGGACGCGGCTGCGTTGAACCGGTCGCGTGCACCCGCTCCTCCTCGTCGCCCTGCTCGGCCCGCTGACGGTCCTGTTCGGATTCGCGGCACAGCTTCGGCATCGCAGCCAGGCGCCGTCGGACACCGAGCGCAGCGCCGCCGCAGGTGTCGCGGGACTGAAGAAGCTCGTCGCGGCCGGCGACTGGGCCGCAGCACTGCCGCCGCTGCTGATCACCGGCGGCGCGCTGTGGACGATGACCTTCGGCGCGATCGCGGCCGCGGTCGTGTTCGAGCAGCGCCTGACCGGCGTGCTGATGCTCGCGGCGCCGATCTGGGCCGTCGCGCGCATCGTGCGCGACTGGCGGCGCGCGTGAGACGCACCGGCCGGTGCTGCACGGGGCACGGAGCCGTCAGGGCACGAGGTACTCCCACGCTCCCGCCGAGCGCCACGGGTTCCCGCGCAGGACTCTGAGCCCGGCGGAGTCCGCGGTGCGTGCCCGGAGCGCGTCCGGCGCGACCTGGTCCAGAACGCGATCGCCGGCGACCGCACGCAGGTAGAGCTCCTCGCCCGCACCGCCGAGCGCGAGCGCAAGATGCGACCGGCTCGCGACACCGTCGTAGTACAGCCGGACTCCACGCGCGTTGGTGTGGCTGGTCTTCGGGCAGCGCTGGCCGTCGGGCGTGGTGCCGATGCGCGCCAGCACGCGCAGCTCGAGGAGCGAGCCGGTCGCCGGCACGTCGCTGCCGGCCGGCGTCGCGGCGAGCGGGATCTGCAACCGGCGCGCCCTGGCGGCGTTGCGCGTCAAGCCCGAGATGCAGCGCGCCTCGCCGGCGGCGATCAGGACGTCGCCCGCGTACAGCTCGGCGCGGAAGTCGAACCCCGTGCCCTGGTCGTCGCTGTTCTTGAGGCCCGCCCACAGACGGACCGGGCCGAACACCGGTGCGATGCTCTGTCCGGGCGGGGTCACGACGGACACGATCGGATTGGTCGGCAACACCTGCGGCACCGAGGGAAAGTGGACCGTCGCGTAGTTGACGATCTCGGCTCCATCGGCGGCGTCGCCGCGGACGTTCACCGACAGACTGGAGGAACCGCCCGCCGCTGGCGCCACCGTTCCCACCTGCCACGTGATCGTTCTGGTCGCCGCGTCGAAGATGCCGGCCGGCGCCACGACGGCGCCGGTCTTCTTGTCGAGCATCGGGCCGATGGCGAGAGTCGCTTCGTCGAGCGCCGCCGGCAGCTCGTCGGTGACGTAGACGCCGTGCGCACGCCCCTTGCCGACGTTCTCGTACTCGACGCGATAGTCGAGCCGCTGTCCGCGCGCGACGGGGCCTTCCGGCCCGTACTTCGCGTTCGGATCCCAGGCGACGTCGAACGACGTCGTGTGCTCGGAGGCGTTCGCGATCGGATCGTTGCGGCTCGCGGAGATGCGGACGAGATCCGCCTGGTACTCGGCGATCATGCGCAGCGCCTCGCCGGTGCGTCCCGCGTCGAGCGACGCCAGGATCGCATCGAGCCGCGCCTGCATCAGGTGCGAGAGCGCGGCCGCCTGGGGCCCGAGCGGCGGTTTGCGGTTGGCGAGATCGCCCCAGCGGAAGCGCGAGTGAGCGATCAGTGCGCGCGCGTCGTCCGTGCGGCCCGCGCGCACGAGCTCGTTCAGCACCTTGAGCTGATGGGCCCCCTCGGCGGAGAACGCCTGCAGCTCCCCCTTCTCGGAGCCCCCGACGAGCTGGCCGTCGGAGTGACGTCCCTCGTGGATCAGAATGCCCGAGAGGTTCGGCAGCCGCGCCGCCGAGTATCCCTCGGCGCTCCAGCGCGCGTCGCTCACCTGCAGGGCCCGGCTGTCGCCCCACCCGATGTCGTCGCCGCGCAGGTACATGTGGCCGACCACGCCGTTCCACTCCGAGGACGACAGGTCGAGGTCGATGTGGATCTTGCCCTGATCGTAGAGGTGCTGGAGGTACTCGCCCCACCGCGGGTCACGCTCCTTGGCGAGGAAGATGCCCTGCTCGACCCGGCGCTTGAGCGAGTCCGGCTGCAGGCCCGCCCACTCGGGCTTGCTCGGGTCGAAGCCCGGCGGCGTCAGGCGCGCGTCCCAGCAGTTGCCGCGCGCGACCTGCAGCGCCCACCACTCGGGCGTGAGGGCGGTGCGGTCGGGTGCGAGGACGGCGTCGACCTCCGGAGTCGCGGTCTCGACGAACGCCTGGTTGACGACGGACTCGACGAAGAAGAGCCCCCAGCGCGCACGTGCACGGATCGTCCGCGAGCCACGCGCGCCGGGCGCGAGCGTGCCGACGTCGAAGGTGACGTAGTGCGTGAAGGGATCGTGCGTACCGCCGGCCACGTGCTCGACCATCTGCGACAGCCGGTCCACGATGCGCACGTTGCTCGCGGCGATGCGCCCGCGGTTGCGGTACTCGAGGTAGATCGTGAACTCGTCGCCCGGGCTGATCTGCGTCGTGGACCACGCCCGCACCTCGACGTCGGCCATCGGCGGCAAGCCGCGGTCGGTGCGCCGCACGTAGCCGCTGATCGCCTGCAAGGCGCCGCTCTCGTCGAGCGCCACGTGTAGCGGGCCGGAGAGCGGTCCCGCCGCCATCCCGCCGAGCGCGAAGACGCCCGGTGCTGCCTCGAGCGCGTGCGCCCACGCCTCACCGGTACCCTGCGCCGATTGCCACGAGAGCAGCGCGAAGCCCTGGCCTGCGAGAGGATGGTCGGCGCGATCGACGCGTACGGAGGTCACGACCATGCCGATCGCCGCCGCGACCGCACCGCTGGTCGCACCAGTGGCCGAAAGCTGGGCGAGACGGAGCGGCGTCGCGCGGTGTGTCTGCACGGCTCCGGGGGCGATGCTGCCCGCCAGCTCCACGCGTCCGCCGGCCGCCTGTCCCGCCACCGAGTCCAGGGCCCAGGTGAGCGCGACCTGATCCAAGACCCCGCTTCCCGCAGTGGTCTCCGTCAAGTATCCCTCGGCGGTGGCGTCGATCGTGCCCGACAGGACGCCCTTCAGGTAGACGCGGCCCTCGTCGATGCGCTCGTACGAGAACCCGCGCCACACGCCGTGCTGCGCGACGCCGCCCAGCACGGCGGTCCAGTCGGCGCTGAAGAAGCCCTTGCCCGCGTAGTCGCCCGTGGCGATCGTCGCGAGCGACAGGTCGGTAACCGTGACGTCGCCCGAGAGCGCGCCGGTCGCCGCGAGGCTCGCACTCGTGCGCCGCTCGACGACCGTCTCGACCGTGCGAGACTCGTCGTGCGCGGTCTCCGCCAGCGAGACGAAGGTCGCGTCTTCGGGCAACGCCTCGATCCGGTAGCCGAGGCTCGTCAGCGTCCGGACGTCGCGCGTCGACGGGTCGCCGTCGTCGTCGACGACGAAGCCTTCCGGCACCAGCCCCGGGGTCGCCGGGAGGTCGGTCGACTTGCCGAGGGTCGCACGGTCGAAGCGCGCGTACGTCCGCACCGGCACCGAGAACGGCGATGCGATCGCGGCGGCGTTGAGGCCGAGGCTCAGCCGGAATGGAACGTCGGGCAGCACCACGAACGGATTCGAGCGGATCACCCAGTCGATGACCTGCGGCGTGCCGTCGGACTCGGCGCAGAAGTCGGGCAACGTACCGTGCAGGTCCCACGGCCCGCACGGCACGCCGGCGGGCTGCGCGCGGCCATTGACCGCGATCACCGTGTCGGAGAGCGGCGCCGCGGCGTGCGACAGCGTGCTCAACGCGTTGGTGAAGAAGCTGCTGCCGTCGGCGTCGATCGCCGGGCCGTCGCCGTAGACCGCTCCCTGGAAGGCGACGTCGGCCCGCAGGCGGACCGGAGCGCGCGCGCCGCGCAGCACGTACCAGGTGCGCGTGCTCACCGACGAGTTCACGAAGCCGTGCTCGCCCGGCGCGGCCCAGGCCTCGTCGAGGATGGTGCCGAGCAGCTGCGCCGGCGCACAGGCCATGTCGGCGCGGTTGTCGACCAGCCCGCTGGCGAAGCCGCCCGACGTCGTGCGCGGCGTGTCCCCGAAGAAGGCGCCGCTGCCGGGGATGGTCACGTCGCCCTCGCCGCCCACCGTCGGGTCGTAGTAGACGCCGGCGAACGTGCCCCCGTTCTCGAAGCGGGCCGGACCGGTGCGCACCGTCGGCTGATCGTTGACCGACGTGCAGTAGATCAAGGTCGGCTGCGCATGGGCATGCGGCGGCAGAGCCTGAGCCAGAAGAAGAGACAGCAACGCTACACAGGGCACGACCACGCGACGCATGTCGGGGCTCCTCCAATCGCGCCCGTGTCGGTGCTCGTCTTGCGCGACCTGCCGTCAAGCCCAAAGCAACGCGCATGCCTTGTGGGCTGAGCGGAGCGAGAGCGCAGCGCAGCAGTGGACCACCTGCGGAGGACGACCATTCCATGGCACGCGAAGTCGAGATGCGATCCGTCGCACGTGCAGGAATCCGTTCGCCTGGCGGGTTCGCGCCAGGCCATCGCGCCTGCCTCTCGCCGGTGCCTGCCCAGGGCACGCCGGTTGCACGATGTCACCACCGCAGCGTTCGAAACGACGAGGGCTCGATTCGCGAGTCCATCGACCGAGGGAGGGAATCGACATGCGCCCGATCGCCATTGCACTGATGATGGGGCTCGCGGTCGCAACGCAGGCTGGCGCCGCGAAGAGCGATCGTGACAAGTTCGAGGACACGTTGCACCGGGTCGCGCCCCTGCAAGGAACCTTCAACACGACCGGGAAGTCCAGAACGCTGTGCGTCTGCAAGACCAACGAGCGAGCGGGTGTCGTGGAAACCTTGCACTTCGCGGGCGATCACTACATCCAGTGCATGGTACCGACGTTCAACAGCTCCGGAGATCTGATCGCATCGACTTCCTGCAGCGACTGGATGCCCGTCGCGAAGTGATCCTGCGGCGGCAGTGGCAGCGGTCTCGCTGCCGCTGCCTCGCTGCTGCCGCGCGCTGTCCCTCCGGGCGTGCGGAGCCGCAGCGCGGCGCGAGGCGCAGCCGCGCCCGCGCCGCCGCGGTGGATCTCAGGCCGTCTGCAGGAGCGGGTGCTCCTTGACGCGATTCTGGCCGTCGACCATGACGACCTTCGGCTGGTAGCGACGCGCGGTCTCCTCGTCGAGCCAGGTGAACGCGCCGATGATGATGAGGTCGCCCTCCGCCACTTTCCGTGCGGCCGCACCGTTCACGCAGATCGTGCCGGAGTCGCGCTCGCCCACGAGACAGTAGGGCTCGAATCGCTCGCCGGTGTTCACGTCCCAGATTTGGACGGATTCGAACACGTAGAGGTCCATCGCCTCCATGAGCGTCTTGTCGATGGTGATCGAGCCCTCGTAGTTGAGGTTCGCGCCGGTCACGGTCGCGCGGTGGATCTTGCCGCGCAGCATCTTGCGGATCGGCAGCTGCGACGCGCCCTTCGAGCTCTTCTTGCCGTTGCGGATGTTCTGCATGGGAAACCTCAGTCGCGCGCCGCGAGCAGCAGCTCGCCGCCCGACGGAACGTCGGAAGCGGAGTGGGAGGGAACCGGATGGCTCTCGTGACGGGCGAGACGCACGGGGCTGGTCTCGCTCGGATCGATGAGGACGTTGTCGATCAGGCGCACGCCGTCGACCCAGACCGCGACCGCGATCTGCGTCGGCTTGTCGACGCGCTCCACCGGCTCGAGCGACGACGGGTCGCACAGCACCGCGTACTCGAGCCGCGCACGCGGCTCGGATGCCACGACGCGCGCGAGCGCGCCGACCACCTCGTCGGCCGTGCGTGCGCCGCGCGCGACCGCGA
>JAIEPK010000268.1 GCA_019749875.1 Candidatus Binatia bacterium | reverse complement strand
ACGCGGCCGCTCACTCGCACGCCTGCTGCGCGTAGCCGCGCCTCGCGTCAGGAGGCGGCGCGCGCGAACAGAAACGGGTGCAGCTGCAGGAGTCCGGCGACGTCGTGGATGTCGCTCTCCAGATTGGGCACCAGCGCGAGCGGCACGCTGCGCGGCAGCCCCTGCCGGAAGATCTCCAGGCGGAGCTCGTCACCGCGCGCGCGCGCCTGATACGCGACGAAGTTCTGCGCCAAGCGCGCGGCGAGGGACGGCGCGCCGCTCGCCGCGGCGGCCGACGCCGCCCGACGACCGCCCTTGCCTGCCGACGTCGCCCTCGTCGCCGCGGGCGATTCCGGACGCAGGCGCTCGAGCTGTGCGGCGACCAGCGCGGTGATCGCCTCGAGCGAGCTGTCGCCGTCGTTCATCGCGACGTGCCGGTGCACGCGGTTCATGACCACGCCCTTGAGCGGCATGCCGCGCGCGGACATCTGCGCCGCGAGGTAGTCGGCCTGATCGAGCACCTGCTCGTCCGGTCCCGCGACCAGCACGAACGCCGTCGCGGGGTCGCGCAGCAGCTGCGTCACGCGCTGCACGCGCGGTTCGAAGTCCTCGAACAGGCCGGTCATCGCGCTGAAGAAGTCGGTCACGTCCGCGAGCGCCGTCACCCCGGTCGCGTCCTCGATCTTGTGCAGCAGGAAGCCGACCGTGCGGTTCATCGTGCGCAAGGTCGACCAGCCGGCCGAGAACGACGGCCGCACGAACCACTTGACGATCTTGCGGTCGAGGAACGCGAGCAGCCGCTCGGGCGCTTCGAGGAAGTCGAGCGCGTGCTGCGTCGGCGGCGTGTCGACGACGATCAGGTCGTAGCGACCGCTCGCGTCGAGCTCGCCGAGCTGCTCGACCGCCATGTACTCCTGCGAGCCGGCGAAGCTCTGCGAGAGCTGCTGGTAGAAACGGTTCTCGAGAATGCGCTGCCGCGCCTCGGCGTTCGGTACGTGGCGCTCGACGAGCTCGTCCCAGCTGCCCTTCTGATCGAGCATCATCGCCGCGAGCGTCCCGTGCGCACCCGAAGCGCCGGTCGCGAGCACCGAGTCCGGAACCTGAACGGGCGTGTTGCCGATCGGCCCGACGCCGAGCGAGTCGGCGAGCCGACGCGCCGGATCGATCGTGAGGACGATCGCGTTGCGCCCTTGCAGCGCGCCCCAGAGCGCGATGGTCGCGGCGGTGGTCGTCTTGCCGACCCCGCCCGAGCCTGCGCACACCACGATGCGGTGCCCGCGCACCAGCTCTTCGAGATCCCGGACGCTGCGTGCGGCCACCTACTTCCTCCCTCCGCGCGGTCGTGGAGCAGTCGGCGGTACGGCGTCGAGCTGCTCTGCGAGGGTGCGCCCCAGCCGGCACACCTCGTCGGGACCAAATTCCTCGTTGAAGAGATACGGCAGCTCGACCAGCGGCGCGTTGATCTGCGCTGCGAGCCGCTGCACGTGCGACGCATTGATCTCCGCCCAGCCGATCTCCTCGTGCGCGCGTGCAACGATCTCGGACAGCAGCACTTCGGGATTCGCCGGCGTGCGCGCGCTCCGAGCACGCGTCGCCGGTACGACGGCGAGGGGTCGTGGCGCCGCGACCGGCAGCCCGTCGAGCTCGGCGCGCGTGCACGGCGCGTGATGCACCTGGTTCACCACCAGCATCGCGGTGTGCATGCCGAGCGCGTCGAGCCCGCGCACCATCTCGAAGGTCTCGTTGGCAGGCATCTCCTCGGCGAGCGTGGTCACGACGACCCCCGTCGCTTCGGGGTCGCGCAGCAACCCGACCACGCGCTCCGCCTCGCGGTGCACGAGCCCGGTGGGAAACGCCTCGAGCGCGGCCTGCGGCATGCGCAGGTACTGCAGGCTGTGACCGGTCGCGGGACCGTCGACCAGGACCAGCTGGTGCGCGCCGCTCGCCCCCGCCGCATCCTCGGGATTGCGCTGCTCCGCCTCGTACCAGAGCTTGCCGATCGCCATCAGCTCCTTCAGGCCCGGAGCCGCGGCCACGAAGTACTGATACACGTTGCTCGAGAAGACCGTCTTCAGCAGGCGCCGCACCGGAATGATCAGACCGAGGTACTCCTCGAGCGCGCGACGGCCGTCGATCATCATGTACTCGATGCGATCGAGCCACGCGGGCGGGTGCACCTGCTCGCGCTGCGCGGCGAGCGCCATCTCGAGCCCGCGCGCGCCCTCGAGCTCGACCACGAGCACGCGCTGTCCGCGCCGCGCCGCCTCGAGCGCGATGCCGAGCGTGACCGTCGTCCGGCCGACGCCGCCCTTCCCGACCGTGAACACCAGGCGACGCTGCAGCAGATCGGCGAAGCTCAGTTGTGACACTCCTCTGGTCTCGTCTCGGCGAATCGGTGCAACCGGTCGCACGTCGAGGAAAAGCTCTGGCGGGTCATCGCGGGACGTCGAGAGGGCGGCGCGCCACGTCAATCCGCTGCCGGCGCGCGGCGCAGCACCAGGCACGCGTTGGTGCCGCCGAAGCCGAACGAGTTCGAGATCGCGATCTCGAACGACGCGGGCCGCGCGCGGTTCGGCACGTAGTCGAGGTCGCACGCGGGATCGGGATTCTCGTAGTTGATCGTCGGCGGAAGGGTCTGCTCGCGCAGCGCGAGCGTCGTGTAGACGGCCTCGAGGCTCCCCGCCGCACCGAGCAGGTGCCCGGTCATCGACTTGGTCGAGCTCACCGCGAGACGCGCCGCGTGCTCGCCGAAGACGTGCTTGATGGCGAGCGTCTCGTTGGCGTCGTTGTGCTCGGTCGACGTGCCGTGCGCGTTCACGTAGCCGACCCGATCGGGCGTGACGTCCGCGTCCTCGAGCGCGAGCTGCATGCAGGCGGCCGCACCGCGGCCTTCCGGTGCCGGCTGCGTGATGTGGAACGCGTCGGCATTCGCACCGTAGCCGATCATCTCCGCGTGGATCGTCGCGCCGCGCGCGATCGCTGCATCCATCTCCTCGAGGATCAGGATCGCGGCCCCCTCACCGATGACGAAGCCGTCGCGGTCACGGTCGAAGGGTCGGCTGGCGCGCTCGGGCTCGTCGTTGCGCGTCGACAGGGCGCGCATGACGGAGAAACCGCCGACGCCGAGCGGTGTCACCGCCGCCTCGGCACCGCCCGCGATTGCCGCGTCGAGGTAGCCGTCGCGGATCAGCCGAAACGCTTCGCCCACGCCGTGCGCGCCCGACGCGCAGGCGCTGGTCGGCGCATAATTGACGCCTTTCGCCCCGAAGCGCATCGAGATCTGCCCCGGCGCCAGATTGCCGATCAGCTTCGGGATGAAGAACGGCGACAGGCGCTTGAGCCGCGTGTCGAGGAACGCCGTGTGCGTGTCCTCGATCGACTCGAGGCCGCCGATGCCGACGCCGACGATCACGCCCACGCGCGCCGCGTTGTGCTCGCCGATCTCGAGACCGGACGATTGCATCGCCATGGTCGCGGCACCCAGCGCGTACTGGATGAACACGTCCATCTTCTTGCGGTCTTTCTTCTCGACGAAGTCGTCGGCGCAGAAGTCCGGGACTTGACCCGCGATGCGGGTCGGGAAGTCCTCGCATGCGAAGCGCGTGATCGGTCCGATGCCCGAGCGTCCGGCAAGCAACGCCTGCCAGTTCCGCTCCACGCCGCTGCCGAGCGGGCTCACCGCACCGAGACCGGTGACGGCGACCCGGCGCCGCGTTCGTGCGTCTCTTCCCATGCCCACGCTCAGGTCGCCCCGCCCTTCAAACCGTACGAAACGCGGGTCCGGTGTCAAGGTGTCGTCAGCGCGGGAACACGCCGTATCCCGCCGCCCGGATCGCCCACGACGACAGCGGTGCCCCGAGCGCGACCAGGACCACCACGGCGTCGCGCGCACTCACTGGCCGCTCGAGAAGAAACGTCCGCCGGCCGGGCAGCGCGAAGCCCCGCATGTCGAGCGCGATCGCCATCTGATCCGCGCGCCGCAGAGCTCCCATGAACACGGCCAGGATCACCGGCACGGTCTGCGCGAGCCGTGCGCGCACGCCGCGCACCTCGGCGCCCAGGCTGCGCAGCCGCTGCGCCTGCAGGACCGTCGAGGCGGAGCCCGCGAACAGCGGCACCAGCCGGAACGCGAGGGTCAGCGCGAAGCCCACGCGGTACGGCATCCCGAGCCGCGTGAACGCGGCCGTCAGCTCCTCGACCCGCGTCGTCGACAGCAGAATCAGGTTCAGCAGGAGGAAGCTCAGCAGCTTGAGCCCCATCCCCACGCCGAAGAGAAATCCGGCCGAGCTCGGCTGGAACGGGGCGCCCGCGCCGCGGCCGCGATAGAAGAAGGTCCACACGACGATCGCGCCGAGCGGAATCACCACCAGCAGCGCGCGCAGCCGCTGCAGGTTCGGTCCCGCGTGCGCGAACACCGCCGCGAGCGCAAGCAGCGCGACGTAGGGGGCAATCGCGAGCGGTTGCTCGAGCGAGAACACGGCAACGAAGAACGCGGCGAATGCGAGCAGCTTGCCGAGCGGGTGCGCCGCGTGCAGGAAGCCCGGCCGGTCGACGTACAGCGAGGAGGTCACGCCATGCCCTCCGACGGCTCGGCGCCGCGCGCCGAACCGGCCCTGCGGACACGCGCGACCAGCTCGCCCGGGCTCCGTATCGTCGCTCCGAAGCGCAGGCCGAGCAGCGTCGCATCGGGCAGCACGAACGACGCCGCCGCCAGCACGTCGCCCGCCCACAGCAGCTGCCGGATGTCGCCGTCGAGCAGCACCCGGCCGTGCGACAGGAGGATCGCCCGGGTGGCATTCTCGGCGACGAGCCACGGGGCGTGCGTGATCACGACGATCGTGCGCCCGGCGCGGTGCAGCTCCGCGAGCAGCGCCAGGATCGCGCGTTGCTCGCGGTGGTCGAGACCGGTGGTCGGCTCGTCCAGGATCAGCACGCGCGGCTCGGTCGCGAGCACCGCCGCGATCGCGAGCCGCTGCCGCTCTCCCTTGCGCAAGAGGAACGGGTCCGTGCTCCGTCGATCGCGCAGCGCGCACACCTCGAGGACTCGCGCGACGCGGCGCTCCACCTCCGCTGCGTCGAGGCCCAGATGGCGTGGTCCGTACGCGACCTCCTCCTCGACCGTGTCGCAGAACAGCTGGTGGTCCGGATCCTGGAAGACGAAGCCGACGTCGCGCGCGATCTCGCCGAGCCGCATCTCGCGCAGGTCCTTGCCCGCGAGGCGCACCGCGCCGCCGGTCGGCGCGAGAAGTCCGTTCAGGTGCTTCGCCAGGGTGGTCTTTCCGGAACCGTTCTGGCCGATCAGCGCCACGTACTCGCCGGGAGCGATGTCGAGCGAGATGCCGTCGAGCGCCGGGCGTCCGCTCTCGTAGGCGAAGCGCACGTCGTCGACGGTCAGCAGCGCTGCCGAACCGTTCGTCCGTACGGCTTGCCGTTCGTGCGACGCCGGGTCCGGCGCCGGCACCGCACCGTGAGCCCGCAGCGCCTTCTCCGCGGCCGCGACCGTCGCGAAGCGGTCCGGCAGCGCGAGCCGATGGCCGATCACGTCGAGGTCGCGCGGCCGGATGCCGCAGTGCTCGAGCCGCGCGACGTCGCCGAGCAACGCCGGCGCGTGCCCGTCGGCGACGATCCTCCCGTCCGCGAGCAACACCAGCCGGTCTGCCGCCTCCGCCGCCAGGATCTCGTGCTCGACCAGCACGATCGCGACGCCGTCGCCGCGCAACGCGCGCAGCAGCTCGAGGATCGCACGCTTGCCCTCGGGATCGATGTCGGTGGTCGGCTCGTCGAGCAGCACCACCTGCGGCTCGAGCGCGAGGATGCCGGCGATCGCGAGACGCTGCTTCTCGCCGCCCGACAGCGTCGCGGGATCGCGTGCGGCGAATCCGTCGAGGCCGACGCGCTCGAGGGCGAGGCGCGTCCGCGCATCGATCGCCTCGCGCGGCAGGCCGAGCTGCTGCGGCGCGAAGCCGACCTCCAGCGCGCAGCTGGTCGAAAAGAGCTGCGCCTCGAAGTCCTGGAAGACGATGCCGACGCGTCCGGCGAGCTCCCCCGGTGCGAGCATGGCGGCGTCCCGGCCGAAGGCGCGCCGCTGCCCGGTGATCTGCGCAGACACGAACGAGGGGACGATTCCCGTCAAGCATTTCAGCAGCGTCGACTTGCCGGCACCGCTCGCGCCCATCACCGCGACGAGCTCGCCTGCGGCGACCGTGAAGTCGATGCCGTCGAGCGCAGGCGCCGGCGACTCCGGATAGCGACAGCCGAACGCGCGCAGCGCGAGCAGCGGCTCGGCCGGGGCCGTGCCGTGGACGGACGGTCGCGCCACGGATCGGGTGCTCACAGGAGCAGGACGCCCGCCACCGCGAGCGCGACGAACGGCGCGACGCCGAAGCCGACCTCGGGCGCATGCGTCGGCGAGGCGCTCGGCGCGACCCAGGCCGGCTGCCACGCGCCGGTTGCGGCGAGGTTGCCGGCGACGAGCCCACCGACGACGCCGGCGAAGAGCAGCGTCAAGCCAATCCGGGCGCGGCGCCGGCCGGGCGGCCGCGTCGCGAGCACGTCACCGAACAGCAGGTGCGCGCGCTCGACGCGCGGATAGAGATGGTGCAGCAGCAGCGGAGCGAGCACGCCCGCGGTGATCATGTTGTTCAGCAGGACGACGTTGCCGAGCACGGTGAACGGCACGAAGCCGAGCGCGTTGAGCCCCCAGCCGACGATCAGAGCGCAGCACGCAGCCCCGGCGAAGAGGCTCGCGAAGAAGCGCAGCCAGTCGCGCGCGTCGGCGGGCACGGGGCGTCCGCCACCGAGCGCGCGCCAGACCCGGTACGGGGCGATGCCGTACATCAGGTTGCCCGCGAAGCCGAACAGATCGCCGGGACCGAGCCCGCCGAAGGTATCGCCGATCGCATTGCCGATCGCTGCTCCCCATCCGGCCGCCGGTCCGAACAGGAAGGAGCACACCACCGGCACCGCGTTCGCCGGCCGCAGCTCGGTGATGCCGGGGATCAGCTGCACGACCTTGAACGGGATCAGGATCGCGGCGTACAGCGATGCCGACATCGCCACCAGCACCACCATGCGCGTGCTCGACCACATGCCGAGCAGCTCGCCGCGAAAGACCCGTGCCGACACAGGTTTGACGGACGCGCCGAGCATCCACTACCGTCTAGCGCATGCGTCGACCCACTCCAACGCGGAGCATTCTCGGATCGCTGGTGCTGCTCGCTCTCGCGGGCGCGAGCGGCTGCAGCGGTGACAAGGTGCAGGTTGCCCCGCCCGACGAGCTGTACCGCAACGCGACGCAGGACTACGTGGACGGCAACTACGGCATCTCGATCCAGACCTACAAGTACCTCCTCGACCACTACCCGCTCGATCCGCGCGCCGAGGACGTCGAGCTGCGCATCGCCGAGGCGCACTTCGCCAACGGCGCCTTCCCCGAGGCGATCGCGGCCTACACCGACTTCCAGCGCATGCATCCGACGAGCGCGCGGCTCGCCGAGGTCGAGTTCCAGATCGGCATGGCCTACGTCGGCCAGATGGACACCATCGACCGCGACCTGAACGCCGCGGCGAACGCGCACGCGCGCTTCGAGAGCGTGATCCTTCGCTACCCCAACTCCGACTACGCCAAGCGCGCCAAGGAGGAGCTGAAGGCCGTGCGCGAGCACCTCGCGTCGCGCGAGCTGTACGTTGCGGAGTTCTACGCGAAGAAGGGCAACCACCAGGCGACACGCACGCGCGCGGGCACGCTGCTGGTGACGTACCCGGAGACGCAGGCGGCGGTCGACGCGCTGGCGGTGGTCGCGTCCGACGCGCGCAGCGCGGGCGACGAAGATCTCGCGCAGCTCGCCGACACCGCGTACTCCGAAGCTTCCGCCAATCCCGACAACACGCCGTCGCGCACCCAGACCGGCAGCGCGCTCGCGCTGCGCAACCGCATCGCGCCGAACGCCGTCGCGAGCCCGATCACGCCAATCAGCCCGGCGACATCCGGCAAGAGCGCGCCCAAGCAACAGCTGTGACCACGCGCGGCGCGGTCATCGTCGGCGTCGGCGGACTCGGTTCGCCGGCGGCGGCCGCGCTCGCCGCCGCCGGTGTCCCGGCGCTCACGCTGGTCGACGACGACGTCGTCGAGACGTCGAACCTGCCGCGCCAGCCGCTCTACGCCGTCGACGACGTCGGCACGCCGAAGGTCGAGGCCGCCGCGCGACGCCTCCGGACACGGCGTCCCGACCTCCGCATCACGACGGTGCGATCGCGTGTCGCGGCCGCGAATGCGCGCGAGATTCTCGCCGGGCACGCCGTGATCCTCGACGGGACCGACGGCCTGCCGAGCAAGTCGATGCTCAACGACGCGGCGTTGTCGCTCGACATCCCGCTGGTGCACGCCGGCGCCGTCGGGCTCGATGGGCAGCTCTTCACGATCCTGCCGCGACGAACGGCGTGCCTGCGCTGTCTCTTCCCGGAGCTGCCGCACGAGGACGATCTGCCGACCTGCCAGCAGTCCGGAATCCTCGGGCCGGTGGTCGGCGCGATCGGGCTCGCCGCCGCCGGCGAGGTGTCGCGTATCCTCGACGGCGACGCACCCGAGCTGGCAAATCGCCTGGCCATTCTCGATGGCGCCCGTGTCCGGTGGCGGGTCGTCGAGCTGCGCCCCAACCCGCGCTGCCCCGCCTGCGACGCGGCTCGCGGCACCTGCTGACGACGCACGCGCTCCCTTGCGTCGTCGCACTGCGGAGGCCAATATCCGCTGCAACCAAGGAGGATCTGTCCGATGCCTGTGAACGTCAAAGTGCCGACACCGCTGCGCAAGTTCACCGCTGGTTCCGAGACGGTGAGCGGCAACGGTGCGACCGTCGGCGCCCTGATCGAGGATCTCGAGAAGCGTCACGCGGGAATCCGCGAGCGCATCTGCGACGAGCAGGGCCGGGTCCGGCGCTTCGTCAATCTCTACATCAACGGCGAGGACATCCGCTTCCTCCAGCAGCTCGACACCAAGGTGAAGGACGGCGACGAGATCTCGATCGTACCGGCCATCGCCGGGGGCGCCGCCTGAAGCAGGCGGGCGCTCTCGCGTCCGTGCATGGGGCGCTGCTGCGCGCGGACGACGTCGCGGCGCTGGTCGGCCGGACGCCACTCTTGCGATTGACCCAGGTGGCGCGCGACGTGCCGCTCGACGTCCGCATCTGGGCGAAGCTCGAAGGCTTCAACCCAGGCGGCTCCGTCAAGGACCGCCCCGCGCTGCGCATGCTGCAGGAAGGTCTGAAGAGCGGCAAGCTGACGCGCGACAAGGTGATCATCGATTCGACGTCGGGCAACACCGGCATCGCGCTCGCCATGATCGGCGCGGCGCTCGGCTTTCGCGTCGAGCTGGTGATCCCGGCCAATGTCAGCGTCGAGCGCCGGCAGATCATCGAAGCGTACGGAGCGAAGCCGATCGACAGCGATCCGCTCGAAGGCTCCGACGGCGCGATCCGCCTGTGCCGGCAGATCATCGCCGATCAGCCCGAGCGCTACTTCAAGCCGGACCAGTACTTCAACGAGGCCAATCCCCTCGCCCACTACGCGACCACGGGTCCCGAGATCTGGGACCAGACGCAGGGCCGCGTCACGCACTTCCTCGCTGGCATCGGCACCAGCGGCACGATCATGGGCACGGGGCGCTACCTGAAGGAGCGCAACCCGGCGATCCAGGTGCTGGCGGTCGAGCCCGACGACGCGTTTCACGGGCTCGAGGGCCTCAAGCACATGGCGAGCTCGATCGTGCCGGGCATCTACCACGAGGGCGAGCTCGACGGGAAAGTGCCCGCACCGACCGACGAAGCGTACGAGATGGTGTACCGCATCGGCCGCGAGGAAGGACTTCTGGTCGGCCAGTCGGCCGGCGCTGCGTGCTGGGCGGCGCTGCAGGTCGCTCGCACGATCGAGCACGGCGACATCGTCGTGGTCTTCCCGGACTTCGGCGACAAGTACCTGAGCACCAACCTCTGGCAGGGCTGGAGCCAGCGCGCGCCGCGCTTCCCGCGCGGGCTCGAGACGAACGGCGCCGATCCGGACCTGCGCCTCGTCTGAGCCGCCGCGGTGCGCCTCACTGACGAGCAGATCGAGCTCTACAGCCGACAGATCATCCTGCGCGAGGTCGGCGGAACGGGGCAGTCGGCGTTGCGCGCGGCGCGTGTCCTGGTGCTCGGCACCGGACCCGCGGCAGCGATCTGTGTGAGCTATCTGGTGGGTGCCGGCGTGGGAAAGGTCGAGAGCCCTTCAACCTCTCCTGAGGAAGCTGCGGCTGCGGACCTGCTACCGCTTCCGGAGCCCGCACGCCGGACGGCGGATGCCGCGGTCCACGCAGTCGAACGCAGACGGACCGGCGGCGAGCCCGCGGCACCCTACGACGTCGTGCTCGACCTCGCGTACGGTACCGCCGCGGACGCGCACGCGCATCCGCTGGTTGCCGCGCGTCTCGGGTCGATCGTGCTGCACTCCGCCGGGGGCGCGTTCCGCCTCGCGCTGCTGCCACGCGGCACCGGATGCGGCGCTTGCATCGGGCTCGCCGGATCCCCGGCAGAGCACGATCCGACACCGCCTCCCGTCATTGCATCCGCCAGCGCGGGCGCGCTCGCGGCGCTCGCGTGCTGCGACTGGCTGCTCGGCATCGGCGAGCACCGCACCGCGCGCGTGCTCGCCCTCACCGCCGGCAGCGGGCTCTGGATCGACGCGCCGTTGCCGGCGCGGACCCCGTGTCCTCGTGGTTGCCCGCCACCGGCCGAGCCGGTATGAGCTAGGGTCCTTTCGCGCCCGCATTCTGCGCGGCGCGGCACACCCTTTCACTCCTAGAGGATCGTCTCCCATGCCGGATCTCATCGCACCACACGGTGGGCTCGAGCAGCCCGTATCGCGCACCGTCGCGCCGGAGCGCATCGAGAGCTTCAAGAGCGAAGCCGCGAAGCTGCGCCGGGTTCCGGTGTCGGACGCGGACCTGTCGACGGTCTACCGCTTCGGCGATGGCGCGCTCAGCCCGCTGACCGGTCCGATGGGCGAGGCCGAGTACCACCGCGTGCTCGACGAGGCGTGCATCGAGCGCAACGGCAAGAAGTACGCGTGGACGATTCCCCTCGCCTTTCCGGTAGACGCGACGCTCGCGGGACAGATCGCGAAGGGCGAGAAGGTCGCCCTCGAGAGCTCGCGTGGCGAGATCGTCGCGACCCTCGACGTGAGCGACGTCTTTGCGTGGGACAAGCAGAAATATCTGAAGTCGGTCTACGGCACCGAGCGCACCGACCATCCGGGCGCCGACATGGTGCTCAAGGGCGACGCCGACGCCACCCATCTGATCGGCGGCACCATCGACGTCCTGCCGCAGCCGAAGCACCCCGCGTTCGGCAAGTACGTGCTCACCCCGCGCGAGGTCCGGAAGCTGCTCGCCGACAAGGGCTGGGAGCGCGTGGTCGCGTTCCAGACGCGCAACCCGCTGCACCGCGCGCACGAGTACGCGCTGGTGTACGGCCTCGAGACTCTGATCCGCCAGGGACTCAACGCCGGCGCGTGCCTGAACCCGCTGATCGGCGAGACCAAGGGCGACGACGTGAAGGCCGACGTCCGCATGTCGACCTACGAGGCGCTGATCACGCAGCGCGGCCTCGGCGAGGGCGACAGCGACCAGTCGCTGTGGGGACCGCGCAAGGAGTCCGTGCCGGATCGCGTGATCCTGCTCGGCCTCGACATCAAGATGTTCTACGGCGGCCCGAAGGAAGCGGTGATGCACGGCATCTACCGCCAGAACTTCGGCTTCACCGACATCATCATCGGCCGCAAGCACGCCGACGCGCCGTACCACGACGGCAGCAACATCTGGGGCGACTTCGACGCGCAGGAGATCTTCGGCAAGCTCGGCGGTGATCTGAGGATCAAGCCGCTGAAGGTCGGCTTCGCCGCGTTCTACGAGTCGATCGGCCGCGTCGACCTGACCGAGAACCACAAGGACGAGAAGCCGGTCTCGATCTCGGGCAAGGACGTCCGCAAGAGCCTGCTCGAGGGCAAGCAGGTCGACCCGCGCATCATGCGCGAGAGCACCTCGCGCATCCTCGCCGAGGCGATGAAGCAGGCTGGATGACTGGAGCGGTGGGCCACGTCGCGCGGTTCGCGACGCGGCCCACCGCACGCCGTCCGTTCGCGACGCGCGGACGCGTCAGCTCTGGCCGAAGGACGCGCCGAGCTCCAGCGACACGCCGTAGAAGCGTGTCAGCATCATGGCGAGCGCGAGCAGCGCCGCCACCATGCTGAGCAGCGACGAGAACGCCACGCCCGCGAGCAGCAGGCTCAGCAGGACGCCGGCGATGCCGAGCACCGGTGCCACGAACTCCGGCTGGTTGAACGGAGCGACCGGGTACGTGATCCGCACCAGACGATCCACGGCGTCGCGCGAGAACAAGCCCTCGGGCGCGATGGCTTCACCGAGCGAGCTCAGCGTTCCGGACACCGTGTCGACCAGGCTCTGCCAGGAGAAATCCTGCAGCATGACGTGCTCCTCCGCGACTACGGTGCGGGGCTGCTCGCACCCAGACGTCTGGCGCCGATCCAGATGATCAGCACACCGTCCTCGTAGCGCGGACCACCGACCATGATCGTGCCGCGCTTGCCGAGGGTGAGATCGGTCCGCATGAGCGTGTGGCGATCCTTCATGAGCGCCAGGTTCAGCGACACGCGGCCACCCCGGGTGTCCTTGGCCATCACCTGCAGGTGACGCCCGCCGGGGATCTCGAAGGTCGCGGGGTTGCCGCAGCTGACCTCGCTCTTCTCCTGCTTCACGAGGCGGTACGACGTGTAGCCCTTGTCGATGAACAGCCTCTCCAGCTGTCCGCGGACGGTCGAGAGCTGCGCATCGATGTGAACGCTCGAGCTGGTCGCGAGAACGGTCCCCACTTCCAGGGCGACGCGTTCCTGAGCGAACGCGGCGACCGGCAGCACGCTCAGCGCCGCCACGACGGGCACCAGGGCTCCGACCCGGCGGTGACGCGTGGCTCGTCCGGACGATCTCGCCGGTGGAGCGGTACCGGTTGGCGCGCGGCGCACGAGAAAGGACCCGGAAGCCGGCATCAACGTCTGCCCGCCGCCTGCTCCTCGTCGTCGATCCAGATGACCGTCGTGTCACTCGCCGGCTCGCTCCACATCGAGACCGCGCTGCGCGGGAAGTTCACGGACTCGACCTGCACCTGCTTGTTGGAAGCGGGGCGTACGGCACGACCGACGCTGGCACGCGCGACCTCGAAAGCTTCGGGCACAGGCGCTCCACGCGACGCGGAACCAGTGCCCGGCGACGACACCCGCGCCACCTCGGTGGTAGCGCTGCTGCCGAGATCGGTCTTCTCGCTCGCGACACGCACGCCACCCTGGGGCGTCTCTCCGAGTTGCGGCACCAGGGTCACCGCGAGCAGCACCGACGCGGCGAGCGCCACGCCACCCGCGACCGTCCAGCGCCAGAGGCCACGGGCGTGCGAGGGCGGAGCATCCCAGGACGCGGGATCGAACGACTCGTCCTGGCCGTCGCCGCTGCGCGCGCGACCGAGCAGCAGCCCGCCGACGCGGCTCGACGCCGCCGCGACCCGGAGCCCGCTCGATCGACTGCCGGCATCCTCGAGCGTCGGCTCGACGGCGGCCCAGATCCGGCTCAGGTCGATGTCGGCGATCTCGTGCTCGATGGTGCGGCTGAGCAGCTCCTGCACTCGCTCGCGCTGGGCCAGCTCGGCCTCGCAGCGCTTGCAGCGCGTGATGTGCATCGCCGCGTCGCGCATCGACCGGCCGTCGAGCTCGCCGTCGTAGAAGGTCTCGATCAGGCGTTCCGCCTCACGGCAATTCATACGAACTCCTTGAGGCGCGCCTGCAGCTTCTTACGGGCGTAGTGAAGCCGGCTCATCACCGTTCCCTTCGAGCACTGCATGACCCGGCTGATCTCCTCGTACGACAAACCTTCCAACTCTCTCAACAATATCACGGCTTTGTGATCCGGGGTCAACTCGTCGATCGCGGCCAGGACGCGTGCGCGCAGCTCCGAATCCTTGGTCGCCTCGAATGGATCGCCGCGTGGATCCTCGTCGCCGATCCGGTCGAGCAGATCCTCGGTCTGACCATCGTTGCCGCTCGTGCGCGTGGAGTCCGCGAGCGGACGCCGCCACTCGCGACGCTGATGATCGATCGCGAGGTTGACCGCGATGCGATAGACCCACGTGTAGAAGCTTGCATCACCCTTGAATCGGCCGATCGAGCGGAAGGCTTTGATGAACGTTTCCTGGGTGACCTCGAGGGCGGCCTCGCGGTCGTGGAGCATGCCCATGACCACCGCGAGAACGCGTCGCTGGTAACGCTCGACCAGCTCACGGAACGCCTCCTTGTCGCCGCCTCCAGCGAGGCGGACCAGGTCCCAGTCTGTTCTCTCCACCGACACTAGACTGTGCTTCCTCGCCGGAAATTCACTGCATCGCGGCCCAATTCGGGCCTTTCTTCAGCTCGACCACGAGCGGCACCGCAAGCGCCACCACGGACTCCATGGCGCGCCGGACCTGCGCGCCCGACGCGTCGACCTCCGACGTCGGCACCTCGAAGAGCAGCTCGTCGTGGACCTGCAGCAGCATGCGCGCGCCACTGCCGCTCTCCTCGATGTCGCGCTCGACGGCGAGCATCGCGAGCTTGATGACGTCCGCCGCGGTGCCCTGGATCGGGCTGTTCCAGGCCATGCGCTCCGCCGCCTGGCGGATGTTGGCCTCGCGCGCGTTCAGGTCAGGCAGATACCGGCGGCGGCCGATCAGCGTCGCGACGTAGCCGTCTCGCCGCCCGTCCGCGACCACGCGCTCGGAGAACTCGCGCACGCTCGCGTAGCGCTCGAAGTAGCGACGGATGTAGTCGTCGGCCTCGGCGAGCGTGATGCCGAGCTCACGCGACAAGCGCTGCGGTCCCATGCCGTAGATGATGCCGAAGTTGATGACCTTCGCCTGCCGGCGCTGCTCGGACGAGACGCTCTCCGGTGCCACGCCGAACACCTCGGCGGCGGTTCGCCGGTGGATGTCCTCGTTGCTGCGAAACGCCTCGACCAGCACCGGATCGCCGGTGAGGTGCGCGAGCACGCGCAGCTCGATCTGCGAGTAGTCCGCCGACAGCAGGACCATGCCCGGCGGTGCCACGAACGCGGCGCGGATGCGGCGGCCCTCGGCGCTGCGCACGGGGATGTTCTGCAGGTTGGGCTCGCTCGACGAGAGCCGTCCGGTCGCGGCCACCGTCTGGTTGAAGGACGTCCGGAGCCGACCGCTCTTCGCGTCGATCAGATCGCCGAGCCCGGCGACGTACGTCGACATGAGCTTGGTGAGCGCGCGATGCTCGACGATCTTTGCCGCGATCGGCGTGGTCTCGGCGAGCTTGTTCAGCACGTCGGCGTCGACCGACAGCCCGGTCTTGCCGCGCTTCACGCCCTTGGTCGGCAGCGCGAGCTTGGTGAACAGCACCTCGCGCAGCTGCGCCGGCGAGCCGAGGTTGAACGGCCCGCCCGCGACCTCGAAGATCTCGGCCTCGAGCCGGTCGGCAGTCGCACGGAACTCGCGCCCGGCCTGCGCCAGCACCTCGCGATCGACCGCGATGCCGCGCGCCTCCATCACGGCGAGGACACGTGCGAGCGGCAGCTCGATCTCGCGGTAGAGCTTCGCGAGCCCGGCCGCGTCGATCTCGGCAAGCAGCGCGGGACCGAGCTCGAGCAGCGCGGTCGCGACCGCGGCGCCGCGTGCCGCGAGATCGGTCTCGCCGCGCGCGGGCAGCGTACGGTGCAGGCGGTCCGCGGTCAGCGCGTCCACCGAGTGCGCGCGACGTGATGGGTCGAGCACGTACGACACGAGCTGCAGGTCGCAAACGTCCGCCTCGGGCAAGGCCGAGGCGACGCTCGCATCGAGGCCGAGGGCGTGCAGCAGCGCCTTCACGTCCTCGACCACCAGCGTGCAGCCGCGGCAGCTGCGCGCGAGCAGCTCCCGCACCCGGCTCGGCACTTCCGACGTCACCAGCACGCGCTCGTCGTCGGCCGCGGCGACCGCGACGCTGCGCGACGGTCCGTCGAGCGCGAGCTCGCCCGCGCGCGGGGCACCCTCCACCACCGCGAGCGCGACGACGCCGGGAGCCGCGAGGACGCCGTCCACCTGCGCCGCGCTCGCTCCCTCGACGCGTCGCGTGACCAGCGGCGGCGTCGCGTCGCCGATGAACTCCTTCAAGAGGCTCGTGAACTCGAGCTCGAGTGCGAGCTCCTTCAGCACCGCGGGGTCCGCGACGCCGCGGTCGAGGCGTTGCAGGTCGACGTCGGCCGGCAGCTCGCAGTCGCAGCGGATCGTCGCGAGAAAGCGGCTGCGCCGCGCGTCTTCCTCGCCCTCTTCGAGGATCTGCCGGACGCGCTTCGCGCCACGCAGCCCGAGGCCCTCGATCTCGTCGAGACGTCGATACATCTCGTCGATCGTGCCGAAGTGCGACATCAGACGGACGGCGGTCTTCTCGCCGATCCCTTTCACGCCCGGGATGTTGTCGATGGTGTCGCCCATCAACGCCATGACCTCGATCACCTGCTCCGGAGCGACGCCGAAGCGCGCGTGCACCTCGTCGATGCCCGACCGGCGGTCGTGCATGGTATCGACCAGCGTCACACGCGGGCCGACGAGCTGCATCATGTCCTTGTCGCTGGTGACGATGCTGACGTCGATGCCGGCGTCGACCGCGCGCTTGGTCAGCGTCCCGATCACGTCGTCCGCCTCGACGCCGGGGATCTCGAGCAGCGAGATGCCGAGCGCGGTCACGAGACGCTTGATGTACGGCAGCTGCGGCGCGAGCTCGGAAGGCATGCCCGGACGCGTCGCCTTGTAGTCGGCGTACGCCTCGCTGCGGAACGTCTTGCCGGGCGCGTCGATCACCACCGCGATGTGCGTGACCTTCTCCTCGCGCAGCAGCTTCGCGAGCATGCTGGTGAAGCCGTACGCGGCCCCGGTGGGCAGCCCGCGGCGCGTCGCGAGCGTGGGCAGGGCATGGAACGCGCGAAAGACGATTCCGCTGCCATCGACCAGCCAGATCCGGTCCGGCGCCGCCCCCGCCGACATCCGTGCAGACGTACCAACGGGCCGCTGCGAAGTCACGCGGGCGCGGAATTTGCGAGCTGAGATCCTCGCGTCGGCGAGGACTCTGTAGTTGTCCGCGGCCGCGTCACGGTGGCGGCCGATCGCGTGAGCCGGAGGTCGCTCGGCCGGCGGCGATCGTCTTGACAACTTTTCGGACGGTCACTAAGTACGCGCTCCGAATTTCACCGGCCGGGGATCGTCGAAGACGCGACATGATCGAAGTCCACGAGCTCACCAAGCGCTACGGTGACCGGGAGGCCGTGAAGGGCATCTCCTTCTCCGCGGCTCGCGGACAGGTGCTCGGCTTCCTCGGGCCGAACGGGGCCGGCAAGACCACCACGATGCGCATGCTGACGGGGTTCCTGCCGCCGTCGTCGGGCACCGCGCGCATCGCAGGCTTCGACATCTTCACGCAGTCGCACGAGGTGCGACGCCGGATCGGCTACCTGCCCGAGAACCCGCCGCTCTACCCGGACATGACGGTGCGCGCGTACCTCACGTTCGTCGCGAAGCTGAAGGGCGTCGAGCGCGGCCGGGTGAAGAGCGCCTGCGAGGCGGCGATCGAGCGCACCGGCCTCGGCGACGTGTCGGGACGGCTGCTCGCGCACCTGTCGAAGGGATACAAGCAGCGCGCCGGCCTCGCCCAGGCGCTGATCCACGAGCCCGAGGTGCTGGTGCTCGACGAGCCGACCATCGGGCTCGATCCGCGCCAAATCATCGAGATCCGCCAGCTGATCAAGGGCCTCGTGTCGGGCGACCGCACGGTCATCCTGTCGACGCACATCCTGCCCGAGGTCGCGCAGGTCTGCGACAAGGTCGTGATCATCAACTCCGGCCGCATCGCGTGCGAGGACAGCATCGAGAACCTGACCCGCGACGCGACGCTCGAGGAGGTCTTCCTGCGCCACATCAGCGCCGACGCCGCCGCCGAGGAGCGCGCGGCGCACGCGCTGGCCGAGGCCGAAGCGAGGGTCTGAGGCGTGCGCAACGTGCTGACCATCGCCGGGCGCGAGCTGCGCTCGATCTTCGTGTCGCCGATCGCCTACGTCGTCATGACGGGCTTCCTGCTGCTCGGCGGCTGGTTCTTCTTCAACCTGCTGGCGCGCTTCAACCTGCTGGTCTCGATGTACTCGAGCTTCCAGGGCGGGGCCGAGGCGATGCAGCGCCTGAACGTCAACGAGTTCGTGCTGGCGCCGCTGTTCCACAATCTGTCGGTCGTGCTGGTGATCCTGGTGCCGATGATCACCATGCGCGGCTTCGCCGAGGAGAAGCGCGCCGGGACGTACGAGCTGCTGCTGACGTCGCCGGTCGCGACGTGGGAGATCGTGCTCGGCAAGTTCGTCGGCATGATCGCCTTCATCACGGTCATGATCGGTCTCACGTCCATCTACGGCCTGATCCTCTGGGCGTACGGCAACCCGGAAGTCGGCATCATGCTCTCGGGCTATGCCGGTCTGCTGCTGCTCGCGATCACATTCGTCACCATCGGGCTGTTCGCCTCGTCGCTCACCGAGAACCAGATCATCGCGGCGGTGACCGGGCTCGTCATGCTGCTGCTGCTGTTCGTCATCGCCTGGCCCGCCGACAGCGCCGGCAAGACGATCGGTGACGTGCTGCGCTACGTCTCGGTGACCGAGCACTTCGCCGACCTGGTGAAGGGCGTGATCGACAGCAAGAGCCTGGTCTACTTCGCCACCATGATCGCCGGCTGGCTGTTCCTCACGCAGCGCTCGGTCGAATCGATCCGCTGGCGCTGAGCAGACGGACACACCATGCACCGCTCGCAATCGCTGCTGGGCATCGTCGGACTGCTGCTCCTGTTCTTCGGGGGCATCTCCGTGCTCTTCACCGGGCGGATCGAAGCGTATGCGCTGATCCACCTCGGCGTGGGCATCGTGCTGCTCGCGATCTTCCTGTTCGGCAGCTTCAAGGATCTCGGCAAGCTGCTCAGCGCGCGCTCGACGAAGTACGGCACCAACATGGTGGTGTACTCGCTGCTGTTCATCGCCCTGCTGGTCGGCGTCAACTGGTTCGGGGCGCGCCACAACAAGCGCTGGGACGTCAGCGAGTCCGGCGTGTTCACGCTGTCGCCGCAGGCGAAGAACGTCCTGGCAGGCCTCGACAAGGACGTCGAGATGCAGGCGTTCCTCGAGGGCGGCCACGATCCCGAGATCGAAGCCCTGTTCGAGAGCTTCGCCTATGGGTCACCGCGGGTGAAGACGACGCTCGTCGACCCGGACAAGCAACCCGAGCTGACCGAGAAGTACGGCGTGCGCGCCTACCGGACCGTGCGCGTCGCGTACGGCGAGAACTCGACCACCGTTTCTCAGCCGAGCGAGGAGACCCTCACCAACGCGCTCATCAAGGTCACCAAGCAGACCGCGCAGATGGTCTGCTTCCTCGACGGCGAAGGCGAGCCCGACATCGACGACCAGCAGACGTCGCAGGGCTTCGCCGAGGCGAAGGCCGCACTCACCAGCGAGAACTACCAGACCAAGAAGCTGGTCCTGATCCAGGAGGGCAAGGTTCCCGACGACTGCAACATCGTGGTCGTCGCGGCGCCGGAGCGTGCGCTCCTGCCGCAGCAGGTGGACGCCATCGCGGCGTTCCTCAAGAAGGGCGGCAAGGCCGTCTTCATGCTGCCGCCGCGCCAGGGCAACGAGCTGTCGCCGCTCCTTGCCGAGTACGGCGTCAAGCTCGGCAACGACGCGGTGGTCGATCAGGTGGTGCGGCTGTTCCAAGGACCGCAGCTGGGCCTCAACCCGATCGTCAGCACGTACGGCGCCCATCCGATCACCAAGGACATCAAGGAGCGCACGGTCTTCCCGCTCACGCGCAGCGTCGACGTCGGACAGACCAAGCCGGGTCTGACCGTCGTGTCGCTCGCCAAGACCAGCCAGTCGAGCTGGGCGGAGACCGATCTCACCACACTCTTCGATGCGCAGTCTGCGGTGCTCGAGGAGAGCGACGTGAAGGGTCCGGTGTCGATCGCGGCCGCAGTCGATGCGGACCTGAAGAAGCTCGGCACCGGTGAGGGCGACGCGCGTCTCGTCGTCTTCGGCACCGCCGCGTTCGCCGACAACAAGAACATCAACACGCTGTACAATCGCGACCTCTTCCTGAACTCCGTCGGCTGGCTGTCGAATCAGGAGGAGCTGCTGTCGATCCGTCCGCGAACCGTGCGCGCCTCGCGCGTCGAGTTCAGTGAGGAGCAGGCGACGGCGATCTTCTACCTCTCCGTCCTGGTCATCCCCGAGCTGCTGATGATCATCGGCCTCGCGGTCTGGTGGCGGCGCTCTTCACTCTGAGCCTCGCCGGGCGGGCATCGCGATGCGCTTCCGGAACACCCTGATCCTGGCCGTCGTCGTGGCGCTGCTCGGCGCCTACGTCGTGTGGGTCGAGAAGCCCGCGATGGAGCGCGAGGAGCAGGAGAGCAAGCTCCTCGACTTCGACAACGCCAAGGTGACGGGCCTGTCGATCGAGACCGCAAAGGGCAAGGTCGATCTGGTGCGGGCGGATCCGGGCGGCTGGACGATCACTGCGCCGCGCCCGATGGCGGCAGACACGGTCGCGGTCGACGGAATCCTGGACACCATCAAGAGCGCCGACGTCAAGAAGAGGCTCGACGAGAAGCCCGCCGACCTCGCCCCCTTCGGTCTCGACAAGCCGGAGTCGACGGTCGTTCTGACGCTCGCGGGCGGCGGCTCGCGGAAGCTCGCTTTCGGTAAGAAGACGCCGATCGGCGGATCGGCGTACGCGCGTCGCGACGACGAGCCGACCGTTCTGCTCACCGCCGACAACGTCCGCGCGATGATGCAGCGGGGCGGGCTCGACGATCTGCGGGACAAGAGCGTCGTGAGCTTCACCGACAACGACGTCAAGAGCGTCACGATCAGCGGCGTCGAGGGCGAGCCGACGGTGCTGACGAAGGACGGCAACGAGTGGAGCGTGACCGCGCCGTTGCACGCGAAGGCGGACGCGTCGCAGGTGCGGAGCCTGCTCGCCTCGCTGCGTTCGCTGCGCGCGACGGGCTTCGTCGACGGCGTCGCGACGCCGCCCGATGCGAAGTACCAGCTGAGCCCACCGCGCTTGACCCTCGAGTTGGTGCTCGCCCCGGACGACACGAAGAAGACGCTGCTGATCGGCGGCGCCACCGAGGAGCCCGCCAAGAAAGAGATCTACGCGCAGACGCTTCCCGGCGACACCGTCTACGTCGTCGGATCGCACCTCTACTCGATCGCTGCCAAGCGGGCGATGGACTTCCGCGACAAGACCGTGCTCGCGCTCGCCAAGGACAAGATTCGGGCGGTCACCAGCGAGCGCCGCGACGGCGCCGGCTTCCGGCTCGAGAAGAGGGACGACACCTGGAGCGTCGCCGACGCGGGCACGACCGGTGTGAAGGAGTTCCTCCTGAGCCGCTTCGTCGACGATCTGCGTGAGCTGAAAGGCACCGACATCGCGAGCGAGACAGGACCGCGCCCCGAGTTCGGCCTCGACCAGCCGGCAATCAAGATCGTCGCCGAAGGGGCGGACGGGCCGCTTGGCACGATCCGCGTGAACGTCGTCGGCGAGGGGGCCGACAAGAAGATCTATGCGGCCGCCGACGGCAGCCAGACGGTGTATCTGCTGCAGGACTTCGTCTTCCAGCGCGTCGACAAGAAGCGCAGCGACTTCCTCCTCGTGCCCACCCCCACCCCTGCCGCCGGTGCCACGGCCGGGACTGCCGCGGGGGCGGACGGCGACGACGATCCCGAGCAGCCGGTCGCGGCGGGCGACGAGGACGGCGGCGGCGAGTGAGCCGTCGCGTGGCCGCCGCCGTCCCTTCCTCGCTGCGGCCTAGAGCGACTTCAGCTCCACGATCAGACGGTCGATCTCGGCATCCGTACCGACGGTGATCCGCAGGGCGTCGGGCAGATCGCCGAAGTAGCGCACGAGCACTCCCCGGCTCTGCAGCGCCTCCTTCACCGACTGCTGCGACCGCCCCGGGCGACGTGCGAGCACGAAGTTGGCCTGCGAGGGCGGCACCACGTAGCCGAGACGCTCGAGCTCCCGCACGAGCCGTGCACGCGTCGCGCGCACCCGTGCCACGTGCGCCAGCATCGACGCCTGGTCGTCGAGCGCAGCGACCGCACCGGCCTGCGCGAGGCGGCTGACGTTGTAGGAATCCTTGACCTTGTTCAGCTCAGCGGCCAGTCCCGGCGTCGTGATTCCGATGCCGACGCGCAGCCCCGCGAGCGAGTACGACTTCGACAGCGTGCGCAGCACGATGACGTTCGGGTGACGCGAACCCATCGCCGTCGCGTTCTCGTCCGCGAAGTCGGCGTACGCCTCGTCGATGACCACCAGAACGTCGCGCCGTGCCTCGGCGAGCTCCTCCAGAGCACGACGAGGCACGGCCGTTCCCGAAGGAGCGTTCGGGTTGCACACGATGAGCAGCCGCGCGTTCACGGACAGCAGCTCGCGCGGGATGCCATAGTCCGGCCCGTACGGGATGTGGATCGTCCGTCCCGCCTGCAGCGCGACCAGCGTATCGTACAACGAGTAGGTTGGGGTGCCGTACGCGACCGCATCGCCAGGAGCGATCACCGCGCGCATGAGCAACGACAGCAGCTCGTCGGATCCGTTGCCCACGATCACGCCTGCGGGATCGACGCCGTAGAGCCGCGCCACCCGCTCGCGCACCTCGCGCGCGCTCGGATCGGGATACAGGTGCAGGCGCTCGCATGCGTCGGTGATCGCACGCCGCACGGCCGCGCTCGGCGGGTAAGGATTCTCGTTGGTATTGAGCTTGACGACGCCGGGATCGGTGGGCTGCTCACCGGGCACGTACCCGGCGAGCGCCGCGATCTCCGGTCGCAGATAGGCTTGCGGTGAGAGGTCCGTTGCGGGCTTGGCCATGACGATCGGAGATCCTGGCTAAAGTCCGATCGCCCGGCAACCGAACCAACGCCCAGACGGATGGACGGTTGTCGAATGAAGCTGAGCCTGACGTACAGCGCGTATCGCGAGATGGAGCAGATCGCCGGAGACCCGCTCCGCGAGATCAGCGCCGCGATCGTCGGACTCGCCGAGGATCCGCTGCCGACGGGCAGCTCGGTGCTCGAAGGTCAGGGCGGCTGTCACTTCCTGACCATCGACCGCTACTGCATCCTCTACCACATCGATCAGAGCGACGAGGCGCTGACGGTCCTCGGCGTGGTGGAAGGGCCGGTGCACACGCTGCATTGATTGAAACGAGGGGGCACGCGCCCCCTCGCCCCACTGGGCGAAGCCCAGTGGGGCCCCACTCCCCGCGCTCGCTTCGCTCGGCGCTCGCCGGGGGCTCGCGTGCACGATGCGGTGCCGGCGCGTTGCACGCGCTGGTCGCTGCGGACTTCTCGCGCTCGCTTCGCTCGGCGCTCGCCGGGGGCTCGCGCGCACGATGCGGTGCCTGCGCTTGCACGCGCTGACGCTGCGGACTCCCCGCGCTCGCTTCGCTCGGCGCTCGCCGGGGGCTCGCGTGCACGATGCGGTGCCGGCGCGTTGCACGCGCGGACGCTGCGCACTCCCCGCGCTCGCTTCGCTCGGCGCTCGCCGGGGGCTCGCGTGCACGATGCCGTGCCGGCGCGTTGCACGCGCTGGTCCCTGCGGACTTCTCG
>JAIEPK010000423.1 GCA_019749875.1 Candidatus Binatia bacterium | reverse complement strand
GCCCCACTCCCCGCGCTCCCTTCGGTCGGCCGCGCGCCGGGCGCGCGGATTCGGTTCGTTCGTCGGCCGATGGCGTCATGTCGGCGGTGCTCGTCACCTGCTCGGGGCGTACCCAGTCGCCGCTGCGGCCGCCGCTCTTCTTCACGAGACAGACGTCCTCGATCGTCATGCCGCGATCGACGGCCTTGCACATGTCGTAGATGGTCAGCGCCGCGACGCTCACCGCGGTGAGCGCCTCCATCTCGATGCCGGTCCGCGCCGTGATCCGCGCCTCGGCCTCGATCGCGACCGTGCCGCGCTTCGCATCCACGGCGAGCCGCACGTCGACGAACTCGAGCGGCAGCGGATGGCAGAGTGGGATCAGCTCGCCGGTACGCTTCGCCGCGAGCACGCCCGCGATGCGCGCCGTGGCGAGCACGTCGCCCTTCGCGATCGCGTTGGCGGCGATCTTCGCAGCCGTCGCGGGCCGCATGCGGACCATGCCGCGCGCGATCGCCACGCGCTGCGTGACGGGCTTGTCGCCGACGTCGACCATGCGCGCGCGACCGGACCGGTCGACGTGCGTCAGGCGCGACGCGACCGCTCGCGGACGCATTGCCATGGTGCGGCTCTAGCGGAGCTGCCCGGCACCAGCAAAGCGCGCGCGCGGATGGTAGGGGTCGGCCCATGCCGCGCAAACGCTTCCGAGTCACCGTCAAGGCCGTCGATGCAGCCAACGTCGAGAGCGACGTCGGCGAGCTGATCGTCGACGCGAAGGACCGCGACGACGCCACCCGCAAGGTCCTCGCCCAGCTGTGGACCCCCGAGCTCGAGGCGTCGGGCAAGAAGCCGACGACGCACACCGCGCGCGTCTCCGGCGAGGGCGGCTGAGGGCGGCGAGGTTGTCGCTACGAGGGGCTCGCGCCCCTCGCACCGACCGGCGGAGCCGGCCGGTGCCGCACTCCCCGCGCTCGCTTCGCTCGGCCGCGCGCTGTGCGCGCGGTATCGTGCCCCCACGCTGCGCGGGCGAAATTGACCGCTTCGGTCGCGGCCCGTAACGTAGCGGCCCATGCCCGCCTCGCGCAGTGATTTCTACGCCGTCGAAGACCTGCTGAGCGTCGAGGAGCGCGCGGTGCGCGACACCGTGCGGCGCTTCGTCGACGACGAGTTCCTGCCGCTCGTCCGCCAGCACTTCACCGACGCGACGTTTCCCACCGAGCTCACGCCGCGGATCGCGGAGCTCGGCTGCTTCGGCCCGACGGTGCCGACCGAGTACGGCGGTGCCGGGCTCAACAGCGTCGCCTACGGCGTGATGACGCAGGAGCTCGAGCGCGGCGACTCCGGCCTGCGCTCGTTCGCGAGCGTGCAGTCGTCGCTGGTCATGTACCCGATCCTGACCTTCGGCTCCGAGGCGCAGAAGCGGCACTGGCTGCCGCGCATGGCGCGCGGCGAGGCGATCGGCTGCTTCGGCCTGACCGAGCCCGACTTCGGCTCGAATCCCGGCGGCATGATCACGCGCGCGAAGCGGGTCGACGGCGGCTTCGTGCTGAACGGCACCAAGCGCTGGATCACCAACGGCAGCATCGCCGACTGCGCCGTCGTGTGGGCGAAGCTGCGCGAGGACGAGAGCGACCCGAAGAGCGAGGTCATCCGCGGCTTCATCGTCGAGAAGGAGCGCGCCGGCTTCTCGCGTCCGCTGATGCACGGCAAGTGGAGCCTGCGCGCCTCGATCACCTCCGAGCTGATCCTCGAGGACTGCTTCATCCCCGAGGAGAACCTGATGCCGGGCACGGGCGGGCTCAAGTCGCCGCTGATGTGCTTGACGCAGGCGCGCTACGGCATCGCCTGGGGTGCGATCGGTGCGGCGATCGCGTGCTACGAGAGCGCCCTCGACTACGCGAAGTCGCGCGTCGTCTTCGCGCGACCGATCGGCGGCTACCAGCTGGTGCAGGCGAAGCTGGTCGACATGCTGTCCGAGATCACCAAGGCGCAGCTCCTGTGCTGGCGCCTCGGACGGCTCAAGGACGCCGGCGAGATGCGTCCCGAGCAGGTGTCGCTGGCGAAGATGAACAACGTCTCACAGGCGCTGCGCATCGCGCGCGTCGCACGCGACATCCTGGGTGCCAACGGCATCACCGACGACTACCCGATCATCCGGCACATGCTGAACCTCGAGACGGTGAACACGTACGAGGGCACGGAAGACGTGCACCGCCTGACGCTCGGGCGCGACATCACGGGACTCAACGCCTTCGAGTGAAGGCAGCAGGCGTCTCCAGCGGACGTGAGGGGTGAGCCGGTGGATGCGGTGCGGTGCGGAGGAAACACGACTGCGACCCGACGCGTGCGGCTCGGGAGAATCGCTCTCGTCGTGCTCGCGGGCACGCTGTACGGAACGCCGCGGGCCGTACGCGCGCAGCAGGAGGCCGAGCCGCTCGCCGCGAACTATCGCGGCTGGGACTACATCGTCGACAAGCTCGTCGCCGACGGCGTCGACCGGCGTCAAGTCCGGCGCGTGTTCACCGACCCGCGCGTCGAGCCCTTCGACGGCCTGCAGTTCAGCCTCTACCCGCGCGAGTCGAGCGCGCTCTACAGCGGCTTCACCAGGCCCGCGAGCGTGGCCCTCGCGCGGCGCTGCAAGGCCTCGTACGAGGACGCGCTGCAGGCGGCCGAGCAGCGCTACGGCGTGCCGGCGAGCGTGGTCGCGTCGATCATCCACGTCGAGTCGGGCTGCGGGCGCAACACCGGCTCGGAGGTGATCCTGTTCCGCCTCGCCCGCCTCGCGATGGCCAACGAGCCGCAGAACCTGCGCGACAACCTGACGCGGCACCTCGCGGACTCGGACGATCCGAGCGCGACCGAGCTACGCACCCGGGAGCGCGGTCGCTACCTCGAGGACACGTTCTACCCCGAGGTGCTGGCGACGTTTCAGCTCTCGGACAAGCTCGACATCGACCCGCTGTCGCTGCGCGGCTCGGGCTCGGGCGCCTTCGGCATGCCGCAGTTCCTGCCGCGCAGCTATCTGAGCTACGGCGTCGACGGCAACGGCGACGGCCGCGTGAGCCTCTACGACCCCGAGGACGCGATCTTCTCGTGCGCCAACTACCTCGCCGCGCACGGCTGGCACCCGGGGATCGCGCGCGCCGAGAAGCGTCGCGTCATCTGGCACTACAACCGCTCGGACGCCTACATCGACGCCGTGCTCGCGCTCGCCGACCGACTCGACGGGGCGGCGCCCGAGCCGGTGGTCGAGGAGGCGCGCGCGAAGGCGACGCAGCTCAAACGCCAGGTCAAAGCCAAGAGGAAGGCGAAGCCCGCGTCGTCGTCGGCCAAGCGCGCGAAGAAGTGAGCAAATTGACAGGGTTCGGGGGGTCGACTATCCGAATCCGTTCCCATCGACGCCTCGTCGGTGGTCGAGTCGGTGCCCCACCCCTCTCCCCGAAAGGACGACGCAGCAATGACCGAGCGCAAGGCCACCAACATCGTCTGGCACGCGGGTAACGTCACCCGCGCGGACCGCGAGAAGATCAACGGCCACAAGGGCTTCACCGTGTGGTTCACCGGCCTGTCGGGCTCGGGCAAGTCGACCGTCGCGGTCGCCGTCGAGAAGGCGCTCTGGGACCGCGGCGTGCGTACGTACATCCTCGACGGCGACAACGTCCGCCACGGCCTGAACTCGAACCTCGGCTTCTCGCCCGAGGACCGCACGGAGAACATCCGTCGCATCGGCGAGGTCGCGAAGCTGTTCAACGACGCCGGCCTCGTCGCGCTGACGGCGTTCATCTCGCCGTACCGCGCCGACCGGGATAAAGTCCGCGCGCTCATGGGCGAGGGCGACTTCCTCGAGGTGCACGTCGACTGCCCGGTCGAGGAGTGCGAGAAGCGCGACGTCAAGGGCCTGTACGCCAAGGCGCGCGCCGGCCAGATCAAGGAGTTCACCGGCATCTCGGCACCGTACGAGGCGCCCGAGAAGGCCGAGCTCACGCTGCCGACGCACCAGCTCAGCGAGGAGCAGAGCGTCGCGAAGGTCATCTCCTTCCTCGAGGAGAAGGGCTACATCCCGCGCGCGTGAGCGCCGTCGCCGACATCGACGTCGCGCAGATCGACGTCGCGACGATCGGCGAGGACGTCCCCCTCCTCGAAGGCATCCGCACGGCGTGCGCGATCCGGCGGCTGAAGCCGGATCCCGTACCGCCGGCGCTGATCCGCAAGGTCTGCGAGGCCGGGACGTTCGCCGCGAGCGGCGGCAATCGCCAGCCGTGGTGCTTCATCGCCGTGACGGATCCCGCGCGGCGCGCGTGGTTCGCCGACAAGTATCGCGCGGTCTTCGGCCCCTACATCCAGCCGGCGATCGACGCGTCGAAGAGGCCGGGCTACCCGGAGTGGCGGCACAAGATCCTCGCCGGCGGTCTGTACCTCGCCGAGCACCTGCACGAGGTGCCCGTGCACCTCTTCGTCGCCGGCTGGACGCGGCGCGGGCAAGCGCAACCACAGGGCCTCTTCCCCGCGATCCAGAACGTCCTGCTCGCCTGCCGCGCGGTCGGGCTCGGCGCGTCGCTGACCAACATCCATCTCACGTTCCGCGACGAGGTGGACCGCTGGCTCGGCCTGCCGGAGAACCGGCCGTCGATCGCGATGCTGCCGATCGGCTGGCCCAAGGTTCCGTACCGCCGGCCGGTACGCGCGAGCATCGACGAGTGCCTGTACGTCGATCGCTACACGGGCGCAGAAGCACGCGACGGCGCGACGAACGAAGGTTGATGCTTACCAGGATGCGCCGCATCCGCCGAAACGAGAGAGACTGAAGCCATGTCGTCCGAACACCACAAGGTCGTGATCCTCGGGTCGGGTCCGGCGGGACTCACCGCCGCACTCTACGCGGCGCGCGCCAACCTCAGCCCCGTCGTGATCGACGGCGGCCAGCCCGGCGGCCAGCTGACGATCACCACCGAGGTCGAGAACTTCCCCGGCTTTCCCGACGGCATCATGGGTCCGGAGATCGTCGAGCTGTTCCGCAAGCAGGCCGAGCGCTTCGGCACGAAGTTCCTGCCGGCCGAGGTGACCGCGGCCGACCTGTCGAAGCGTCCCTTCACGCTGACGCTCAGCAACGGCGCGGAGGTCCTCGCCGAGACGCTGATCATCTCGACCGGCGCGTCGGCGAAGCTGCTCGGCATCCCTTCCGAATCGCTGTTGATGGGTTATGGCGTGTCCGCCTGCGCGACCTGCGACGGCTTCTTCTTCAAGAACAAGCACGTCATGGTCGTCGGCGGCGGCGACACCGCGATGGAGGAGGCGAGCTTCTTGACGCGCTACGCGAGCAAGGTGGTCGTCGTGCACCGCCGCGACACGCTGCGCGCATCCAAGATCATGCAGGACCGCGCCACGGCGAACCCGAAGATCGAGTTCGTCTGGGACAGCGCGATCGACGAGATCCACGGCACCAAGGAGAGCGGCGTCGAGGCCGTCACGCTGAAGAACCTGAAGACCGGTGCGACCACGCGCGTCGCCACCGACGGCGTCTTCATGGCGATCGGCCACGAGCCGAACACCCGGCTGTTCCGCGGCACGATCGACATGGACGAGCGCGGCTACATCGTCACGCAGCCGCGCTCGACCGCGACCAACGTGCCGGGCGTCTTCGCCTGCGGCGACGTCCAGGATCCGACCTACCGTCAAGCGATCACCGCGGCCGGCACGGGCTGCATGTCGGCCATCGACGCCGAGCGGTTTCTGGAAGCGCTCGGCGAGTGACGCATCGGCGCGCGCCGCTCAGGAGCGCGCGCAGACCGCGTCCACCAGCACCCCGAGGTCGTTGAGGTCGATCGGGTAGACGAGCACGGCGACGGCGTCGATCCCGTCGCCCGACACGTCCGGATCCGCGGAGTAGAGGATCACCGGCACGTCGAGCGCGAGGGCCCGCTCGCGCTGCGCCGCGCGCAACGCGCGCGCGTCCATGTCGGGCAGGTGGAAGTCGAGCAGGATCACGCCCGGCCGGAGCCCACCCGCGAGGAGACGCAGCGCCTCGCGGGCGTCCGCCGCGAGCACGACGTCGTGCCCGCACCGGCGGAGGAACGTCGCCTGCAGAGCGCGCATGTCGTCGTCGTCGTCGACGACCAGGACGGTTCTGCGCGAAGCGGACGTCACACGCTCGCACGATGCCTCGCGCGACGCGCTCCCTCTTGCCCGATCGCGCCACGAGCGGACCTCGCGACGAAGATCGCGTGACGGTCCGCGCGCGGACGATCGCGGCACACGCGCCGCGAGGATTGCTCGCTCAGCGCGCGGCGCAGACGTCCGTGCCGTCCGCGCCGTACGACGGCGGCGCGGCATCGTGGGCACTGCCCCACTCCGACGGCCGATCCGACAGCACGAAGCCGATCCGGCTCGCCGTCCCGAGCTCGCTCCAGCGGAGCCAGGGGCGCGCGAGCGCCGCTCCGTCCAGCGTCACGCCCGACACGAAAGGTCGCTCGCGGCTCGCGCCCTCGCCGGCGATGGTCAGCGTACGATCTCCGAGCCGCAGCATGGCCTCGGGGAACAGCGGGCTCGCGAGCACGACGACGTCGCTGCCCGGCGTCGCCGGATGGAAGCCGAGCGCCCCGAAGACGTACCAGGCCGACATCTGCCCGAGGTCGTCGTTCCCGACGTAGCCGTCCGCTTCGGCCGAGAACAGCTGCAGGATCGCGCGCCGCACCACGTCCTGCGTGCGCGCCGGCGCGCCGAGCCAGTCGTAGAGATACGGCGAGATCCAGCCGGGCTCGTTGCCGAGAAACGCGTACGGCGCTGCCGGGCCGGCATCGAGCGTCGAGAAGAAGTCGTCGAGCCGGCCACGCGCCGCGTCCGCTCCGCCGAGCGCTGCCGCGAGCCCCGCGACGTCGTGCGGCACCATCCACGTGTACTGCGCGGCGTTGCCCTCGGCGAAGCCCTCGCCCGAGGCCGGATCGAACGGCGTCAAGTAGGATCCGTCGGCGAAGCGCGGGCGCACGAAGCGCGTCTCCGGATCGACGAGCAGCGACCAGGCGCCGGCGCGCGCCGCCGCGGCACGACACGTCGCGGTGTCGTCCAGCGCTGCGGCGAACGCGGCGAGCGCGAAGTCGGCGATGCCGTACTCGAGGGTCGTCGCGGCCGAGCCCCACACCTGCGCCGTGTCGCCGAAGATCGAGGTGTTCTGGCCGCTGCTGCCGGCGGTGCCGTCGTGCGGCACGTAGCCGTGCGCCAGATACCCCGACAGCCCCTGGCGCTCGACGTAGTCGGCGTTCGGGCTCCTGCCCTCCTGCGACGCGCCCTTGATCATCGCGGCGAGCGCAGCACGCTGATCGAAGTCGCGCGCGCCGAACGCGGCTGCGCCCGCGAGCATCGCGGCGGCGGGATCACCGACCATGACGTCGGTCTGTCCCGCGGCGACCGACCAGCGCGGCAGCCAGCCGCTCTCGCGCGCGTTCGCGACCAGCGACTCCATCATGTCGCTCGCGCGCTCGGGGAAGAGCATCGCAAGCAGCGGGATCTGGCTCCGGTAGACGTCCCAGCCCGAGAACGTCGTGTAGCGGATCCGTCCGCCTGCGTCGTGCACCGCGCCGTCCATGCCGAAGTAGCGGCCGTCGGCGTCGCTGAACGACGTCGGTGCGAGCAGCGCGTGGTAGAGCATGGTGTAGAACGTGCGGCGATCGGCGTCCTCGCCGCCACGGATCGCGACGCGCCCGAGGGCGTCGACCCAGGCCTCGTGCGCCGCGCGGCGCACGCCCTCGACGTCGAAGCCGTCGCCCTGCTCGCGGCGCAGGTTGTCGCGCGCGGCGTCGACGCCGACGTACGACACCGCCACGCGCACCCGAACCTCGCGTCGGTCGCGCGCATCGAACGTGACGTAGGCACCTGCCTGCGCTCCGCAGCTGTGGGTCGGCGACTTCGGGGCCTGCCCGAGCGGACGCAGCTGGAAAGGGCACGGGAAGTCGCCGCGGAAGGTGTCGGAGGACGCTGCGCTGCCCGGCGACAGCGTCTCCCCTTGCCACGTGCCATGGCTCGCGAACGGCCGATCGAACTGCGCGACGAAGTGCAGCACGTAGCGGTTGCGGTGGTAGCAGAACTGCCCGCTCTCGACCGAGCCCGAGACCTCGCGCGCCTCCGGATCGATCACGAACGCGACGTTGCCGTTCGCCATCGCGCTGCCGCCCGCGTTGAACAGCACGCTCGCGGTCTCGGTCGCCGGGAACACGATCCGGCCGATGCCGGTGCGGGTCGTGGCCGACAGCTCGACGGTCGTCGCGCGCTCCGTCTCGGGATCCAGCGTGACGCCGTAGAACCCGGGCTCGGCCTCCTCGTGCGCGTGGTCGAACGACGGCAGGTAGCGCGGCTCGATCAGGTACGAGTCGGCGACTGCCGGCGACCCGGTCACGGGCTCGACCGTCGGCAGCAGCGGCACGTCCTGGTGGATCGCGCAGCCGGCACCGCTGACGTGCGTCAAGCTGAAACCGCGCAGCACGGTATCGTCCCGGGCGTATCCGCCGGGTGCGTTGACCTTGCCGGGCACGGTGTCGGGGCTCCATTGCAGCATGCCGAACGGCACCACCGCTCCGGGGTAGGTGTTGCCGGCACCGCCGCCGGTGCCGAAGTCCTGGGCCGCTGCTTTCGTTCCCGCGAAGACGTTGACCAGCGACGTCGGCTCGGGCGCGGACGCCGACCGCGGCGCGTCGCTACAGCCGGCGACGACCAGCGCCAGCCACGCGATCGACAGCGCGAAGCCGATCGTTCGACGCCGCCCGTACGTCCTTCGTGGGTCGCGCGCGGCATCTCCCGGCGCGCCATTGCTCGGCCGCATCCGCGCAGCCTCCTCCGGTCCTGCGGCCGGCGTCAAGACGGCAACGCGGCGCGACCGGCGTTGCCCGCTTGCCCTGCGACGACAGTGCGTCTCGTACGACCGTTGCGCCCCGCCCCGTCGCGGTGGATAGGAGTCCGGGCCCACGCCATGCTGCGGACGATCCAGGACCACCGTCACACCGCGTTCCTCGCGGTGCTCGGCACGACGTACCTCGCGCGTCCGGCGTTCGGCGAGTCCGCGGCCGCACAGCTGACGTTCAGCATCTTCGTCGTCGGCATCCTCTTGCTCGCGCTCCTCACCGTGGAGGCGGACGCGATCGCCGAAGCCGGCGGCGACCGGCGGCGCATGCGACGAGGCTGGCGCCGGGTGGCGTGGCTCCTCGCCGCGGTCGCGATCGCCGAGCGCGTCGAGTCGCTGCTGAGCCCGACGCGGATCCTGCTGGCCGTCGGCGCGGTCTCGTACCTCGTGTTCTTCTCGTTCGTCGCCGCGAGCCACTTCCGGACGATGCTGCGCGCGCGGCACGTCACCGGCGAGACGATCAGCATGTCGGTCTCGACCTACCTGCTGATCGCGCTCGCGTGGTCGATGGTGTTCGAGCTCATGTACGGCTTCGACCCGACCTCGTTCGACATGGGCACGCTCGGCCAGGGCACCGTTCCCGGGCACGGCAACACGCTGACCTTGTTCGTCGCCTACAGCCTCGGCGCGCTGTCGACCAACGTCGTCGGCGACGTGGCGCCGGTGAGCCTGCTCGCGCGCTATGCGACCGTCGTCGAAGGGCTGATCGGGCAATTCTACCTCGCGATCCTGGTCGCGCGCCTGGTCGGGATGCAGATGGCGAACCCGCCGCCGGAGGAGCTGCCGAACCGCGGCACGGGAGAGGCCTCGTGAATGCCGAGGTGATCGCCCTGATCGTGTTCGCGTGCGTCTACGGCGGTGCGCTGCTCGGGATGCTGATCCGCTCGTGGCTGCCCGAGCACCACGTGAGCGGCGACGCGCGCGACGTGATGAAGCTCGGCATCGGGCTCATCGCGACGACCACCGCGCTCGTGCTCGGGCTGCTCACCGCGTCGGCCAAGAGCGCCTTCGACACCGAGAACGCCGAGATCCGCTCCAGCGGCGCGAACCTCGTTCTCCTCGACCGCACGCTCGCACAGTACGGGCCGGAGGCCGCACCGATCCGCGCCCTGCTCAAGCAGGCGGTCGGCAAGCGCATCGAGCTCACGTGGCCCGCGTCCGGAGCCGAGCCGGTGCGCATGGACTCGGCCGACCTGCAGCGTGGCGGCGAGGTGATCGAGCAGAGCATCCGCACGCTGCAGCCGTCGAGCGACGTGCAGCGCGCCCTGCAGGTCAAGGCGCTCGCGGTCACGTCGGATCTGCTGAAGAGCCGCTGGCTCGTCATGGGACAGGCGGCGGGCAGCGCGATCCCCCTGCCGTTCCTGATCGTGGTCGTGTTCTGGCTGAGCGTGATCTTCGCGTGCTTCGGGCTGCTCGCACCGGCCAACCGGACGCTCGCGGCGGTGCTCGGCCTGTCGGCGCTGTCGGTCGCCGCGGCGGTGTTCCTGATCCTCGAGATGGACCACCCGTTCGGCGGGCTGATCCGCGTGTCCGGCGAGCCGCTGCGCTACGCGCTGTCGCAGATCGGCGGCTGAGCCGACCGCTCTTCCGCTTCATGCGCTTCTGCAACCGCCGCGCCGTCGCGATCGCGCCTCAGCGGTTGAAGACGGGCTTGCGCTTCTCCACGAACGCCCGCATGCCCTCGAGCTGGTCGGGCGATCCGGCGGTCGCGTGCACCGCGCGACGCTCGTCGGCGAGCGACTGCTCGAGCGTCTTCGACTCACAGCCGACGAGACACTCGAGCATGCCCTTCACCGCGAGGCGCGGCATCGACGCGAGCTCGTCGGCGAGCGCGAACGCGCGCTCCTTGAGCTCCGCGTTCGGCCACACCTCGTTCACGAGGCCGATCTCGAGCGCGCGCGGGCCCGAGATCGTCTTCGCGCGCAGGATCATGTCGAGCGCATGATCGCGCCCGACGCGGCGTGCGAGCCGCGCGCTGCCGCCCCACGCCGGGACGCTCCCGAGGTGCATCTCCGGCAGGCCGATCTGCGTATTTTCCGCTGCGGCGAGACGGAAGTGGCAGGCGAGCGGCAGCTCGAGCCCGCCGCCCAGGCAGTAGCCGAACAGCGTCGCGATCCACGGCTTGCCCATGTTCTCGATCGCCGCCTCGACGCGCAGGCGCTGGTCGAAGACCGCGTCGGCGCTGCCGCGCTCGCGGATTGCCGCGGGCAGCTCCTTCAGGTTCATGCCGACCGAGAAGTTCTGCTCGCCAGCCGCGGTGAGGACGACCGCGCGGACGCCGTCGTCCGCGGCGAGCTCGGCGACGCACGCCTCGAGCGCGTCCATGAACGCGAGCGACATGCGGTTGTACGGTGCGTCGTCGATCGAGACGACCGCCACCGCGCCGCGGCGCTCGAGGATCAGTGCCTGTCCGGCCATCTCGCCCTCCGCGTTCGGGATCGTGCCGACGTCAGCGCTGGTGCGCGGCCTCGGCGCGGATCGCCGTCGCGACGTCCTCGCTGAGCCGCGCGAGCGCCCGACTGTACGCACCGGCGAGAGCGTCGTAGCCCGGCCCACCGGCCGCCTCGCGCGTCGTGGTGCGGCCCGAGCGGACCGTCGTGCCGTCCGTCGGCTTGACGACCCACACCGTGTCCACGTCGACGCCGTCGCCCGCCTTGGCATCGAAGCGCTGCACGTCGAGCGTCACGCGGTAGGCCGCGGCGAAGTTCGCGACCGGACCGCTCGCGACGCGCGGCGTGCCGAGCAAGGTCGAGAGATCGCCCGCGACGGTACGTGCGATCGCCTCGCCGAGCGGCGACGCCCAGCGGTCGAACTCCAGCAGCTCGACCTGGTTCGGTGCGACCTGCACGACCATCTCGGGGCGATCGACGCTCGCCGGGATCGTCACGGGTCCGACGATCACGGCGTACGACGCAGCGGGCGTGTCGGTCGCCGCCGCGACCGACTCCAGCGTGTAGAAGTGCGACGGCTTCGACGCGCACGACGCGGTCCATGCGCCGAGCAGTGCTGCGGTCAGAAGCGGGACGAGGCGGTCCATGCGAGCGGTGTTCACTTCGAATCTCCCGTCTTGCCGCGGATCAGCGCCTCCGGATGGCGCTCGAGGTAGTCGGCGAGCACGCGCAGGCCGCGCGCGGCGCGCTTGACCTCGTCGAGCGTGCTGCCGAGCTCGGCACCGAGCAGCGAGTCCGGCCGGATGAGCTTGTCGGCGTTGTCGAGCGTGGTGCGCGTCGCGGCGAGCGTCTTGTCCAGCTCGACGATGGCCTTGCGCACGTCCTGCCCGATCTCCTTGAGCGGCAGCTCGTCGATCTTCTTGATGATCTTGTTGACGCGCGCCTCCAGCGTCTCGAGGTCGCCGGGGATCGTCGGCAGACGAACCGGGCTCTTCGACCAGTCGACGGTCACCGGGTCGGCGTCAGGAAAAATGTCGAAGGAGACGTACTGCGCGCCGGTGAGGATGTTGCCCGAGCGCAGCTGCGCGCGGACGCCGCCCGCGACCAGGCGGTCGATCAGTTCTTTCCGAAGGGTCTTCAGGTCCGCGCCGGGCGGCAGGTTCTCGAGGTGCACGCCGAGGCGCTGCGCATCGAGGTCGATCGTGACCGGAGCCGAGAACTTGAAGGTCTTCGCGTCGAGCTGTGCCTCGATCGACACCACCTCGCCGATCGGGATGCCGCGGAACTCGACCGGCGCGCCGGCCGTGAGGCCGCGCACCGACTCGTCGAACACCAGCAGGTACGGCTGCGGATCGCGCGGCGGCAGCTTGAAGGCCTCGCTGCGGCTGTCGAACAGCGTGTACGTCGTGTTCGCCTCGGCCGGCGGCAGCGCGGGCTCGTTCGGCGGCGTCTCGAACGCGATGCCGCCGATCAGGATCGACAGCAGCGACTGGGTGCGCACGTCGAGGCCGTTCGCGCCGAGCGAGACGTCGATGCCGCTCGCGTTCCAGAAGCGCGTGTCGGGATTGACGTACTGGTCGTACGGCGCGTTGACGAAAACCTTGATCGTCAGCGCGTGGCCGTCCTTCGCGAGCTCGTACGACGCGACCTCGCCGACCTTGAGCTGGCGGAAGTAGATCGGCGTGCCCTGGTCGAGCGAGCCCAGGCTGGGTGTCGTCAGCAGGAAGAAGCGTCCCGGCACGTCGCCCGTCACGATCGGCGGGTTCTTGAGCGCCGTGAAGTCGCGCTGCGCCTTCTTCGAGGTGCCGATCTCCATGCCGATGTACGAGCCGGAGAGCAGCGTGCCGAGCCCGCTCACGTTGGCGCCGGAGATGCGCGCCTTCACCACCCAGAACTGCGTCCCTTCGACCAGGAAGTCCTCGGTCTTCGGCGCCATCTGCGCGGTCGTGACGACGCTCTGGTGATCGTCCGAGAGACGGATCGTGTCGATCGTGCCGACCTCGACGCCGTTGTAGTGGATCTTGGTCTTGCCGGCCTCGAGCCCTTCCGCGGTGTCGAAGCGCAGCGTGATGGTCGGGCCTTCGCTCATGATGCGCGTGACGGCCACCCAGACCCCGGCGAGCGCCGCGACGATCGGCACCAGCCAGATGGCCCAGTTGCGGCCCACGTGCTTCGGCACGGTGCGCGATTCGGGAACGGCCGGACGCGTCGGATCGCGCTCAGGCATGACGGGCCTCCATGGGGAGTGCGGCGGGCTCGAGCGACGTATCCCAGATCAGCCGCGGGTCGAACGACTCGACCGCGAGCATCGTGAGCACGACCACGGCCGCGAAGAAGAAGAGCCCCGAGGCGGGCTCGATGGACATCAGCGGCTGCAGCTGCACGAGCGCCGCGGTGAACGTGTCGACGAACACGTCGACCATCGACCAGCGGCCGATGAACTGCACGATGCGGAACATCCGCACGCGCTGGCGCTGGCCGGTCTTCGCCCCGCGCTGCACGCCGATCAGCAGATATGCCAGCGCCAGGATCTTGGCGCTCGGGATCATGATGCTCGCGATCAAGACCAGGATCGACAGCGGCCAGCCGGTCGGCGACCACAGCAGCACGACGCCCTGCAGGATCGTGTCGGTGTCGGTTCCCTGCGCCGTGGTGGTCTTCAGGACCGGTAGCAGGTTCGCCGGCACGTAGCAGATCGCAGCACCGATCAGGAACGCCCACGTACGGTTGATCGAGTCCGGCTTGCGGAAGTGGACGTGCTCATCGCAGCGCGGACAGCGCCCCTCGTGCTCGCCGGCTGCCGGCTGCGACAGGAGGCCGCATGCCTCGCAGGTCATGAGGCCCATCTCGAGCGCGGTCGTGGCGGCGGCGCTCACGGTGCCTCCGGAGCGACGTCGCCCAGATCCTGCACGCGCGCCTCGGCGGTGTCCGCCCACTCGATCCGCTCCCACACCTCGTGCGGATCGAAGATCGACTGGATCGCGGCGAAGGACACCGCGAGGCCGGCGAGCGCGTACAGCGCGAGACCCGGAACGACGGTCGCGAGCTCCGCGATCTTGACCAGCGCCACCAGCACGCCGATCAGCATCACCTCGATCATGCTCCAGATCTGCGTTGCCGGATGCATGCGCAACAGCGGCGCGATCCAGCGCGGCGGACACGGCCGCTGCGCGCCGAGCAGGATCGCGATCAAGAAGCCGATCTGCAGCGCCGGTGCGATGACCACGGTGAACAGCACCAGGACGGCGACCGTCTCGCGGCCGTCGCGCCAGAGCTGCTGCGCGCCGCCGAGGACCGTCGTCTCCGCGGTGCGGCCGACCGCCTCGAGGCCGAGCATCGGCGCGAGGTTCGCGATCAGGTAGAGGATGCCGGCCGCGACGGTCAGCGCGAGCGTCCGGTTCAGGACGTCGGCGCCGTGCCGCCAGAGCAGCTTGTCGCAGCGCGGACAGCGTGCGGCGTCGCCCGGAGCGAGCACGGGCAAGCGCTGCACCAGGTCGCAGTGCAGGCAGGCGACGAGCGCCGGATCGGGCAGCGGCCGGTTATGCACCTTGACACCGAAGCACCGAGTGGACGGTCCGCGCAAATCGCGCGGCCCATTTTACCGACGCGGAGCCCATCGCACGTTCAGCGGACGACACGGGCGGCGACCTTAGCCACCGCCCGGACGGCGTGCCCGCCCCGCCCGACCGCGCTTGACGGCCGGCGGGACGGGCGGGCGCGCCCTGCGTCACTGCGGCGGCGTCTCGGGGCGCAGCAGCACGTCGGTGCGACGGTTGCGCGCGCGTCCCTCGGGAGAGTCGTTCGAGGCGATCGGGTGGTACTGGCCGTTCGACACCGCCTCGAGCTTGCCGGGATTCACGCCGTGCTCCTGCAGATAGCGCACGACCACGGCGGCACGTGCCCCGGCGAGCTCCCAGTTGCTCGGGTAGCGCGACAGCAGCTCGGGGCCGATCGGGACGTTGTCGGTGTTGCCGACGATGTCGACCTGGTAGCTCTGCGCGGCGGACTGCGCGAGCTGCGGCGCCACCTTGTCGAGCGCCGCGCGGCCGGCCGGCGTGAGCTCGATCGAGCCCGAGCCGTACAGCAGGTCGCTCGACATGCGCACCTGGATGCCGTTCTGCAGCTGGCGGATCTCGACCTGGTCGGCCGCGACCTCGGAGCGCAGGGCAGACTCGATCGCCTTCTGCTGGGCGAGCATCGAGTTGTAGGTGCTCTGCATCACGCAGCCGGCCAGCGACAGGCTCGCCAGCCCCGCCGTCACGGCCGCACGAGTCCCGGCATGTCGACGTGTCTTCATCACCCCTCCGTCTCGCGACACGCGTCGGATCGCCGCAGCGTCGAGGCGCCCGGCACGCGTCGTGGTTTCGTCACCCACGGTGCCGCAACCGGCCCGGCCGTTCTTGCCATCCTGCGCCATCCGAGCCGGCGGCGCGCCCGCGGCCGTCCCGGCTCCGACGAGCCCGCTCAGGACGCGGGCTGCAGGCGGTCCACCAGGTCGAGGATGCCGCCGATCGACGTCAAGTCGCCGGCGTCGATGCCCGACTCGGCGAAGTCGAGGCCGTAGGTCGCCTCCAGGTGCGAGACGATCTCGAGGACGGCGAGCGAGTCGATGAGCCCCGCCTCGACCGGGCTCACGTCCTCCGCGACCTCGTCGATCGGCGCGCCCGGCTTCTGGATGGTGCGCAGGAACGCGAGCAGCGCGCGGCTGCGCTCGGCGCGCGACCCGGGCCCGCTCACGAAGCCGTCTCCCGCAGCACGCGCGTCAGGTCGAGCGGCGTCGACGTGCACGCATTCTTCACCAGCTCGCGGTTGACCTTGCCGCGCGACGTGCCCCGGATCTCGTCGAGCACGAACCACTTGACGGGCATCTTGGGCTCGGCGAGGCGCTCGGTCATCCAGCGGTGCAGGCCGCGCAGCGTGTCGTCGGCGGTGTCGCGCAGGCAGACCGCCATGCCGACGTTCTGGCCGTAGAGCGCGTCGTCGACGGCGAACGTGCAGACGTCGGTCACCGCCTCGAACTGCTCCACCACCGCGTCGACGTCGCCCGGGTCGATCTTGGCACCGCCCTTGTTGATCTCGTCGCGCTCGCGGCCGCTCAGCACGAGGAAGCCGCGCGCATCGAGCGAGCCGATGTCGCCGGTCAAGAACCAGCCGTGGCTGATCGCGGCCTCGGTCAAGTCGTCGCGCCGCCAGTACTCGCGCATCAGCGCCGGCGTGTTGAGCCATCGTGCCTCGCGACGCGCGAGTGCGCGGCAGCCCACGAGGCCGCCCAGCAGCATCGGCACGGTCCACCCGTGCTGCTCGGGGTCAGACCATCGCCTCGACCCGACCGTGGATCAAGCGCACCCACGGTCGTTTGTTGCTTGATGGCTCGCCTGGGCCCTCGTAGTCTCGTCGTTGCCGGCCCGCCGGGCAGACGACATCGACCATGAACCGGATTCCGTTCATCCGTGCGGGCGTCGTGCACCGCTTCGTCGCGTTCCTGCGCCAGGTCGGTGCACCGGTCACCCGCTACCTCGGCGAGGCGGGCATCGGCGCCGAGGCGCTCGACGACCCCGAAGCCCTCGTTCCGACCGTGTTCACGTTCCGCTTTCTCGAGATCTGCGCCCGCCGGTCCGGGATCGACGACCTCGGGCTCCGTGTCGGCGCGACCATCGACCCGCTCACCCTGGGCAGCTTCGGGCGCAAGATCGCGGGGGCCGGGACCATCGGTCGTGCGCTGCTGACCAGCATCGCCGAGCGTCCCTCGTGGCATTCCGGTGAGCGCGTGTGGATGACGCGGCAGCGCGACGTGGTCGAGCTGAACCACCGCTACGTCCTGCCGGCCGAGGAAGACTGGGGCCAGGCGGTCGGGACCAACCTGGTCGCTCACCTCAACCTGCTGCAGCACACGGTCCCCGGCGCGACACCGGCTCACGTCGAGCTGCCGGTCCACCCGTCGCCCGCGTTCGCCGAGCTGCCGGCGCTCGCCGGAGTGCCCATCTCCTTCGATCGACCGCGAACGGTGATCGCGTTTCACCCACGGACGCTCGCGCAGCCGCTCCTCGACGGCCATCCGGGCGCGGCGCCGGCGAGCTCGGCGACGTCTTCGCCGCCGCTGCCCGTCGGGCTCGTCCCCTCCGTCGAGGCCTTCGTCGCGTCGGTGCTCGGCGTGCAGCAGCCGCGCATCGAGCTGGTCGCGGAGGCGATCGGGATGAACGCACGCACGCTGCAGCGCCGCTTCGCGGAAGCCGGCGTCACCTACGGCGAGCTGGTCTCGCACACGCGGCTGCGGCTCGCGCGCGAGCGTCTGGTCGCGTCCGACGCGAAGATCGTCGAGATCGCGCTCGGTCTCGGCTACACCGACGCCGCGCACTTCACGCGCGCGTTCAAGCGCTGGACCGGCATCGCGCCGGTGGCCTACCGTGCCATGCACGCGACCCCGGATCGCACGCGCCGCGCGAGCTGACGGTCCACGGCGCGCAACCGCGCACCAGCCGGGGGCCGCGGAGACGCCGCGCGCTGCACGACGATCAGGAGGGCGACTCCGCACCTCCAAGCTCTCCAGTCCGACGCGACGACCACGTGGTGCACGCGCACGCCGACCAGGATCGCCGCGAGCACCACCGCGCCGACGATCAGGAGATTGCCGATCTGGAACATCGCCTGCCGCGCGTGGCTGACCGCACCGGCGGCCGCGACCGTCGCTCAGGCAGGCTTGGCGGCGGTCAGCGCGGCCTGCAGCTTGGCCTCGTCCTCGTGCGACAGCGACGTCTGCAGGACCTTGCCGCCCGTGCCCTGCAGCTGCTCGAGCACCTTGTCCGGGGTGGCGCGACGGACGAGCACGAACAGCGCCGACGTTCCCGGCGTCAGCTTCTCGGCCAGGTCCTTCATGAACTGGTCGTTGATGCCGACGTCGGTGAGGGCGCCCGAGATCGCGCCCGCGCCTGCGCCGACCGCGAGTCCGAGCAGCGGGTTCAAGAACATCAGTCCGATCAGCGAGCCCCAGAAGCCGCCGCCGACGGCGCCGGCCGCGGTGAGATTGACCGCCTGGTGCAGCTTGACCTTGCCCGACGGATCCTTGACGGCGACGACCGCGTCCTCGAGGTCGATCAGGTACTCGCTCTGCAGCTTGCGCAGCTTCAGACGGACCTCTTCGGCCTTGTACATGTCGTCGTAGGCAATGACGGCGAGTGTGCTCACGGATTCGTTCTCCTCTGGTTGACCGCTCTCATTGCTGCCCGATCGCGCGCCGACCGCAAGTCGCGCCGGGACGACCGGACTACTTCGTCTTGCGATGGCCCCTCGCGGGTTCGATCGCGAGCTGCTGCTCCGCCTCCTCCTCGCGGTCCGCGAGGTCCGCGAGCAGCCCCTCGTCGGACAGGTCGAGCGGGTGCGAGTGCTCCCAGTCGTGGTGCAGGACGTGGCGCAGCCGATCGACCACACCGTCCTCGTGCACCTCGATCGCGAGCTCGCGCCGGTGGTCGAAGCTGCCCGGCGCGAGGTTGATCGAGCCGATGATGCCGCGCACGCCGTCGGCGAGCATGGTCTTCGCGTGCAGCTTGAGGCCTTTCACCTTGTGCACCTTGACGCCGACGTCCTGCAGGATGCGCAGGCCGCCGACCCCCTCGAGCAGCTTGCCCTTCTTCAGCGTGTGCGCCGGCTTCGCCATCACGTGGATCTTGACGCCGCGCTCGCGCGCGCGGACGAGCCGCTCGATGATGACCTCGTCCTGATAGCGCTCGTTCTGCACGTGCAGGCTCTCGCGCGCGCCGTCGATGAAGCGCGCGATGCGCTCGCGGCCGTTGGCGTTGCACCAGATGAGGTGCGCGGTTTCGCCCGGCGCGAACGGCTTGCGGTGCCAGTCGGCCTCGAAGCACGCCACGACCTCGTCCACCTCGTGCCCGTGCGAGGTCGTGACTGCGTAGTCGCGCGTCTGCGTGAGGTTCTTCGGATCCCAGTTGAGCGACATCACGAAGGCCGTCGCGCCGTCGACGACCATCGACTTCTCGTGCGTCAGCTCGAACGCCGGGTTCGCATCCTTCACGTGCACGCCGGCCGCGAGGAGCTTCTCGCGCGAGTCCGCATTGTCGTCCTCGCCGCTGCGGCGCGCGGCGTTGAGCAGCACGCGGACCTTCACCCCGCGCCGGTGCGCGTCGATCGTCGCGGCGACCAGGTCGGGATCGGTGAAGAGGAACATCTTCACCAGGATCGACTTCCGGGCCGATGCGAGCGCATCGAGGATCGGCCGGCCCGTGTCCTCGGGCATCACGAGAAGCGTACGATCCGCCATGGTGGTGCCTTCGTACGTTCCGGGCCGGGCCGGTGCCAGCGCACCGGCCCGGCGCCCGACCAGGCCGTCACTGTGCCTTCGCCTGCTCCTTCATGGCCGCCTCGAGCTTCGCGATGTCGGCCGGCGACAGCTGCGGGCGGTCGATCTTGATGGTCAGCTTGTCGAGCTTCGCCGTCAGCGGGAACGGCGGCTGGTAGTCGGCGTCGTTCACGCCGGTCAGCGTGTCGGACGCGATGTCGAAGCTCTCGTCCCACTGCAGGATCATCGGCATCGTGCGCGCCATGCGCTGCGTCGCGACGGTCTTGCCGTCGACCTTCAGCGTGCCGGTGCCGGGCTGGCCCAGACCGCTGAAGTCGTTGAACAGCAGCGTGCCCGCGCCGAGGCCGTCGTACACGAAGTCGAACTCGACGGTGCGCTTACCCGGTGTGAGCGCGTCGGGGCCTTCCCAGCGGATGCGCTCGAGGTCGACCAGGTTCCACAGGAACACCGGCTTGCCCTTGAGCAGGTAGAAGCCATAGCCGCCGAAGCGTCCGCCCGACGTGAGGATCATGCCCTCGGCACCGCCCTGCGGAACCTCGATGTCGGCGGTGATGGTGTACGACGCGTCGAGCAGGAACGGCGAGTCGCCCTGCGGCAGGCCGACCATCGGGTGCGTGTAGACGAACTCGCTGCGTCCCGCGGTGATGTTGGGACGCGGTGCCACGATGCGTGCCGCGACCGACGCGTCGAGCGGCAGCACCTGGTACTTCCTCGCCTCGGCGAGGAAGTCGGCGCGCATCTGCTTGACCTTGTCGGGGTGCTTCGCGGCGATGTCGTTCGACTGCGTGAAGTCCGTGTTCAGGTCGTACAGCTGGAACACCTGGTTGTTGAGCGGATCGGTGTTCGCCGGACCGAACGCGATCCAGGGCGCGCGGTCGACCTTGGTGCTGAGCAGCCAGCCGTCCTCGTAGAGCGCCCACTGACCCATCATCTCGAAGTACTGCCTGGTGTGGCGGGACTTGGCCTTCCCGTTCGCGGCGTCGAAGGTGTAGGCGAAGCTCGTGCCCTCGATCGGCTTCTGCGGGATGCCGTCGACCACCTCGGGCGCCTTGATGCCCGCCGCCTCGAGGATCGTCGGCACGACGTCGATCACGTGCACGAACTGCTCGCGCAGCGCCCCCTTGTCCTTGATACGCGCGGGCCACGACACGACCATGTTCTGGTTGATGCCGCCGAGCCGCGACGCGTTCTGCTTGAACCAGTCGAACGGGGTGTCGAAGGCCCACGACCATCCCGCCGACATGTGGTTGTACGTCTGCTCGGTGCCCCAGACGTCGTAGAACTTCATCTGCACGTCGACCGGCACCTGCACGCCGTTGAAGAACGCGACCTCGTTCGGCGTGCCCATCGGGCCGCCCTCGGCGCTCGTCCCGTTGTCGCCGTTGATGTAGATGATCAGCGTGTTGTCGAGCTGGCCGAGGTCCTCGAAGTGCTGGACCACACGGCCGATCTCGTAGTCGCTGTACGCCGCGTACGCCGCGAACACCTCGACCTGCCGGATGTAGAGCTTCTTCGCCTCGTCCGACAGCGAGTCCCACGGCGGCAGGACGTCCTTCGGCCAGGGCGTGAGCTGCGCGTCGGCGGGGACCACGCCGAGCTTCTTCTGGTTCTCGAAGATGCGCTCGCGCAGCTTCTCGTAGCCGTCGTCGAAGAGGTGCAGCGCATGAATCTTGTCGACCCACTCCTTCGTCGGGTGGTGCGGTGCGTGCGTGGCACCCGGCGCGTACTTGATGAACAGCGGCTTCGACGGGTCGGTCTGGTGGATGCGCGTCATCCAGTCGATCGCGTCGTCGGCCATCGCCGTGATCAGGTTCCACTCCCCCGCCGGCTTGCCGAGGAACGGATAGATCTGCGTCGTGTTGCGGAACAGGTTCGGCTGCCACTGGTTCGCGTCACCGCCGACGAAGCCGTAGAAGTACTCGAAGCCCATTCCCGTCGGCCACTGGTCGAACGGACCCACCTGGCTCGCCTGGAACGCCGGCGTGTTGTGGTCCTTGCCGAACCACGACGTCGAGTAGCCATTCTCGAGCAGGATGCGGCCGATGGTCGCCTTGTCCTTGTCGATGATGCTGTTGTAGCCGGGGAAGCCGGTCGACTGCTCGGAGATCACGCCGAAGCCGGCGGAGTGGTGGTTGCGGCCGGTGATCAGTGATGCGCGCGTCGGCGAGCACAGCGCGGTCGAGAACATCCGGTTGTAGCGCAGGCCGCTCTGCGCGATCCGGTCCATGGTCGGCGTCGGGATCACGCCGCCGAAGGTGCTCGGCACGCCGAAGCCGGCGTCGTCGGTGATGATCAGCAGGACGTGCGGTGCGCCCGCCGGCGGCACGACGCGCGGCGTCCACCACGGCTTCGACTGCAGAGCGTCGTCCTTGATGACGCCGCCCCACTTCATGTCGGGCGGCGGCAGCTGCTTGCCATCGATGGACATGGTCGCATCGGGCGAGCCGAGGACGCCGTTGACCTTCTGGGCGAGTGCGGACGTCGCGGCGAGCAACAGCGCTGCGCCCGCGATCGCCGAGATCGACCGCTTCATCTGTCATCCTTCGCGCCGGGTGGCGCGTGCGCGGTGGCGCTGCGCGGTTGCGAGGTATGCCCTTGCGCGGTTCGGCGTGGTGGACACCTACGTCCACCACGCCACCGCACGTTCCGGTCAGCGCTGCTGGATCGCGTCCGCGACCGCGCCCGAGTTCGCGGCGAAGCAGCTCTCGCCGCCCTGCGGGCACATCACGACGTACGTCCTGCGCTGACCGCAGCCCTGCACGCCGATCGTGTACTCCTCGCGCTCGATGCCGGCGACCCACGGCCCCTGCAGCGCGGGCTGGGTCACCTCCTGCGACAGCAGGATCGGCTCCGCGCTCGGACAGCTCATGTCGAACTGGCCCCGGCTCGCCGCGGTCTGCATCGCCGTCTGCTGCTTCGCGGCGAGCATCTGCTGCTGCGAGACGCAGCCGGTGGTCATGGCGAGCGCCGCGACGCCCGCCGTCAAGAATGCGATCCTCTTCATCACCATCCCCCTGATCAGTCGTGCAGCCAGGCTTGAAAGAGCGCTTCCTTGCACGGCTCCGAGAGCTCGTGCAGGTGCTGCTTCATGCAGGCCTTGATGCGCCCTTCGCCCGGCGGCACCTGGCTGCAGAACTGCTTGATGTCCTGCTTGCACGCCCCGAGGATCGCCTTCGCCTCCTGGGCGTGCGGTCCTCCCTGGGCGAGCGCCGCGGCCGCGGGCAATGCGAGCACTGCGACCAACGTCCATGCGAGCTTCTTCATGTCCACCCTCCTCGACAGCAAGATGAGAAATCGACGTCGCGGCGCCTGCCGGCGCCGCACCATCCCCGGATGCCTCAGGGCGCCGGAACGATGCGGTAGTAGACCCCGTTCGCGCCGTACGACGGGCTGAGCCAGACGCCGCCGCCGCACTGGTAGAACGTGGCGCTGTTCATCGGCGTGTACACGCAGCCCGCGGGCAGCGTCGTGTAGATCGAGCCGATCGCGTACGCGGTGTTGGTCGCGCCGGCGGCATAGCCCTGCGCGTACGCGTTCGACGACGCGGCACTCGCGCTCGCCGCGCCGATGGTCGCGCCGACGGCCACCCCGGCCGCCGCCGCGCCGGCGGTGTTCCAGCCGCCGCAGTCGTAGCAGCCGCCCTCGTAGTACGTGTTGACCGTCGTCGGCGGATGATACGCGGTGTAGCTCCCGCCGTAGTACGCGCCGTCGTGGTAGGCGTAACCGCCGTCCGCCCCGTGCGCGGACCACGAGCCGTCACCGCCCGACGCGTAGCCGCCGTCGGCGCCGTGCGCATTCCACGAGCCGCCGCCGCCCGACGCCGTGCCGCCGCGCCAGCTCTGCGCGTTCCACGAGCCGTCACCGCCGGACGCGGAGCCGCCGCGGAAGCCATTCGCGTTCCACGAGCCGTCGCCGCCCGACGCCGTGCCGCCGCGGAA
>JAIEPK010000357.1 GCA_019749875.1 Candidatus Binatia bacterium | reverse complement strand
CCGGCTTCGCCGGCCGCGCCGCGACGGCGCACCGCCGCGCGCTGCCACGGGATGCTGCGAGGCGCGCTCCGGCGTCCGCGCGTAGCACTTCTGCTCGCGGCGCTGGTGCTCGGCTGCGGCGACGGCGGAGGTACGTCGTCCGCGCCCGGCCCGTCACCATCGCCGGTCGACGACCGACGCGTCAATCTCACGTTCCTCGCCGAGCTCGCGGGCGAGCCGTTCGCGTGCGGCCGGACGTTCGCCGGCATCGGCACGACGAGTGCGACCATCGAGCCCGGCGATCTGCGCTTCTACGTCTCGGAGGTGCGCCTGGTGCGCGACGACGGCAGCGAGGAGCCCGTCCTGCTCGACCAGGACGGCGTCTGGCAGGTCGACGACCTGGCGCTGCTCGACTTCGAGGACGCGAGCGGCCGCTGTGCGTTCTCGGGCACGCCGGAGACCAACCGCAGCGTGCGCGGCACGGCAGCGCCCGGGACGTACGTCGGCGTGCGCTTCACGCTCGGCGTGCCGTTCGCGCGCAATCACGGCGACGCGGCGTCCGCGCCCGCGCCGCTGAACCACACGGCGCTCTTCTGGAACTGGAACGCCGGCTACAAGTTCCTGCTCCACGACAACTGGGCGCAGTCGAACGGCAACGAGTTCCGCATGCACGTCGGCAGCACGCGCTGCGACGGCGACGGGCGCGGCAACGTCACGTCGTGCGCGAACCCGAACCGCGTCGCGGTCGACTTGACGCCTTTCGACCCGCGGCAGGACGCGATCGTGGCCGATCTGGCGTCGCTGTTCACCGGCTCGAACGTCGAGCGCAACGCGCCGGGCTCGCAGCCCGGCTGCATGGGCTCGTCGAACGACGACGACTGCGCGGCGCCGTTCGAACGCCTCGGGCTGCCGTTCAACGGACGGCCGGCAGGCCCGCAGCAGCTCTTTGCCGTCGGAGCGGGTCGCGCGCTGCCGCCCGAGCCGTCGCCCATGCCACCGACGCCGACGCCGACTCCCGGTCCGACTCCGCCCGGCGGCGCGTACGTCTGGAACCTGCCGCCGGGCTTTCCGCAGCCGCTGGTGCCGGACGACAACCCGATGTCGGCCGCGAAGGTCGAGCTCGGACGTCACCTGTTCTACGACACGCGGCTGTCGAGGAACGGCACGCAGTCGTGCGGCTCGTGCCACCAGCAGGCGCGCGCGTTCACCGACGCACGCGAGACCGCGCTCGGCTCGACCGGCGAGGCGCACCCGCGCAACGCGCAGGGGCTGGCCAACGTCGCCTACTTCCCGACGCTGACCTGGATGAACCCGAACGTCGTCACGCTCGAGAAGCAGCTGCTGATCCCGCTGTTCGGCGAGGCGCCGGTGGAGCTCGGCTTCGCCGGCCGCGAGGACGAGCTGCTGGCGCGGCTGCGCGGGGACGCCCTCTACCGCGATCTGTTCGCGACGTCGTTTCCCGCGGACGGCGATCCGGTCACGGTCGCGAACGTCGCGAAAGCGATCGCGGCCTTCGAGCGCACGCTGATCTCCGGCGGATCGCCCTACGACCGCTACGTCTACCAGCACGACGACGATGCGCTGTCGGAATCCGCGCGGCGCGGCATGGCGCTCTTCTTCTCGGAGTTCACCGAGTGCGACCACTGCCACGGTGGGCTCACCTTCGCGAGCGCGCTGCAGCACGACGGCAGCCCGCGCGCGTCGACGCCGTTCGAGAACAACGGGCTCTACAACGTCGGCGGCACCGGCGCGTACCCGGAGCCGAACACCGGCCTGTTCGCGTTCACCGGCGTCGCGACCGACATGGGGCGCATGAAGCCGCCGTCGCTGCGCAACGTGGCACTCACCGCGCCGTACATGCACGACGGCAGCCTCGCGACGCTCGCCGACGTCGTCGACCACTACGCGCGCGGCGGACGCCTGATCCCGTCCGGGCCGAACGCCGGCGACGGCGCGCTGAACCGCAACAAGAGCCCGTTCATCACCGGCTTCCCGCTCACGGACGCCGCCAAGGCGGATCTGCTCGCGTTCCTCGAGAGCCTCAGTGACCGCGACTTCACGACGGATCCGCGCTTCGCGGATCCGTTCGCCCCTCTGCCGACACCGGCTCCCTGAAGGAGACTGCGATGCCCCGCTTCGTTCACGCCCTGGTCTCGACGCTCGTCGCGAGCCTGCAGCTCGCGGGTGTCGCGCACGCGCAGTCCGCGTCCGGGCTGCAGATGACACCCGACTCGCGGCGCTACCTGATCAGCAAGGACGTCGGCGCCGAGCGCTGGGCGATCTCGTTCAACCTGAACGACCGTACGGTCACGGGCAACGTCTTCAAGACCGACGGCAGCGCACCGTCGTTCATCTGGTGCCGCATCACGTCGGAGACGCCGAACGCGGAGCCGCGCCAGACGTCGTACACCCTCGACTGCTCCGGCGCCGACGCGTGCGCCGCTGCGCCGTGCACCAGTGACGGCTGGAAGGAGATCGCGTCGGGGCTCGTGATCAGCGGCGACTTCCTGCTGCCGAAGGAGACCAGGGCGACGTTCCGCGGCGCGGTGCAGCCGATCTTCACCGCGCGCTGCGCGCTGTCCGGATGCCATGCGGGCGCCGACCCGCAGGAGGGGCTCAACCTCGAGGAAGGGCAGGCGTACGACGACATCTTCCTGGTCCTCGAGGGCAGCGGTGCTGCCGCGGCGGCGGCCGCAGTGGTGCCGCCGCTCCGTCCGGCACACGACGGCGAGCACTACGAGATCGAGCCCTTCGACCCGTCGACGAGCCATCTGTTCCTGAAGATCCGCGGCGAGGAGGAGGGCGAGCGCATGCCGCTCGGTGGTCCGTATCTCGACGAGACGCAGGAGAACGCGATCCGCGACTGGATCCTCGAAGGTGCGGCCGACAACTAGTCCAACGAGGAGACCTGTCTCCTCGCCCCACTGGGCGGAGCCCAGCGGGGCCCCACTCCACTGCTCGCTGCGCTCGGCCCGCGCTGCGCGCGGGTTTCGTATTTCCGGGAACGTGCGTATGCACCACGAGCGAGGTGACGATGGCGATGCCGAACGACGATCTGACGCCCGCGCCGCTGCGCGTCGTGCAGTGGACCACCGGCAACGTCGCGCACGAGACCGTGCGCGCGATCCTCGAGCGCAGCGACCTCGAGCTGGTCGGCTGCTTCGCGCGGAGCGCGAGCAAGGCAGGCCTGGACGTCGCGGAGCTGGTCGGGCTCGACGCGCCGACGGGCGTGCGCGCGACGAGCGACGTCACGGCCCTGCTCGCGCTGAAGCCCGACTGCGTCGTCTACACGCCGCTCTACTTCGACGCGGACGAGGTCGCGCGGATCCTGCGCGCCGGAGTGAACGTCGTCACCAGCTGCGAGTTCCTCACCGGTCGCTCGCTGCCGCCGGGGCAGCGCGAGCTGGTCGAGCGCGCGGCGCGCACGGGGCACGCGACCATCTTCGGCAGCGGCATGAACCCCGGCTACTCCGCGATGCTCGGCGCGGTCGGCGCGGCGATCAGCCGCGACGTGCGGCACGTGAAGATCAGCGAGTCGGTGGACGTGACGCTCTTCGCCGCCGACTCGAACATGGACGCGCTCGGCTGGGGGCGTCCGAAGGGCGACGCGAATCATGCGCGCGACGTCGAGCACGCGGTGCGCGTCTTCCACGATGGCCTCGACGTGCTCGGCGAGCTGCTCGGCGTGCGCGACTACGAGCGCCGCTGCGTGGTCGAGTTCGCGCACGCGACGGAAGACCTGAACGTGCCCGGCCGCGACATCCGCAAGGACACCGTCGCCGGCATCGACGTGCGCTTCATCGGCATGATCGGCGGGGTCGACCGCTTCGAGCTGCACCAGCGCTGGGTGATGGGGACGAAGATCGATCCGCCGTGGAAGGTCGAGCACGGCTACCTCGTCGTGGTCGACGCGAATCCGCGCATCCGCATGAAGCTCGACATCTGGCCCGACCTCGACGACCTGTCGAAGCTCGACGTCCACGAGATGCACGCGATCGGCATGCGCATCACGGGACTGCCGCTGGTGAACGCGATCGCGAAGGTGTGCGCGGCGGAGCCCGGCATCCGCACGTACGGAGACCTGCCGCTGGTCAGCACGTCGCTCGCGGCACGCAGGAGAGGCGCGTGAAGCCCGACACCACGCTGGAGATGCTGATCGCGAAGGACGAGATCACCGAGGCGCTCGCCGCGTACTGCCGCGCCGTCGATCGTCTCGACATGGACCTCGGCCGCGCGGTCTTCCACGAGGACGCGGTCGCCGACTACGGCGCCATGTACCAGGGCACCGGCCACGGCTTCATGGAGTTCGTGCGCGCGGCGCACCTGACGATGCAGACCACCGGCCACCACATCGGCGGCGTCACGATCCGCGTCGACGGCGACCTCGCGGGCAGCGAGTGCTACGTGATCGCGCGGCTGCGCTCGGCGGCACCCGACGGGGCGCTCACCGACATCGTGTCGCACGGACGCTACGTCGACCGCTGGGAGCGCCGCACCGACGGCGTGTGGCGCATCGCGCACCGCCGCTACCTGCACACGATGGACGAGCGCCGCACCGTCGCGAGCGCGTCGTTCCCGACGACCGGCAGCCGCGACCACGACGACCCGAGCTACGACGTGCTGCGCGCGCCGCGCGGGGCGCGGTGCAGCCCGTGAAGGTGGACAGGTCGAACGTCGTGCAACGGGAGGCGCCGTGATGCCGAGCACCGGATCGCTGCGCCGCGCGTCGCTCGCGCTCGTGCTGCTCGCGTTCGGTTGCGCGAACGCCGATGCGCCAGCGATGCCCGGGCGACTTCCGCTCGAGCCCGGCGCTCGTTACGTGGCGCTCGGCAGCTCGTTCGCCGCGGGCAGCGGCATCGCGCCGATGTCCGGCGGCCTCTGCCTGCGCTCGGATCACGACTATCCTCATCGCGTCGCGGCGGCGCTCGATCTCGAGCTGATCGACGTCACCTGCTCCGGCGCGACCGTCGCCAACGTGCGCGACACGCCGCAGAACGGTGCGGCAGCGCAGAGCGACGCCGTGACTGCGGACACGGCGCTGATCAGCTTGACGGTCGGCGGCAACGACCTCGGCTACACCACGCTGGCGGGCGAGTGCGGCAATCCCGCCGCGGCGCCGTGTGTCGTCGATGCGTCCACGCTCGAGCCGAAGGTCGCGCAGCTGCGCGCCGACCTCACGGCACTGATCGAGGAGCTGCAGGCGCGCGCACCGTCCGCCGTAGTGGTGTTGGTCACCTACCCCGTGGTCGCGAACCCGCCGGACTGTGCAGCGCTCGGCTTCGCTCCGGACGAAGCGGCCCTGGTCGCATCGGTGGGCGAGTCACTGCAGGACGTCTTGGTCGACGTCGCGGCGCGGACCGGGGTGCTGCTGGTCGATCCGTACGCGGCGAGCGACGGTCACGGGCCGTGCGCCCCCGACGGCGAGCGCTGGGTCGAGGGCCTGGTCGCCAAGGGGACCTTTCCCTACCACCCGACGGCGGCGGGACACGCGGCGATGGCGCAGCTCGTGCTCGACGCACTCGCGACGGCGGCGCCGCCGCAACGAGCCGCGCCGTGACCGCCGCACCGGCGTTCATCCCCGTCGACGTCGCGGACATCACCGCGGCGTGGCTCGAGGAGGTGCTGCAGCCGCACGCGCCCGGTGCACGGATCGGCAGCATCGCGATCGCCGAGGCGCACTCGGGGACGACCGGTCGCGCACGCGTGGCCCTCACGCACGACGACGCGCGCCTGCCGGGCTCGGTCTTCGTCAAGCTGCCGCCGTTCGACGAGGGGCAGCGCAAGTTCGTCGAGGTGCAGGGAATGGGCCGCGCCGAGGCGCGCTTCTATGCGGAGCTCGCGCAGGACGTGCCCGTCCGCGTGCCGCGCACGTTCCACGCGTCGCACGACGACCAGGGCCGCTACGTCATGGTGCTGGAGGACCTGCAGGCGCTCGGTGCGCGCTATCCGAGCGCGAAGGATCCGCACCTGGCGTCGTTCGTCCAGGCGACGATCGACGCCTTCGCGGCCCTGCACGCGTCCTTCACCGGCAGCCCGCGCTTCGCGGAGGGCGGCGATCTCGCGTGGGTCGAGCAGCGCTCGCGCAGCTACGGGTCGGCGGCCCCGCTGGTGCACTTCGCGGTGCAGCAGCTCGGCGACGCGCTGCCGCCGGCGTCGCGCGAGCTCGCCGCGGCCTACGTTCCACGCGCCGAGCGCATTCCGGCGCTGCTCGCGGCGGGCACGCCGACGCTGATCCACGGCGACGCGCACATCGGCAACATGTTCGTCCTCGGCGACACGCCGGGCTTCCTCGACTGGGCGATGGTGAGTGCCGCGCCGGGCATGCGCGACGTCGCATACTTCCTCGGCGGCTCGGTCGGGACGGAGCTCCGCCGCGCGCGCGAGCGTGACCTCGTCGCGCGCTACTGCCGGCAGCTCGGCGCGCACGGCGTCGTGCTCGCCGAGGACGAGGCCTGGCAGCAGTACCGGCTGAACCTGCTCACCGCGTGGATCGCGGCGCTGGTCACCGCGGCGATGGGCTCGCACTGGCAGCCGATCGAGATCGGCATGGCAGCGACGCGGCGGGCGGACGCGGCGATCGCGGACCACGACGTCGCGGAGCTGCTGCGTACGCGGCTGCCGTGAGCGCGCGTCGCGACGTCGGCTTCGCGGTCGACCGACGCCGCGACGCAAGCGAACGGCGCGTCGTCAAGCACCGGAGCGGATGTAGGTCGCGCCGAACTCCTCGATGAAGGCACGCTGGCGCTCGGCCGGTGCGTGTGACGAGCCGACGACCATCCACGTGATGCCGGCCTCCGCTTGACGCGCGAACGCGTCGCGGTGCCGCGCGACATCGCGCGTCGGGCTCGTCGACAGATCCGGGTCCGGATACTGGCCGACGAAGTCGAGCGATGCCGCGCGTGCCCCGGCCATGTCCTTGACGTCGGCGATCATGTCGCGCAACGCGTCGAGCGAGCCGATGTGCGCGGTGCGCGTGGTCTGCGCGAGCTCCGCCGTGCCGCCCATCGGCATCCACGCCTGCGCGCTGCGCGCGACGCGGCGCCGGGCCAGCTTCGAGTTGCCGCCGATCCAGATCGGGATCGGCTGCTGCGTCGGGCGCGGCAGCTGGATCACGTTGCGCGCCTCGAAGTGGCGGCCCTTGTACGAGAACGCCTCGCCGGACCATGCGAGCGGCAGCACCTCGAGCGCCTCGTCGAAGAGCGCGTTGCGCTCCTCGAAGTCGACGCCGAGGGCGAAGAATTCGGTCTTGTGGTACCCGCTGCCGACGCCGAGCACGAAGCGCCCGTTCGACATGCGGTCGAGCGTCGCCGCGGCCTTCGCCAGCAGGAACGGGTTCCGGTACGGCACGACCGCCAGGTACGTGAGCAGCCGCAGGCGCGTCGTCGCGGCGGCCGCGAAGGCGAGTGCCACGAACGGATCGACGCTCTGGTGCCCGCCGTGCGCGAGCCACTTGGCGCCGGGGATCGGGTGCTCGGTGAGCGAGAAGCCGTCGAAGCCGGCCTGCTCCGCGGCGGCGGCGATCTCGCCGACGTCGCCCGCATCGAGCATGTCGCGTTCGAGTCCGTTCGCCTGGGGGTACTGCAGGATGAACTTCATCACCTTCGCTCCTCAGCCGCAGTCGCCGCGCACGGCGCCCGTCGCCCACAGGATGCCGCCGAGGACGTGCTTCAGGTAGGCGTCGTTCGCGTACAGCATGGTGTCGTGGCCGAGCGCCGTGTAGAACGCGCGGCCGCCGTCGAAGTCCTGGCACCACGCGATCGGATGATCCTCGCCCATGACGCCGGCGGCCGAGAGTTGGCCCGGCAGGCCGAGGTACGTCGACTCGTCGAGCGTCGCGAGCACGTGAACCGTCCCGCGCGGGTTGGTCGCGAAGCCGTAGAACTCGTCGTAGACGTCCCAGCGCGGCGGTGACGCGTCCGACGCCTGCGCGAGGTGCGCCGTCGAGGGATGATCCTCGTCCTCGATGAGCGCCACGCCGTCGTGGCACGACGTGATCGTCTGGAACTGGCACGACGCGTCGCCGGTTGGACGTGCGGTGAACAGCGGGTGTCCGCCGAAGTACGCGCCGACGAGGCGTCCGAACCACGGCCACTCCGTCTGCGAGGTCTCGTTCTGGTCCGACGCCGCATGAATGCCGACGAAGCCGCCGCCGGCGCGAATGAACTCCTCGAACGCGACGCGCTCATCGTCGCCGTCGAGCGGGTTGCCGGTCGTGCTGAGAAACACCACCGCGCGGTACTGCGCGAGGTTGCCGCTCGTGAACGCGGCCGCGTCCTCGGTGTGGTCGACGGCAAAGCCGTTCTCGTCGCCGAGCTTGCGGATCGCGTCGACGCCGGGTTCGATCGAGGGGTGGCGGAAGCCCGTGGTGCGCGAGAACACCAGCACCTTGTTCGGCGTACCGGCATCGCCGCCACCTCCGCCGCCGTCGCTGCCGCACGCGGCGGCGAGCACGAGGCAGGCTCCGAGGAGAAGCGTCCGTGCGATCGTCATGGTCCGACGTTCAACACGGGTGCGGCGCCGCAGGTCAAGGCACCGTGTGACCGGCGAGCGGAGCAGGGCTTCGTCGGACCCGTGGACGATGCATCTCTCGGCGCAGGTCTGGCGTCGTGGCTCGCCCGGTCGCGTCGAGCCGTCGCAGCGGCGACGCCGTCGTCGCTTCCGATCCGACACGCTCGGCGCGATCTGGAAACCGCGCGCCGGTCGCTGTTCATCCAGGCGCGCGGGGCACTGCGCAAGGAACTGACAGCTTGCTTGCGCTCGGGCCGCACGCAGCGGCATGCCGGCGCGGCGAACCGTAGTGCGCCGCCACCGTTGCCGGCAAACGATTTCTTGACCTCTCGTCGTCGCCGTCGCCGTCGGAAGGCTGCCGGCGGGCTGCGCTGTGCGCGTCGGACTGCCTCATGTTCCGCCGGCCCCGACCCCACAGTGCCGCCAAGCCGCTGAGCGCTGCGCGCGAAGGAGGAGTTGACGAAATCATTGGTGGGAGCAGGTACGCCAAGCGTGTCATCAAGGCGGAAAGCGTTAGGTCTCATCGGGAGAGCTAGTTGGTCGAAGTGGGTTAGGAGAGCTCGACGAACACTTGCGGTAGGTTTGCAGTAGGCGCTGCTTACGGGCTTCAAGATCCGCAAGCAGTCGCGAGCCGGCGTCCATCGGCTGATCGATAACCTCGACCGTGTCGATCCATCGCCATTCGAAATCGACCCCGTAAGAGATAAGAACGACTCGCAATCGCAGTCGCCAGTTGCCGATTTCTTCCTCGAGGTTGAAGCCGGGTCGCCCGTTGTAGGCGTCACGGTAAATCTCCCCAGCCTCCACTACTAAGCGATCCAGCGCCTGCCCTAGAGCGCGGCGGCGTGCATCAATAACGTCGTCCGCCGCCTGCTGACGGATGATGCCGCGAAGTTCATCGTCCATCCTGGACGGCGCAGCAGTCAGCTGCACTACGAACGTCGCGATCACGGCGACGAGAACACCGCCAACGCCAGCGCCAAAGGTCACAGCTACTGAGCCTGCGCTCGTGGCGTATCCTGTGACGGCGCCTCCGAAGCCCCCGACGAGAATCCAGGCAGTCATCGCACCGGGGTGAGTTCCGAAGGCCCCGTGTGTATCGCGCCAGCCGCGATCGGCGACTCTTCGCCAGTAGGCAAGCTGCTGCACGCGGCCGGCTCTATCATCAAGGCTGCGGCAAGTTCGAGCGCCTCCACGAGTGACCTAGCCCCGACACGACTCCCTCGGCCAGCGCCGCCCCCGCACGACACCCGCGCGGCGCGAGCTTGACAGTGACCCGCGCGGTGGACGAACCTGCAGAGCTTCCTTCCCCGTTTGGCGCACCGTGTCGCGCCGTCGTCCGGATTCACGAGGCGCGATCCATGCTGCTGCAGCCGACGTCCGATCAGGAGCTCCTCCGGGAGACCACCGCGAGATTTCTCGACGAGACCGTTCCGCCCGCGGAGCTGCGCCGCCTGCGCGACGACCCGGTCGGCTTCGCGGACGCGTGGTGGAAGCGCGGCGCCGAGCTCGGCTGGACCTCGCTGCTGGTGTCCGAGGAGAACGGCGGCGGCTCGATCAGCGACCGCGGGCTCGTGGACCTGTCGCTGCTCACGTACGAGTTCGGCCGGCGTGCGGCGCCGGGGCCGCTGGTCCCGGCGAGCATCGTCGCCGCGGCGCTGAGCGGCACGGGCGGAAACGCGCACGCGCCGGTGCTGGCGCGGCTGCTCTCCGGCGACGCGATCGCGACCTGGTGTCTGGCCGAGCCGCGGCCGAACGATCGTCTCGGTGCGATCGCGCTGGAGATCCGGAGCGACGGCGGCGACGTCTTGCTGAGCGGCGTCAAGCGCCCCGTCGAGGCCGCCGCGAGCGCGAGCCACCTGCTGGTCACGGGACGCACCGGCGACGGTCTCACGCAGGTCCTCGTCCCCGCGGACGCGCCGGGGGTGACGATCGCGCCGATGGAGAGCGTGGACCTGACGCGCCGGTTCCATCGTGTGACCTTCGAGAGCGTACGTGTACCCGCGTCGGCGCTGGTCGGCGAGCCCGGCCGCGCGGACATGCAGGTCGAGCGGCAGCTGCAGCAGGCGCTGGTGCTGCTCGCCGCGGAGTCGGTCGGCGCCATGCAGAGCGGTTTCGACATGACCCTCGCGTGGGCCTTCGACCGCTTCTCCTTCGGCCGGCCGCTCGCGTCGTATCAGGCGATCAAGCACCGCTTCGCGGACCTGAAGGCGTGGCTCGAGGCGAGCCACGCGATCGCCGACGCGGCGGTGGCCGCGGTCGACGCCGGCTCCGAAGAGGCCGCCGAGCTCGCCAGCATCGCGAAGGCGTACGTCGGCGATCAGGGCGCGGAGCTGCTGCAGGACTGCGTGCAGCTGCACGGCGGCATCGGCGTGACCTTCGAGCACGACCTGCACTTCTTCCTGCGACGCTTGACGGTCGACCGCGCGCTGTACGGCACGCCCGCCGAGCACCGCCAGCGTCTCACCGCTCTGCTCGAGCGTCGCGCGGAGGCTGCATGAGCTCGCTGGTGGCAGCGGAGATGGAGGATCTCGAGGCGTTCCGCGGCCGGGCGCGCGCGTTCATCCGCGGCAACCTGCGCCCGATCGGCAGCACCGTCATGACGGTGCGGAGCCGCGTGAGCGACGAAGAGGAGCTCGCCGCGGTCGCGCGCGACCGGGAAGTGCAGCGCATGCTGTTCGACGCGCGTCTCGCCGGCGTCTGCGTGCCGCGCGAATACGACGGGCTCGGCTTGACGCCCGCGCACCAGCGCGCGCTCAACGAGGAGATCGCCGGCTTCGAGTTCCCGAGCCGCATTCAAGTCCCGACCTTCGCGCCGTGCGCGGCGGTGCTGCTCGAGTTCGGTACGGAGGAGCAGAAGCGGCGCCACATCCCCGCCATGCTGCGTGGCGAGGAGATCTGGATGCAGTTCCTCTCCGAGCCGAGCGGCGGCTCGGACGTCGCCGGCGCGCTGACGAGTGCCACGCGCGACGGCGACGGCTGGCTGCTGAACGGCTCGAAGGTGTGGACGACGGGGGCGTGGTGGTCCGACTGGGCGCTCTGCCTCGCGCGCACCGACTGGGACGTCGCGAAGCACGCCGGCTTGACGGTCTTCATCCTGCCGATCCACCAGCCGAGCATCGACGTGCACCGCATCGAGATGCTGAACGGCAATCGCGAGTTCTGCCAGGAGTTCCTGAACGACGTGCGCGTCCCGGACGACGATCGCGTGGGCGACGTCAACGACGGCTGGACGGTCGGCACGCGCTGGATGTTCCACGAGCGCATGTCGTACAACTCGCCGCTGGTGACGTTCCCGGCCGACGCGATCCACGGCGTCGCGGGCGGCGCGTCCACGCTCGAGCTCGCGCGGGCTGCGGGCCGCGCCGACGACGCGCGGGTGCGCGACCTGATCGGCGAGGCGCAGACGCTGGAGATCGTGTGGCGCGAGCTGCAGCGCCGGGTGGGCGAGGGTATCGCGACCGGCACGATGTCGAGCCAGTCGTCGGCGGTCGCGCGCGTCTTCCACTGTCTCGCAACGATGCGGCAGACGACCATCGCGTTCGACGTCGCCGGCGGCGCCGGCGGAGCCTGGTCGAACGACGACGACGGCCCGCTCGCGCGCGCGGGCACGGACTTCCTCATGCGCCAGGTCTCGTGCATCGGTGGCGGCACGACCGAGATGGCGCGCAACGTCGTGTCCGAGCGCGTGCTCGGCATGCCGCGCGAGCGCACGCTCGACAAGGACGTCGCCTTCCGCGACGTACCGCGCAGCCCGACGGCGAAGCGCTGATCGGAGCGGACGCCGGCCGCGCCGGCGCGAGCGTCAAGCAAAACAGAGAAAGGATCAGGCAGGGAATGAAGATCGAGGGTTCGAAGGCAATCGTCGTCGGTGGTGCGTCCGGCATGGCGCGCGCGACCGCGGAGCTGCTCGTCAAGTCGGGAGGAGCAGTCGCGATCCTCGACCGGCCGAATTCGAAGGGCGCCGAGGTCGCGTCGGAGCTCGGCGCCGGCACGAAGTTCTATCCCTGCGACGTGACCGACTTCGACGGCACCGAGAAGGCGATCAAGGCCGCGGCGAGCGATCTCGGCGCGGTCCACTTCGGCGTCAATACCGCCGGCGGCGGCATCGCGAAGCGCACCATGACCAAGGACGGACCGCATCCGCTCGACCAGTTCCGCGCGGTGGTCGACCTCAATCTCATCGCGAGCTTCAACATCGCACGCCTGCAGGCCGAGGCCATGAGCCGCAACGAGCCGGACGAGAACGGCGAGCGCGGCGTGATCCTCATGACCGCGTCGATCGCGGCGTTCGAGGGCCAGATCGGCCAGGTCGCGTACAGCGCCGCGAAGGCCGGCATCGCCGGCATGACGCTCACCATGGCGCGTGACCTCGGCGGCCTCGGCATCCGTGTCATGACCATCGCGCCGAGCCTCTTCGACACCGGCCTCACGCACGGCATCCCGCAGCAGATGGCGGACGGCCTGACGCGCGACGCCGCGTTCCCGAAGCGCATGGGCCAGCCGCAGGAGTACGCGCTGCTGGCGCGCGCCATCTTCGAGAACCCGATGATCAACGGCTCGACGTACCGGCTCGACGCGGGACAGCGCTTCTCGCCGAAGTGAGCACCCGGTCGACGATCGCACGCGAGAACAGGAGAAGGCGATGACGCACTCCCGACCGACCCGTCACCTGGAGCGCTTCGTCGTCGTGCTCCTCGCGCTCGCGAGCGCGTGCTCCGATGCGCCGCGGGCGTCCGCGCCGAGCGGCGTTCCGCCCGAGGTGGCGCAGTACGCCGACGACTGGGCGCTGCCGGGACGCGACTACCTGAACTCGCGGGCGACACGCGACTCGTCGATCGACAAGAGCACCATCGCGCAGCTCGCGGTGGCGTGGCGGGTCGACCTCTCGGGTCGCGGCGCGTACGGCAACATCTCGACCACGCCGCTGATCGCGGGCGACACGGTCTACCTGCAGGACCTGTCGAGCCGCGTGTCGGCGCTCGATCGCGAGACAGGCGCCGTCCGCTGGCAGGCGACGCAGCCCCTGTCGCTGTTCGGGCCGAACGGTGTCGCGCTCGGCTGGGGCAAGGTGTTCGCGAACGACGGCACGGACGGCATCGTCGCGCTCGACGCGACCACCGGCGCGACGCTGTGGTCGCGCAAGCTGACGGTCACCGCGACCGACGGCGTCGACATCCAGCCGGTCGCGTACGGCGATCTGGTCTTCGCGAGCACGGTGCCGGTGAGCGGCGAAGGTCCCTATCGCGGCGGCGACCGCGGTGTGCTGTACGCGCTCCGTCAAGACACCGGCGAGGTCGCGTGGAGCTTCGACACCGTGGACTCCGATGATCTCTGGGGAAATCCGGAGATCAACTCCGGCGGTGGAGCGTGGTACCCGCCGGCGATCGACGAGGCGCGCGGACGGATCTACTGGGGCATCGCGAATCCCGCGCCGTTCGCGGGCGTGCCCGGCTACCCGAACGGGTCGAGCCGTCCGGGGCCGAACCTCTACACCGACTCGCTGCTGTCGCTGGACGTCGGCAGCGGCGTGCTCGACTGGTATCGTCAAGCAACCCCGCACGACATCTTCGACCACGATCTGGCGCTGTCGCTCCTGGTCGACGTGCGCGCGGGCTCCGGCGTGCGGCGGATCGCCGTCGCGACCGGCAAGGCGGGATTCGTGATCGGCCACGACGCCGACACCGGCGACGTGCTGTGGACGACCTCGGTCGGGGTGCACGAGAACGATCAGCTGACCGCGCTCGGCGGGCGCACGCAGGTCCTGCCCGGGCTCTTCGGCGGCGTGCTCACGCCGCCCGCCGCGGCGGACGGCGTGGTCTACGTGGCGGTGGTCAACTCGCCGGCGATCTACGAGCCGGAGCTGTCGATCGGGCTCGGCGGTGCCTTCGGCACGATGAACGGGCAGGCGGTCGCGATCGATGCCGCCACCGGAACCATCCTCTGGGACGTGCCGCTGCCCGGTGATCCGTTCGGCGGCATGACGGTGGTGAACGACCTGGTGATCACCGGTGTGTATCAGGGCACGGTGCTCGCGCTCGATCGTGCGACGGGCGAGACCGTCTGGACGTGGCAGGCGCCCGGCGGCATCAACGGCTGGCCGGCGATCGCGGACGATCTGATGCTGTGGCCGATCGGCGCGTCGAATCCGTCGACGCTGGTGGCGTTGCGTCTGCCGCGCTGAGGCCGTCAGCGCGCCCGCGGCGCTGTCAAACGAGACGAGCGCTGTCCAGCTCTTCGGACAGCCAGTGTCCAGATTCTTGGACGACCGCTCGAGCATCGTGCGGTCTCGCGCATCCGGAAATGGCCGTCGACTTGCTCGATGGAGTGCATGCCTCACTCCATCCATCGTGGTTTCGCTCTCCTCGCTCGACGTGGGGACCACCTCCTTCTCAGGGCGCGCGTGATCGGCGCAACGTTGGCCTTCTGCTGCATGGTGACTGCGGGTGCCGCTCGTTCCAGCGAGCCTGCCGCCTGCTTGACCGGTCTGCCAGAGCTTGCCGGCGGCGACGCCGAGCAGATTCGCAGGCTCCGTACCGACGTGGACCGCGTGTGCCCATGCGCCGAGTTCGACGGGACACCCGGGCGGAGGCGCGCCGCCTACATGCGGTGCGTTCGGCGCCAGCTGTTGGACGCGGTAGGCGAACTGCGCCTGCGTCCTCGGTGCAGGTCGTACGTCAAGAGCATGCTGGCCGAGTCGACCTGTGGCATCCCGATCTCGCGAAAGCCCGTCCCGTGCATCAGGTCCTTCCTCGACAGTGGTAGGGTCACCTGCTCGATCGAGCCGACGCGCACGCTCGGAGGCGCCACGCGTGACCGCTGCCGGGAGCGGTCCGGTAGGGTCTTGGCGACCGCATGTCCGGATTTCACGCACTGCATCGACGCGGCGGACACGAATGACGACCTGCAGATCGCGCAGCCGGATGCCGGCGTCTGCCGCCCGTCTCCTACGGCCACGCCCGCTCCCACGGCGGTGCCGACACCCACGTTCGAGCCGGCCACGACCGCCACGCCCACCCCGAGCGCGACGATGCCGATGCACACACTCTCGCCCACGAGCACCCCTACGCCGACCGTGCCGTCGGATCCGACGTGCAGCTCGGGCCTCGAGGACGACGCGGTGCGCGAGCCACTCTCCGCGGAGTTCGACGTCGCGAGGCTGCAGCTCGTGTCGCGGCAGCGAGTTTCTTCTTCAGCGTGTCGGTTCGTCTACGCAATCGACCTCGCGAACCTTTCGCAGCGCACCTGGGAGCGTGTCCTCGTCGATGCCGTGCCCAAGGAGGGACATGGGCTCGCGGACGTGATGGGCGCGTTCGGCCCCACGCGGCTCGGTCCCAACGAGACGGCGCACGCCGGCCAGCACCTCGAGTTCACGTTGCCCGATGCGACGCCGCCGATCGCGCTGAACGCCTTCACGTGGTCCTTCCGAGCTGCCGGCCCGGTCTCGACCGTTCCTGGTGCGCATCTCGTGACCGGTGACCCGCTGCTCGTCTTGTCCTGGACGGATGACGGGCTGAGCCTCGCTCTTCTCCCCGGGGCGCCCGGGATCGCTGAGGGCGATGTCCTCGCGGGCGTGCTTCCGGACGGATCGCCGTTCGTCCGCCAGGTCCAAGATCTCCGCGAGACGGACGCCGGTGTCGACCTGGTGACGCACGATCTCCCCCTCGGCCAGGGCTTCGCGGAGCTTTCCTGGTTGGTCGACGCGACGCTCGTGCCCGAAGCGGAAGGGACGCTCCTGGCGCGACGCAGCGCGCTCGGTCCATCGCTGGTGTTCGATCGCGACTTCGGCAGCGGCGGCCGCGCATCGATCGCCGTCAAGGCTAAGTTCGAGCCGCCGCGGCTGTTCGCCCTGCTCGACATCGGGGCGCGTTTCTTCAGCGCGCGCCTCCAGCCAGCATCGGTCGGCGCGAGCCTGGAGTGGAGCGCCGAGTTTCCGGCCTTCGACCACTCCCGGGAGGCCACGTTCGCTCCGTTCACGATCCTTCGCTTGCCGCCCATCGTCGTCCCGACCGGCCCGATTCCCATCGTGCTGACGCCACGGGTCGAGGGTCAGGTCGCGCTGCGTGCCTCGACCGGGTTCGGTGCGACGCTGTCCGGTCAGGCGGTCGGGGCGGCGGTGCTCGGTGGCGGCGTGCTCTGCACCCGTGACCTCGGCGGATGCGCGGCGGACGTGCACGCGTTCGCCGGTGACCTCGGGTCCTTCGGGCTCGTCGAGCCCGACATCGTGGCGGAGGCGAGAGCGAGCGTGTCGATGACGATGCGGACGGCGCTCGTTCTCCCGATCGTCGGCCTCGCCGGCCCGCGCTTCGTCGCCTTGCCGACGGTCGAGGGCTCGCTCGTAGGAACCGTGTCGCCCGAGGCGGAGGTGTGCGTCGCCGGCACCGTAGGCTTCGAGCTCGGCGCTACGGTCGGCGTCGATCTGTCTGGCGTCTTCGGACGCGAGTTTGTGATTGATCTCGTGCAACCGGAAGCCCTCCGTGCTCGATGGACCATCGCGTCGGGAACCACGTGTCCCGAATGCGGCGACGGCGTGGTGAACTCCTCAGAAGAGGAATGTGACGAGCTCGAGGACGAGGCGTGCAACGGCTCCTTGTGCATTGCACCCGGGATGGAACGCCAGTGCACCTGCACTGAGCTCTGCGATGCGACGGGCGTGTGGAGGGGAAGCTACAGCGGCAGCGACGGCGAGGGGGGCGTTGCGTCGGGCACGTTCCTCGCGACGATCGTTCAGCACGCCGGCTCGTTGAGCGGCAACATCCAGATTTTCGACTCCGGCGCGGGGCTGCTTGCCGGACCCGTTTTCGGCACGGTGAACTGCGACAGCATCACCTTCGGCACGGCCGAAGGGATTTCCTTCACCGCGACGCGCGGGGGTGAGTGCGCCTCGGGTACTTGGAGAGCTTCTTCGTTCGGGACCTCGGGCTCGTGGGGCGGCTGCAAGGATTGACGGAGACGTCACGCTGGATACGGCGCGACGTCTCCTGCGATGAACGGCGCTCGCCCAGCCCTCGTCGAAGTCTCGCTGCGCGGACCGGTCTCGGACGGGCGAACGACGACGCCCGCCCGCCCGACCTTTGCATCGACTTCGTGACTCAGCGAGGCGAGGTCGCCGCGGGCACGGCGTCGGGTGACGTCGCGTTGCCCCCCTGTGGCCCGAAGCCGAGCTGCGCGTCTTTCGCAGCCTGCACGCGTGCCTCGAAGGCGTCGATGTTGTCCTCCAGCGCCGTGTTGTACGCCCCGAACGGCGCCCACGTGATCGACAGCGGCCAAGTCAGCAGGCTCGCGATGCCCTTGCCCGGCGAGTCGGTGTAGAAGTAGCCGATCCCGAAGAGGAAGCCGAGGCCGAACGCCTTGTCGGGGTCCTTCGTCTGCACGTACTTGATCTCGGGATGGCCGATCGCAGCCGCCTGCTGCTCGAGCGTTTGGATGTGCTGCTTCTGCTCGGAGCTCATCGAGCAGCCGCTCACGAGAGCCGCGACCACGATCAACCCACACGCCGCTGCTCTCGTCATCTCCACCTCCGCCATCCCACGGGCCCGTCGGGCGTTCATCGCCCAGCGACGTCGCAGAGCGCGGACTGTAGGGTTCGGTCGGAGGTGCTGTCAAGCAATTCTGGGAGAACGAGCGCCGTCGTCGTCCGGATGACAACCGCTGCGTGGGCGACGACGGGCTGGCGCGGGCGGTTCCGGGCTCGGGCAGGGAGCGAGCAGGCGGCCGGCAGTCCGTGGCCTCGATCGCCGGTGCCGCCCGGGCGAACGCCGAGCTCTCGCCAAGAAGCGTCAAGTTCCGATCGGGCGCCCGTCGTCCGTGCTCAATTGGTGACGAAGAGAAAGACGACGTTGCTGCCTTGACGCTCGGGGCGGGTGTCGGTGCCCGCCTTGGTGTTGGCGAGCGCGAAGCTGCCGCCGCCAGCTCCACCGCCGCTGTGGTCTCCGCCGCCGGCGCCGCCGCCGCCGTAGCCGCCGCCGCCAGCCCCGTCGCTGTACCCGATGTCGTTGTCACCGCCGAGGCCGGTCGATCCGAGCAGGCTTTCGCCGTCGATCGTGCCGTCGGACCACCCGGGCCGCCCGACGACGGTCGAGCCCGACGTGCTGTTGTGGAGCTCGCCGCCGTTCCCGCCCATGCCGTTGCCGCCGCTGTGGCCGGTGCCGCCGTGGTACTGAGCGCCGCCGACTCCCGGCTGGCTCGGCGGGCTGCCGGGGTTACCCCCGTCGCCGTGTCCGTTCTCCCCCGTGCCCACCCAGAACGTCACGCCGTCCTGGGTCACCTGGTAGTTCGGGTAGTTGCCGTCGTCGCTGCCGCCGCTGCCATTGACGTAGCCGCCGTGCCCGCCGTCGTGCCCGGGCGAGTTCACGCAGCAGTCCGCGTACGTGCCGCCGCCCCCGCCGCCGGCGACCACCAGCGCGTTGGTCACGCTGGGCGGCGGAACGGACTCGCCGATGGCCTGCGGTCCCATCCAGATGATGGTCGAAGAGCCCCCCGAGCCTCCCGACCCGGCGGACGAGTTGTGCGAGCCGCCACTTCCCGACAGCCACTCGAGCACCGTCGTGCCCTTGCTCTGCGCGATCGCGGCGATGGTGGTGATGGTGTTCGCGTAACCGCCGTCGCCGCCGTAGCCGGTGGAGCCGCCGGCCGCGGTCGCACCGTTGCCGCCGTTGCCACCGTACGCGATGACCTGCAGCTCCGTCTGTGCGGTGATGCCGTACGGCTGCGCTGCAGCGAGCAGGTCGTCGTAGAGATCGATCTCGAAGTTGTTCGCGGGCACGCAGTAGACCATCCCCGGAGAAGGGTTGTTCGGCGTGCAGCTGATCGTCAGAGACGAGCCGAGAGCGGCGGCCGCGGATCGCTCCGTGCACTGCGAGAGCAGCGTGACGAACTCGGCCGGTGCATCGTTGGCAAGGCAGGCGTTGCCACCGGCCTCGCGCGCGGCCGAGAAGCCGCGGTGGAAGGCGCTCTCGCAGCGGTCGAGCGCCGCATCGAGCTTGGCGGCGTCGGCGGTGCGCGTGAACGCCTTCGCCGCTTCCAGTCGACAGTGAGCGAAGCGCCCCGCCGCATCGTCGATGCCGATGGCGCACTTCTGCGCGGGCGTGAGGGGTGCCGCTCCTGAGCCTGCGGGAAGCAGCAGGAGCGCCGCGATGGCGAGTGTTCGTGCGAGCATGACAGGCCTCCTCCGAGTCGAGCTCTCCGGGTCGATGCGCTGACTGGTAGCGGCTCCTCGGCGGGGCAGCCGTCGGCGAAGGTCTGAAACGCGCGTCGGGGTTTCTCCTACAGCGCAGCGCCGCGTCGTCGCTGGGGCGATGGTCGTGGTTCGCGAGCGGAATGCTTGACGACGAGCGCGCTCGGCGATCCCGCGACGGATCGTCGACTGGTCGATTCGTAGATCGACTGCGGCGTCCGGGGCCGACGCCGAAGTCGCGCGCCCGTCCGTAGGACCAATTCCTACGTGACATTCGGAATCCGTCCGACGGACGGCGCGGGATCCGACGTGCACATTGCGCATCAGCCGCGAGCCAGCGGCCGAAGACTGCGCGTCGCGGAGAACAGCGGAGTGAGCCGAGCCGGCGCTCCGATGCAGCCGCCCAGCGCTGGAAGGTGTTGCGCCATGTCATCGGTGAACTTCGACAACGGTTGGAACCGTGCCCTGCTGGGGCGCATGCCGCTGACGCGGCGAGCGGCGCGCCGGGGCTTCGTCGCGTGGGTGCTCGCTCTGCTCGCATTGCTGGCGGTCGCGCCCGGCACGGCCGGAGCGGCCACCATCTCGTGTCCCTCCACCTCGCCGGACACCTGCACCGGGACGCGCAGCGCACTGTTCGCGCTCGCGCACTCGAACGTCGACCCGACCGACGTGCTGGTGCGCGTGACGATTCCGGCGTGGAGCCCCGGCACGACGTGGGGCGACGGCGTGAACGGCTTCTTCTATCGGGTGACGGCCGGGAGCACCGTGGCGAACTACACGCCGTTCAACGGGATGGCGGTCGGCAGCGACGGCACCCCCGCACTGCCGGCGTTCTCGTTCCTGGTCGCGGTGCCCGAGACGGCGACGACGCTCGAGGTTGCGGCCTGCGCGAGCGAGTTCGCCGGCAGCGACGACACGCCGTCCTGCACCACCACGCTGTGGACGGACACCTACGCGCCGCTGCCGACACCCGTGCTCACGGAGGAGCCGTACGGCAGCGCGACGCTGGTCTTCTCGGGCAACAGCACCGTGCTCGTGCCGGCGACCGGCACATACGCCACCGCGGTGCAGCTCACCGTCACCGTGGAGGACGACCTCGGCAACCCCGCGCCGCCGGCCGACGTGCAGTGGCTGCTCGACCGCCTGGTCTTCTTCGACACCGCGGGCAACCCGCAGACCAACACGATCGAGCCGACCGGGGACCCCGGCAACCCGCAGGGCATCGGCATCCTGCCGCTCGCCCAGGCGGCGTTCCAGGACCCGCAGAGCGGCGACTGGCTGACCAAGTACGGCAACACGAGCCCGCACACCGCGCCGCTGGCACCGAGCCAGCTGCTGTTCATCTACACGCGCACCGGCGCGGGCAGCCAGACGACCATCGGTCTCAGCCCCATCTACGACGAGAGCCCGACCTGCCTCGGCAAGACGACGGCGGGGTGCGCGGCGCCGAGCGCACCGCATCCGCAGCTTGTGGTCGAGGCCGAGACCGATCGCGCGACGTCGCAGACGGTGCTGGACTTCGACACCGGTGAGACGCTGCCCGCCGCCGGCACGCAGCGGACGCGGCGGGCGCAGGTGCTGCTGACGTCGCCCCAGGGGACGTGCGAGACGCTGACGAACCCCCTGGCCGTGAACGCCGTCACGAACGGCACGGCGACGGCCTACAACCCGCCCGACTACGTCGTCGACGACGCGGCGCCCTTCGGCGGCGAGGCGCGCGGGAAGACCTTCCCGTCGGCGCTCTACTACGTCGTGCCCGCGGGGTTCGGCTCCTGCGCCAGCACCGCGCAGCCGTTCTGCGCGGCGACGGCGGGCTACGGCGCCTACGGCCCGCGCTACCTCGACGTCGACGGGAACGGCGGCGACACCGACGCCGGCAGCACCACGGCGACGGCGCTCGGCGGCTTCGAGTGGCACGACGAGTACGGCCTGCCGGCGCTCGACACCGCGGACAGCAACGTCCAGGGCTTCTTCGACAACTGCGGCTACTGGCACACGTACGTCGAGCAGGTGGCCGGGGGACAGCGGCTGGCGCTTTCGTCCTTGAGCCTGCCGGACGGCCGCAAGCCCGTCGACTACACCATCACCAACGCGCTCGGGCGCGACGTCGTCTTCGCCAAGGAGTGCTGCGCGAGCTTCTACCAGACGAACACGAAGATCACGCCCAACGCGCAGGAGCCGCCGCACGTGCTCGACAACGGCTTCGGGGCGTTCGTGGCGGCGGGGGCCACGCTCTCCTACCAGACGATCTTCCCGCAGGAGGCGATGGCGGTCCTCGACGCGACGACGGGTGCGCGCCTCTTCAAGGTGCGGCTCGACGCCGACGACGCCACCGCGACGCAGCCGTACGCCTGCGAAGCCGCCGCGACGATCGGGGTCGACGGCCTCGACGTCACGCTGGGCGGCGACGGCGCATCGTGCACGCCGGGCAGCGACGGCCTGACCTGTCCCTTCGGTGCGACGAGCGCGCAGAACGGGGCCGAGTACACCTGCACCTTCACCGACTCGAGCTTCGCGCTGGCCGTCGGCGAGTGGGCGCGCGGCCTCGAGATGCAGGACGTCGCGGCCGTCCAGGTCCGCGCCTGGGGCTCTGAGGGGGCCGCGAGCGACGGCGGCGCCGGCACCGGCGGCTTCGGGCTCACCGTCATGGCCCCGGGGGACCTCGCGGCGCAGGACGACCCGGCCATCGCGGAGGGGGCCGGCGGCCTCTTCGCGTACGTCGGGCGCGACGGCAGCTCCACGCTCCTCGGGCAGGTCCCGCTGAGCGCGCTCAGCACCTCGAACGGCTCGGAGTTCGAGGGCTCGGAGCCGTCCGCGCTGCAGGTGCTCGCGCTCGGCGGCGGCGGCGGCGGCGGCGGCGAGAACGGGCTCTGTCCCGACGGCAAGACGACCAAGACCACCAACGGCAAGGCCGGCGGTGCCGGCGGCGTCGCCGTCGCCAACGCGAGCAGCTTTCCCGGGGCGCCGCAGTTCGCGGCCGGAAGCCAGGGCACCGGCGCGAGCGGCAGCTCGGGCGGCTGTGGCGGCACCGGCGCGACCAGCTGCTCCGGTGGCCACGGCCAGGGGGAGGGCGGACCGGGTGGCTGGAGCGACGGCTACGGCTGGAACGACGACGGCTCGCTCATCCCCGTCACGACGCCGTGGGCGCCGGGGAAGGGCGCGGCCGGCGCGGGTAACGGCAGCGGCGGCTCCGGGTGCAGCGGCGGCGAGGGCGGTCGTGGCGGCGGTGGCTTCGGCGGTGGTGGCGGTGGCGGCACCGCGTCGGGCGGCGGCGGTGGTGGCAGCTGGGCCATCGGCAACACGGCCTACGACGCCACGGCACCGTCCGCCGGCAGCATTCCCGCGTCGCCCGGCGGCACGGGCGGTGCGGTGCAGCTCGCCTGGGTGCAGGGCCCGTGCAGCCTCGATCGCAGCGGCGTGCGTCCGGTGGTCCGGTGTACGTACACCCAGAGCCTCGTGAGCTCGACGGCGCTCGACGTCACCGGGCTCGTGGACACGCTCTTCGGCGACGTCGACGCGGGGACGCTCGCGCAGATGCCCGTCTACACCGAGGCCTGGGGTGCGCGCGGCGGAACGGGCGGCACCGCCGCGGAGGACGGCGGCGCCGTCAAGGCACCCGGTGGCGCCGGCGGGACGCACGGCTATGCGCGTTCGAGCCAGACCTGGCAGTCGCTCGCGGCGTTTCTGGGCGGCGCCGACCTGCAGCTCTACGTGGGACAGGTCGGCTCGAGCGTCGGGCAGCAGCCCGAGGCCGATCCCAGCGGCGGCGGCGGCGGCTCCTCGACGCTGGTGACGTCGCAGGTGCCGAGCGCCGGCGCCACGAGCGACCCGCGAGCC
>JAIEPK010000542.1 GCA_019749875.1 Candidatus Binatia bacterium | reverse complement strand
GGCCGACGCCGCCGAGCAGCTGCTGCTCGCCCTCGGCGTCGCGCGCGACGAGCTGCCGCGGCGCGGCGGTGATCGTCCGCTCGCGCGCTACGCGCTGCGGGCGCCGATCGACGGCGTGGTCGTGCAGCGCGATGCCGAGCCTGGAGAGGCGGTCGACCCCGGACGCGCGATCTTCAAGATCGCCGATCTCTCGCACGTTCGCGTCGTGCTCGACGTCTTCGAGCGCGACCTCGCCTGGGTGAAGCCGGGCCTCGTCGCCGAGATCGCGACCGAGGCCTACAAGGACCTGAAGCCGCAGGCGACGGTCCGTCGCATCGACCCGCAGATCGATCGCGACACGCGCACGGCGAAGGTCTACCTCGACGTCGACAACCCGGGCGCGCTGCTCCTGCCCGGCAAGTTCGTCACGGCACGCCTGCAGGCGAACGGCGGTACGGGCGGCAACGGCGCGACCGGTCCGGGAGCCGTGGTCGTGCCGCGCGCCGCGGTGCAGTCGATCGACGGCCGCACCATGCTCTTCGTCAAGCTGCCCGACGGCTCGTTCGAGGCGCGCGAGGTCGCGCTCGGAGCGACCGGATCGCACGACGTCGAGGTCGCGGCCGGCATCGCCGCCGGCGAGGAGGTCGCGACCGCGAATGCGTTTCTCCTCAAGAGCGAGGTGCTGCGCTGATGCTCGAGCGGATCGTCGCCTTCTCGGTACGGCGCCGCGGCGTCGTGCTGATCGTTTCCCTGCTGATCGGTCTCTGGGGCGCGTTCGAGGTGCGCCGTCTGTCGATCGACGCGGTGCCGGACGTCACCAACGTCCAGGTGAGCGTGCAGACCTCGGCGTCCGGCCTGTCGCCGCTCGAGGTCGAGCAGTACCTGACCTATCCGATCGAGATGGCGCTGAACGGTCTGCCGGGCCTGCAGCAGATCCGCTCGGTGTCGCGCACCGGCGTGTCTGCGGTCACGGTCGTGTTCGACGACTCGATGGACGTGTGGTTCGCGCGCCAGCTGGTCGCCGAGCGTCTCCGTCAAGCTGAAGCCGAGATCCCGCCGGGCTACGGCCGGCCCGAGCTCGGTCCGGTCGCGACCGGCCTCGGCGACATCTTCGAGTTCGTGCTGAGCTCCGACCGCCACGATCCGATGGAGCTGCGCACCGCGCTCGACTGGATCATCGCACCGCGGCTGCGTCAGGTGCCCGGCGTGATCGAGGTCAACGGCCTCGGCGGCAAGGCTCGCCAGTTCCAGATCCTGGTCGACCCGCAGCGGCTCGCGGCGCTGCGGCTGCCGTTCTCGCGCGTCGTCGAAGCCCTGCAGCAGAACAACCGCTCGGTCGGCGGCGGCTACATCGAGAAGAACGGCGAGAGCCTCGTCATCCGCGGCGATGCGCTCGCCGGCTCGACCGACGACCTGAAGCGCATCGTGCTCACCGCCGACCAGGACGGCACGCCGGTGCTGCTCGACAGCGTGGCGAACGTCGAGGAGGGCGCGGCGCTGCGCTTCGGCGCCGCGACCCAGCTCGGCCGCGGACCCGTCGTCACCGGCACCGTGATGATGCTGGTCGGCTCGAACTCGCGCGACGTCGTGCAGCGCGTGAAGACCGCCATCGAGGCGATCGGCAAGGACCTGCCGCAGGGCATGCGCATCGAGCCCTTCTACGACCGCGCCGAGTTCATCGACCGCGTGCTCGCGACGGTGCTCAGGAACCTCGTCGAGGGCGCGCTGCTGGTGACCATCGTGATGGTGATCGGCCTCGGCACGATCTCCGGTGCGCTGATCGCGGCGCTCGCGATCCCGTTCTCGATGCTGGTGGCCGTGATCGGCATGAACGCGCTCGGGGTGGTCGGCAACATCATGTCGCTCGGCGCGATCGACTTCGGGCTGCTGGTCGACGGCGCGATCGTCATGCTGGAGGCGATCATCGCCCAGCTCGCGATCGTGCGTCCGCTGACCGACGCGCAGCGCGTCCGCACCATCGCCGGCGCCGCGCGCGACGTCGCGAAGCCGGTGTTCTCGTCGGTGCTGATCATCCTGCTCGTCTACCTGCCGCTGATGGCGCTCGAAGGCGTCGAAGGCAAGATGTTCCGCCCGATGGCGATCACGGTCGCGCTCGCCCTCGCCGGCGCGCTCTTCTACACGCTGGTCACGTTCCCGGCGGCGATCGCGTACACCGCGCGCGCGCCGAAGCACGCGCACGACGGCGGACGGATCTACCGCAGGCTCGCTTCGGCGTACGCGCGCGTGCTCGAGGGCGTGCTCGCGGCACCGAAGGCGACCTTCGGCCTCGCGTGCGGTGCGCTCGTCGTGGCGGGCGTGCTCGCGACGCGGCTCGGCGCCGACTTCGTGCCGCGCATCTTCGAGGGCGAGCTGGTGGTCGACGTGCGGCGCCTGCCGAGCGTCGCGATCAGCGAAGCCGAGCGACTGGGCATGAAGCTCGAGGAGACGCTCGGACGCTTCCCCGAGGTGAAGCTCGTCACGACGCGCTCCGGCCGTGGCGACGCCGCCACCGATCCGGTCGGTCCGGACAACGCCGAGGTCATGGTCAAGCTCGCACCGCGCGACGAGTGGCAGACCACCGACGACCCGGATGCGCTCGCGGAGCAGATGAAGCAGGCGATCGAGGCCGAAGTGCCCGGAACGTTCCCGTCGATGTCGCAGCCGATCGAGGACCGCGTGAACGAGCTGCTCGCCGGGTCGCGCGCCGACGTGGTGATCAAGGTCTTCGGTCCGGACCTCGAGAAGCTGAAGGCGATCGCGGAGCAGATCGGTGCCGTGATGCGGGACGTCCCGGGCACCGGCGACCTGCGCGTGCAGCGCGTGCTCGGGCTGCCGCTGCTCGAGGTCGACGTCGATCGCGCGCGACTCGCGCGCTACGGGCTGTCCGCCGACACGGTGCTCGACGCGGTCGAGGCGACGCGCGTCGGGCATGCGGTCGGCAAGGTCTTCGAGGGACCGCGCCGCTTCGACGTCGTCGTCAAGCTGCCGCCTGCGACCGACGGTGAGGACGGCCTCGCGGGACTGCTGGTCGGCGACGAGCGCGGCCAGCTGGTGCCCATCGAGCAGGTGGCGAGCGTGCGGCGCACGGAAGGTCCCGCAGTGATCAATCGCGAAGCGCTCGAACGCCGCGTGCTGGTCGAGGCCAACGTACGCGGGCGCGACCTCGTCTCCTACGTGCAGGATGCGCAGGCGCGGGTCGGGGCGGTCGTGCAGGTGCCAGAGGGCTACCGCGTGGTGTGGGGCGGCCAGTTCGAGAACTTCTCGCGCGCCGCGGGACGCCTGGCGCTGGTCGTGCCGATGGCGCTGGCGATCATCTTCGCGATGCTCTTCTTGACGTTCGGCAACGTGCCGTACACGCTCGCGGTGTTCAGCTGCGTGCCGTTCGCGCTGATCGGCGGCATCGTCGCGCTGGTCCTGCGCGGGCTGCCGTTCTCGATTCCGGCCGGCGTCGGCTTCATCGCGCTGTGCGGCGTGGCGGTGCTGAACGGCGTCGTGATGGCGTCGGCGGTGGCGCGACGGCGCGCCTCGGGCGAAGCGTTCGACACGGCGCTGCGCGGTGCGGCTGCGTCGGTGCTGCGCCCGGTGCTGATGACGTCGGCAGTCGCGGCGATCGGCTTCCTGCCGATGGCGCTGTCGACGCTGCCCGGATCGGAGGTGCAGCGGCCGCTCGCGACCGTGGTGATCGGCGGCATCGTCTCGGCGACGCTGCTCACCCTGCTGGTGCTGCCGGTCGTGCTGCGCGCCCTGTGCCGCAACGTCGCGCCGGTCCAACAGGATGATCCGGAGCAGGCAGAGCTGCAAGCGCAGCGCGCTTTGCCGGCGGAATCGCGGGCCGGGTAAACTCCGCTCATGCGGCTCGCTCGCAAGCTGACGCTGGCCCTGCTGCTCGGCATCGCGCTGGTGATGGCCGTGAGCGCGTCGCTGCAGGTGACGCGCGAGCGCGAGCTGTTCGCGAGCGACACCGCAGCGGACGAGCTCGAGATCGCGCGCGCCGTGCGCGCGGCGGTGGCGTTCATCGCGACGTCGGACGGAGTGGAGCGCGCCGAGGCGCTGGTGCGCGCCGTCGACGCGGCGGAGCGGCGCACGCGGCTCCGCTGGGTGGCGCTCGACGATCTGCCGGGTGACGGCTTGCAGCCCGACGCCCGGGGGATGGACGGACCGCACCTCGACGGCGCTGCGATTGCCGTGCTGCGCGCCGGTCGCGAGGTGTCGGTGGAGGAGCAGGTCGGCGACGACCGCCGCCGCTTCACGTACCTGCCGGTCGTGAGCGCGAACGACGAAGTGCGGCCGTTCGCGATCGAGGTCTCCGAGTCGCTCGCGCCGCAGGCGGCGTACATTCGCGGCAGCCAGGTGCACATCGTGCTGAAGACGCTGCTGATCATCGGCGTCTGCGGTCTGGTGGTGAGCTTCGTCGGCATGTGGCTGGTCGGCCGGCCGATCCAAGCGCTGTCGGAGAAGACGCGCCGGATCGGCGAGGGCGACCTCGCAGGTCCGCTCGACCTGCCGCAGAACGACGAGATCGGCGCGCTCGCGCGGGACATCAACGCCATGTGCGAGCACCTCGCGATGGCGCAGGAGCGCGCTCAGAGCGAGGCCGAGATGCGCTTGACGATGCTCGAGCAGCTGCGACACGCCGACCGGCTGAAGACCGTCGGACAGCTCGCCTCGGGCGTCGCGCACGAGCTCGGCACGCCGCTCAACGTGGTGTCCGGGCGCGCGAAGCTGATCGCCGACCGGCGCGTCGACGGCGACGAGGCGGCCGACAGCGCGCGCATCGTGATGGAGCAGGCGGAGCGCATGGCCGTGATCATCCGGCAGCTGCTCGACTTCTCGCGCCGCCGCGAGCCGCGCCTCCTCGCGGGGGATCTCGGCGACATCGCGGCCCGTACCGTCGAGATGCTCGCGACGCTCGCGCGCAAGCGCCGCGTGGCGGTGACGCTCGAGCGCGGCGCCGAGCCGACGCTGGTGGTCGTCGATCACGGCCAGCTGCAGCAGGTGCTCACCAATCTCGTCGTGAACGCGATCCAGGCGAGCCCCCCGGGAGGCCACGTGACGGTGAGCGTCGGACGCACCGTCGCCCAGCCGCCGAGCGACGTCGGCGGACCTCCGGCGGAGCACGCCTTCGTACGCGTCGCCGACGGTGGTCATGGCATCGCACCGGAGCATCTGCCGCACGTGTTCGACCCCTTCTTCACCACCAAGCCGGTCGGTGAGGGCACGGGCCTCGGCCTCGCCGTGTCCTACGGCATCGTGCGCGATCATCACGGCTGGATCGCGGTGCGCAGCGAGGTCGGCGTGGGCAGCGAGCTGACGGTTCACCTGCCGCTGCCCGATGCGCCGTCTGCGGTCGTGGCGACCATGCAATCCGCCGGGGCGAGCGCGTGACCGGCCGCGTCCTGCTGGTCGACGACGACCGCGCGCTCTGCGAGTGGGTGGCGCTCGGTCTCGCCGGCTCGGGCTTCGAGCTCGACTGGAAGACGTCGCCAGAGGAGGCGCTCGCGTCACTCGCGGCGAGCGACTACGACGCGATCGTCACCGATCTGAACATGGGCCGCATCTCCGGCCTCGAGCTGTGCGAGCGCATCCTGCAGCAGCGCGCCGACGTGCCGGTGATCGTGATCACCGCCTTCGGCAGCATGGACACCGCGATCGCGGCCATGCGCGCCGGCGCCTACGACTTCCTCACCAAGCCGTTCGACGCGGAAGCGCTGCGTCTCGCCCTGGCGCGCGCCGTGCAGCACCGCCGCCTGCGCGACGAGGTCAAGCGCCTGCGCCGCGCGGCCGATCGTGCGCTCGGCTTCGACGACCTGCTCGGCGAGAGCACGGCCATGCGCCGCGTGCAGGATCTTCTCGAGCGCATCGTCGACAGCGACGCGACGGTGCTGATCACCGGCGAGAGCGGCACCGGCAAAGAGGTCGTGGCGCGCGCCCTGCACCGGCGTGGACGGCGCGCCGCGGGACCGTTCGTCGCGATCAACTGCGCGGCGATGCCGGAGCCGCTGCTCGAGAGCGAGCTCTTCGGCCACGCGCGCGGTGCCTTCACCGACGCGCGCGCCGCGCGCACCGGGCTCTTCGTCGAGGCGAGCGGCGGGACGCTCTTCCTCGACGAGATCGGCGAGCTGCCGATCGGCCTGCAGCCGAAGCTGCTGCGTGCGCTCCAGGAGCGCGTGGTCCGCCCGATCGGCGGCCCGCGCGAGATCCCGTTCGACGTGCGGCTGGTGGTCGCGACCAACCGTGATCTGGAGGACGCGATCGCCGAGAAGCGCTTCCGCGAGGACCTCTACTTCCGCGTCAACGTCCTGCACGTCGAGCTGCCGCCGCTGCGCGCCCGCGGCGCCGACGCGCTGCTGCTCGCGCAGCACTTCCTGCGCGACCTCGCCGCGAAGGCGGGCAAGCCCATTCACGGCATCTCGCCCGCGGCCGCGGAGCGCCTGCTCGCCTACGACTGGCCGGGCAACGTGCGCGAGCTGATGAACTGCATCGAGCGCGCGGTCGCGCTGGCGCGCTTCGACGAGCTCGCGGTCGACGACCTGCCGGAGAAGATTCGCAAGCACCGCGCCACGCACGTGCTCGTCACCGGCGACGACCCGAGCGAGCTGGTGCCGCTGGAGGAGGTCGAGCGACGCTACATCCTGCGCGTCCTGCAGGCCGTCTCGAACAACAAGCGGCTTGCGGCGCGCGTGCTCGGGGTCGATCGCAAGACGCTCTACCGCAAGCTCGAGCGCTACGGCGTGCTCGGCGACTGACGTCGGTACCGTGCACCGGAGGTCGTCCCGCTGCGGCGGGCGACCGCGACGTCCTCCCGATGCCCTCCCCGATGCGGCGTTCCGCCCCGTGGGGCGAAACGGGGCCGGGACCGGGCGCCTCGCCGCGTGGCCGCATCGTCGGCCGTGCCCGGTGAAAAGCCCGAAATCGCAGGCCCCTTCGTGCCGTGCGTGGGGCAGCGTCTCCCGCACGACGTCGGCACGCGGTGTGCGAACGCTGCGTCGCGACCGTGCGCCGTCGCGCGCGGAGAAGACAAGGAACACCATGCGAAACAGGACGGAGAGGACGATGCAGACGCTACAGAGCTGGCTCGTGGACCGGTCGGGCGGCATCGAGGTGCCGCCCCGACCGCAGCGGACGCACGCCGACGACGAGGTCCCGCGACGTCTCGTCGACGTGTCGTTCACCTGCAGGACGGTCCCCGCCGATCGCAAGCTGGGCTCGATCGAGCGCTCGGGCTTCCTCACGCCGTACGCGATCGAGGGCATGCTCGAGGACGCGCTGTGGATGGGGCGCGGCACGCGCGTCGAGATCCGCCTCGCGACGGATGCCCTGCCCGAAGACGTGGGCTGGCTGAAGGGCCGCCTGTCGGGGCTCGCGCACCGCGACATCGTCGTCCACGTGCAGCGCGACGCACGTGTCCGCGCGCCGGTCCCGCGGCTGTTGCCGGCGCCGCGCCGCCCGCGCGTCGCGGTGGCGGAGGACAACGTCGAGATGCGGCGGCTCATCGCCGCGACCTTGCGCGGCGACGGCTACGAGGTCGTCGAGGCCGGCGACGGTACCGAGCTGATCGCGCGCCTCGAAGCGCTCGGCGGCGCCCAGGGACCGGCGCGCACCGCGGTCGAGCTCATCGTCAGCGACCTGCGCATGCCGGGGCTGTCGGGCATGGACGTGCTCGGCGCGATCCGCGACGGCAACTGGCGGACGCCGTTCATCCTGATCACCGCCTTCGGCGACGAGGAGACGCATCGCGAAGCGGAAGACCTCGGTGCCGCGGCCGTGCTCGACAAGCCCTTCGATCTGGAGCGGCTGCGCACCCTGGTGCACGAGTCGGTGCCGCCGCCGATGGTTTGACGGAGCCGATCGTGACGCGAACGGACCTTGCTCGGGAGCGACGTGGGGGGCGGCGCAGCGAAGGCGTGGCACGGGGGCGCGCGCCGCCCGGCGGCGTCGGCAGGTCGCAGCACGCCGGACACGTCCAGACGGTGACCAAGCGCGCAGGACGCGCGCACGAGGAAACGATGCCATTCACTCATGCCGACCGAACGATTCCTGCGTTCCACGCGGGATCACTTCCCTGGCAGCGCCGGCGGCGCCGACGACGCGGGGACGCGGGACGCGCGGTCATCGCGTTCGCGAGTCACGTGATCCCGCCGGGAAACCAGGACGCGGCGGTGACGCGCTCGGGCGCGCTGGACTCGCGCGCCCTCGCCGGGATCATCTCCGACGCGCTCCGCCTCGGCCGTGGCGCACGGGTCGAGATCCGGGTCGCGGCGGCGACGCACGAGGACGTCGTCGAGATCGAGCACCGCCTCGCAGGCCTGGTGCGACGTGGCGTGCCGGTCCGCGTCCGCCAAGTCGACCCGGATGCGCCGCGCGCCGAGCCGGTGCGGCGGCCGCGCGTGGCGGTCGCCGACGACAGCGCAGAGATGCGTGCGCTGATCGCGTCGACGCTGCGGGCGGACGGCTACGACGTGGTCGAGTCGGGCGACGGGCACCAGCTCGTTCGCATGCTGGAGCCGGTCGATCCGGATCATGGCGCGACCAGCGTGGACCTGATCGTGAGCGATCTGCGCATGCCCGAGCTGTCCGGGCTCGAGGTGCTGGGCGCGCTGCACGATCGTGCGCTGCGCACGCCGTTCATCCTGATCACGGCGTTCGGCGACGAGGACACGCACCGCGAAGCCGAGGAGCTCGGCGCCGCGGCGGTGCTCGACAAGCCGTTCGACCTCGACCGGCTGCGCTCGCTGGTGCACGCGTCGCTGCCGCCTCCGCCGGGATGAGGACGACGCGTCGCGACCGGGCGCCCGCGCCGCTCGCGACGTGCCGATCGGCGGGGTGCGTGCGAACGGTCGCGGCGCCAGTGACGGCCGCGGCGGCATGCGCGGCGTGAATCGCTTCTGCTAGAGCCCTCGTCGCGCCCGCCCGCGGCCGCTGCGGCGCGCCGCCCTGCACCCGTGAACGAACTGCTGCTCGCATCCGCCACCCGACTCGCGGCGCTCATCCGCTCGGGGGACGTCCGCGCCCGGGACGTGGTCGAGGCGCACGTCGCGCAGATCGAGCACGTCAACCCGCGGCTCAACGCCGTCGTGCGGACGCGCTTCGACGAGGCGCGTGCCGAAGCGGCGCGCGCGGATCAGCTTCGCGTGCGTACGCGCCCCGAGGATCTGCCGCCGCTGCACGGTGTGCCGTGCACGATCAAAGAGTGCTTCGCGCTGACCGGCATGCCGAACGCGGCCGGATTGGTGGCACGGCGCGACGTGGTCTCCCGAGCGGACGCGACGGCCGTGGCGCGGCTCCGTGCGGCGGGCGCGATCCCGCTCGGCGTCACCAACACCTCCGAGCTCTGCATGTGGATGGAGTCGAACAACCGGCTCTACGGGCGGACGAACAATCCGTACGATCCGCAGCGCATCGCCGGCGGCAGCTCCGGCGGCGAGGGCGCGATCGTGGCGGCGGCCGGGTCGCCCTTCGGGCTCGGCTCGGACGTCGGCGGCTCGATCCGCGGCCCGGCGTTCTTCAACGGCGTGTTCGGCCACAAGCCCAGCGGCGGCATGGTGCCCGGCACCGGGCAGTACCCGATCGCCGCCGGCGTCGGTCTCAGGTACTTGACGACCGGACCGATCACGCGCCGCGCCGAGGATCTGATGCCGCTGCTGCGGCTGCTCGCCGGGCCGGATGGACTCGACGCGGGCTGCCGCCACTTCGAGCTCGGCGATCCCGAGCGGGTCGACCTCTCCGGGCGGACGCTGCTGGACGTGCCCGACAACGGCGCGCTGCGCGTGTCCCCCGAGCTGCGTCGCGCGCAGGAGGACGCGGTGCGCGTGCTCCGCGACCGCGGCATGCGGGTCCGGACCGTGACGTTCAAGGGCCTCGAGAAGCAGTTCGACGTCTGGTCGGCGATGATGGCCGAGGCGCAGGAGCATCCGTTCGCACAGATGCTCGGCGAGGGGCGCCGCGTTCGCGCCGGACGCGAGCTCGTCAAGCAAGGTCTCGGGCGCTCGAAGCACACCTTCGTGTCGAGCCTGCTCGCGCTGGTGGATCCGGTGCCGAAGCTCCTGCCGGGGCTCGCGCGGCGCATGATCGCGCTCGGCCACGAGCTGCGTGCGAGCTTCATCGAGGCGCTCGGGTCGGACGGGGTGCTGCTCTACCCGTCGTACACCGTGCCCGCGCCGCGCCATGGCGTGCCGGTTCGCTGGCTGCTGCGCATGCACCACCCGTGGGCGTATCAGGCCATCATCAACGTCCTCGAGCTGCCGGCGACGCAAGTGCCGTCGGGGCTCGGCGCGGAAGGCCTTCCGCTCGGCTTTCAGGTCGTGTCGGGGCTCGGCAACGACCACGTGACGATCGCAGTAGCGCTGGAGCTCGAGCGGGTGCTCGGCGGCTGGCGTCCGCCGGCGCTCGCACGCCCTCCTGCGACGGGCGACCGCAGCCCTCAGGCAGCGGTCGCGCCGTAGCTTCGCTGGCGGTCACGTCGGCGCCGCATCCCGCCTCGAAACCTACCTCTGCTGGAGCTCCGCCAGCATCACCGTCGCTTGCGCGCGCAGAACCGGGTCCCTGAGCGAGGACGACAGCTCTCCAGAAACGCCGCCGCAGATCGATGGCTTCGCGCGGAGCCGCAGGCGCACCGGCGCCATCGTCGGTGCGTGCCTCAACGGGGAGCCTTCCGCCGTGGTCGATCGCCTGTAGCCAAGGGCTGGTCAGTCCCGAGGAAGCGGCAGCGCGGTCTCTCGCCCGGGCGCGAGGATTGCCGCGAACGCGCCGGGCTGCTCCTTCGCCGTGCCGCCGAGAGCCGGCACCAGCGCGTCGAGGATGCAGGTCGCGACCAGCTTCGACAGCGCGGGGTTGTAGTGCACCTGATCGACGTAGAACGGCTCCTTCTTGCCGTCCTGGATGTCGGCGCACCACACGAAGCGCCGATCCATCTCGCCGGCATCGAGCGCTGCGCGCATCTTCGCGTAGCCGTCGCGGTGCAGTGGACCGAGCAGCGGCGGATCGATCCAGGCGGGATGCGCGCTCAGGTCGTACTTGTAGACGGGAATCGGTTGCCACACGAAGACGGTCGGCACCCCGTAGGCTTCCGCGAGTGACGCGATGACGCGCTGGTTCGCGCGATACCGTGCCACCAGCAGGTCCGCGACCGGGCGCGCCGCACGCGCCCCGGCCGGCTGGGACGCGCGCACGTAGTCGGCGAAGCGGCTCTCGCCGGCATCCGCCGCCAGCAGGCGCACGATCGGCAGCTCGCGGATCACCTTCTGCAGCGGCCGCTCGAGATCCTCGCGTGCGGCCTCGGTCATGTATCGCGTGAAGATCGGCGGCTCGCCGACGAGCGAGAACTCGTTCAAGCCGTCGATGAAGATCGCCAGGTCGGGACGCAGCCCGAGCGTCAAGAGCTGATCGAACAGCAGGCGCTCCTGCGTCGAGTAGAAGCCGCCGCGCGCGAAGTTGTACACCGCGATGGGCCGTGCACGGGTCGAAGCGTCGAACGCGGCCTGCAGGTGCGAGGCGATCGTATCCTCGTCGCGAACGCCGTAGCCGAACGCGGTCGAGCCGCCGAACACGAAGACGTTGAAGCTCTCGGGGTCGGGTGGCCAGGCGCGCTGGTTGCGACCGCGGCGAAACCCGGCCGGGTCGACGGTCACGAACTGGCCGCTCACCGGTCGCTCCTCCGGCTGGGCGAAGACCGTCGGGCGGAAGGTCATCGCGAACTCGTCCTGCAGCCGATCGCGCTGGCTCGGCGTCAGGTCGGGATAGGCGAGGGCGAGCGCTCGGTCGAAGGCCGGATCGACCTTCCGCCGCGGGCTGCCGCGGAAGCCGAGGACGGCGGCGGCGACGAGATTGAGCAGCACCAGCGCGAGCACGGTCACGGTGACCACGACCGACAGCGGCCCCCACCATCGCTGCTGTCGGAGCCGGTCCCGGAGGCTGCGCGCGGACGTCATCGCGGCAACGTGGCGGAGACGCCGCGGAAGATCAACGCAGCGACGCGTGCGCGCCGCCGCTCGCTGCGATCCGGCGGAGGCGAAAGACGCGGATGTTGCGCGTGGTGCGTCGCTCATAGACGGCCATCTGCGGAATCGTCTCCTTGATCGCCGGCCACACCCGGTCCTTCTCGTCGTCGGACAGCAGCTGCGCACGCACCCGCATGCGGGCGCCGCGCAGCTGCACCTCGGCGTCCGGCGTCGCCTGCAGGTTGTACGACCAGTCCGGGTGGCGCTCCTGCCCCATGGCGCTCGCGACGACGAGCCAGTCGCCGCCGTCGGCGTGATAGGCGAGCTGGGTGTCGCGCGGCGTGCCGCTCTTCCGCCCGATGGTGGTGAGGGTCAGCATCGGCAGCGTCGGAACGCCGGTCATGGTCAGACGGCCGTTGGTCAGCTTGAACAAGACCGGGTCGACGCGCGAGGCGAGATGCTTGACGACCCACGAGCCGAAGGTCGTGGCGGACAGCCAGTTCACGAAGCGCGCGTACATGCGTTTCCCCTCGGTGCGGGCCGGCGCGCTCGGACGTCGCGCGCGCACCGGTCGGACGGACGCCGTCATACCAGAAGTGCAACGGAGATCACCGCGCCGCCGAGCGCCGGCAGCCGCCCGCCCGCGTCGGAGCTCGTGTGCCGCCCGTGCGTGTGCCCCGCGGGTACGAGTCAGGCGAGCCGCACCACGAGCTCGTCGAGTCCGCGAAACGGTCCGCGCTGGTGCCAGCGCAGCGACCGCGCGAGCGTGGCGTCCGCATGCCGGCGTGCGAACGCCGACAGCATCACCTCCGCCTCGGAGCGCGCGAGCGCTGCGCCGAGGCAGAAGTGCGCCCCGAAGGCGAACGAGAGCGCACCCGGGCCGTTGCGGCCCGGACGGAACTCGTCCGGCACCTCGTACGCGTCCGGATCGCGGTTTGCCGCGGCGAGAAAGACCAGCAGCGGCTCGAATGCGCCGACCTTCGCCTCGCCGATCGTCACCGGCTCGAGCGGAACGCGCGCGACGAACAGCGTCGGCGTCTCGTGGCGCAGCATCTCCTCGACGACGGCCGCGACCGGCCACTCGCCGTGCGCGATCCGGCCGAGCGCGCCGGGCATGCGCAGCAGGACGGAGAGCCCGTTCGCGAACAGGTCGCGCGTCGTGCGGTGGCCGGCGGAGTACAGCGTCGCCGCGAGCGACAGCAGCTCGACGCGCGCGAGGCGCTGGCCGTCCTCCTCCGCGACGAGCAACGCCGAGAGCAGGTCGTCACCGGGGGCGCGGCGGCGCTCCTCGAGCAGCGCGCTCAGGTAGGCGTGAAACTCCTCGGCGGCAGCGACGGCGTGTTGCTTGACGAGCGGCGGCACGCGCACGCCGAGCAGCGGCGCCACCGCGTCGCTCCATCCCGTCAGGCGCCCGCGGTCCGCGACCGTCACGCCGAGCAGCTCGGAGATCACCAGCGACGGCAGCTGGTGCGCGAAGCGCGCCAGGACGTCGACCTCGCCGGACGCGTCGCGCGCGTCGCGCAGCTCGTCGAGCAGCGCCTCGGCACGGCGCTCGATCCACGGACGCAGCTCGCCGATGCGGCGCGGCGTGAACGCCTTCGCGACGATGCTGCGGACGCGCGGATGATCGGGCGGATCGAGGAAATTGATGCGATGGCTCATCTCGTCACGCGCGGCCCCGGGCGGCAGCCCGTCGAGGTAGCGCAGTGCGATCGGGCTCGTCCCGCAGCGCGGATGACGCAGCGCTGCGAGGGCCGCGGCGTGTCCGGTGACGGCCCAGTAGCCGCTCGCGAGCTGGCGCACGGGACCGCCGGCGCGCACCGACGCGAGCAGCGCGTACGGATCGGCCGCGTGCTCGAGGTCGGTCGGCTCGAACGTGAGCGGGATGTCCGGCGAAGCGTCGTGTCGGCTCATCGCGCGCCGCCGCCGGATGAGGACGCTGCGTCAATCATCGAGCGTGACGCACGGCGACCCGCTGCACACGTCGACCAGCCCGCCGTCGTCCTTCAGGTACTCGGAGACCATCAGGAGGACCGTCGGGACGTCGCCGGCCTTGCCGTGCGGGTCGTCGCCTTCGCGCGGCGGCAGGTTCTCGTCGGGCGGGGGCGGCGTACCGAAGTCCCACACCACCAGCGCCGAGCCGGGGAACGGATACGACGGCACGGGTTCGAGCCCGTAGAAGGGATCGATCGCGGTCGCGCGACCGGTGCGCAGCGCCGGCTGGCGCACGTGCGCGCCGATCGTGCGCGACGCCACCTCGGTGCCGACGTTCGCCACCTGATGGTCGCCGAACGCCATCAGGTACATCGACGCGTGCACCGGCGTGTTCGGGTACGGATCGGACGACAGGTGCTGCAGGTAGCCGTTCGCCTCGCCGCGATCCCACAGCATCTGGATCAGGCCGAAGCCGAGCCGCCGCGTGAACGGATCCGGATAGGCCGCGGCGAGCAGCGGCGTGAACTCGTCGAAGTCGACGCTGCGCGGGATCAGCAGCGAGTAGTTCGCCGCACCGACGGCGAGCACCGAGCGGGTGAAATCCTGCGCGATCGCGGTGGTCGCACCGCCGAGGATGCCGCCCTGGCTCGCACCGACGAGGAAGAGGTCCCCGCCGAGCGCCGAGCGTCCATCGACCTGGAAGGCCGGATGGCTGCCGAAGCCGCGTGGATCGATCATCGCGCGCCCGAGGAAGAGGAAGTTCAGGTGGGATTGCTGCAGCCGGTCGGGCAGCGCACCGAAGCGCGACAGGTCGCCGAGCATGCCGGCGATGAACGGGACGTCGCCGGCCGACATGCCGATGTAGTCGGTCGCGCAGAACGCGACGTTCACCAGCGCCGCCGCCTGCCCGATGCCGACCACCTGTGCGGCCGTGCCGAGCAGGCCGTGGCCGTACAGCGACGCGCGTGCGGGATTCTCCGGGGTCGCCTGCAGCGGCATGGTGCAGACGAAGTTCGCCTGCTGGGTGCCGTTGCGCTGCGGCAGGCCGTCCTGGCGGTCGTCGTTCAGGACGCTGCCGGGCTCGCCCTCACCCGTCAAGTAGCGCGGTACGTCCAGCGTGCCGCTCACGATGCGCGCCGTGCCGCCCTCGCTGGTGCTGGTCACGCTGAACGACGGCGCCGCATCGCCGAGCTGCGCGAAGCCGTCGTCGCGGATGTGCAGCAGGCGCTCGGACAGCGAGCGCGTGCTCGCGACCGTGAAGTCCCACGCCAGGTAGAGATCCTCGCGCGCGACGCCGGCTGCGTCGAGATCCGAGAACACGCGCTCCATCGCGTCACGGCGGCCTTCGATGGCCGGATTCGTCGTCTTGACGCGATCGCGCAGGACCTGGAAGACCTGCGACGGCGCGATCGCCGTTCCGTTCCCGTCGACCAGACCGCGCAGCGCGACCACGTGCCGGTGGCCCTCGCGCAGCGCGATCGCCGGATGGATCTCGAGCGCCTGGCGCTGCGGCGTGTCCGCCGCGTGCGCGTCGAGCTCGGCCCAGGCGATGACGCGCTCGCCGGTGTCGGCGTCGAGCAGCACGAGCCCGGAGTCCTCGTCGAGTGCGCGCGCGACGTCGGTGACCGGCGGCAGCTTCGACGCCGCGAGATCGAGGCCGGGGATCAGCAGCGTGATCTGTGCGCCCGGGCTGAAGCCGTCGTTGCGGTTCCACTCGCTCGGATCGACGTGCACGCCGCTCGCGTTCGCCGGCATCGACTCGCGCACGAAGGCGATCCGTCGCCCGGTGCCGGTGGCGGCGTCCGCGCGCGTCAGCGCGTCGCTCGGAAACGGCAGCAGGCACTCGTCCGGATCGAGGATCTCGCAGCGCTCGGCGTTCGGGGTGTCGACGTCGATCGGCGCGGGCTCGGCGGAGCCGCCGCCTCCACCGCCACCGCAGCCGGTGACGAGCGCGAGCGCGCAGACGAGCGGGAGAAGAACGAGCGGGCGGCCGGGGGCTGCCGCTCGTGCGGTGGAGCGGGCGCACGTGGGGTTCACGCGCGGCAACTTAGGCCGGGTGCGCCCCGAGCGTCAAAGCACAATCGTCACCGCACCGGCGTCGCGAGCCACACGTCGTGACGCGCTGCGCGGCGTTGCGGCGGACGTCGTCAAGCACTACGCGCCGCCGCCATCTCGGTCGCCGCGATCGCCCCTGCGAGGCTCGCCGCGTTCGCCAGCGCCTCGAGCTCATGCTCCGTCGCGACGACGAGCTCGTGCAGGTCCGGCAGCGCGTCCCAGTCGGCGTTGAACCCCCAGTAGATGCGTCCGTCGTAGCTGAACAGCGCGATGCCGAGCGCCTGATTGGCGAACAGCGGCACCAGCGGCGCGACCGACAGCATCTTCGCGCCGAGCAGGTAGATCGGGCACGGCGGCCCGGGCACGTTGGTCACGATGACGTTGTAGGGCCGCGACAGGGTCGTGAGCCGCGCGAACTGCGTGAACAGCGTCGTGAAGGTGCTGTCGCTGAGCTCCTCGAGCACCTGCATGCCCGACGCCTGCGACGACTGCTTGCTGCGCGTCGTCTCGGCGATCACGCGCTCGAGACGATGCCGTGCGCTCGCCTCGTCGAGCGGCAGGCGGGCGGTCAGCATCGCGACCTGGTTGCCGAGGTGATCCCGCGTCGCCGCGGTGCGCACGTTCACCGGCATCATGACGCGGAAGTCGAGCCCGCCGACGTCGTCGCCGCGCCGGTGCAGGAAGCGCCGCAGGGCGCCGCTGACGATCGCCAGCACCACGTCGTTGATCGTGCCGCCGAGAGATTTTCTGATCTTGCGGATCTCCTCGAGATCCATGGAGAGCCAGTCGAAGCGGCGATGCGGCCCGGTATCGACGTTGAGCGGGCTCGCCGACGCCGGCGAGAGCCCGGTCGCGAGGACCTCCGACAAGCCGCGCACGACGTCGCGCGCACCGCGCAGCACGGCCGACGGCTCGCTGCCGACCATGCGCTTGACGGCCGCGAGCGGTGCCCCGACGCGATGCCCGAGCTCGCTCAGGAAGAGCTCGGTGCCCGAGGGCGCGGGCCGCGGCGACCAGACCGGCGGCGGCTCCTCGAGCGCCAGGTCGTCGTCGGGCGTCGGGCGCATCATCGCGCCGGTCAGCTCGACGCTGCCGACGCCGTCGATCATGCAGTGGTGGACCTTGGTGACGATCGCGAAGCGGTCGCCCTCGAGCCCCTCGACCACCCACATCTCCCACAGCGGCTTGCCGCGATCGAGCTCCTGCGACATCAGGCGTCCGGCGAGCCGCTTCAGGCTGCGCTCGTCGCCGGGTGCCGGCAGATGGGTGTGGCGGACGTGGTAGTGCAGGTTGAAGCGCGCGTCGTCGACCCACACCGGATGGTCGAACAGCGGCACGCGCGCGAGCTTCTGCCGGTAGCGCGGGATGCGGTGCAGTCCGGCTGCGACCGCACCCTCGATGCGCGCGATGTCGATGCCGCCCTCGGGCGTGCGCAGTGGGGCCGCCTCGAACAGCGCGACCGCGCCGATGTGCATGTGGGAGACGCCGTCCTCGAGCTCGAGGAAGCTGTCGTCCAGTGCGGAGAGGCGCTCGAAGTGCGAGTACGCCATGACCATCCCTCCCGCTGTGCGCTTGCCTGCGTCCTGCGGTGAACCGAGCAGGGGGCATGCCATGGTGCGAAGCTCCCGTCGCCGGGACTTCGCCGTCCGCGCGTCGCAGCGCTGGGAACCCGCCACGCGCTGCGGTTCCCGACCCTGCGTGAGGCTGGCCCGCGCGCGCCGTCCGTGCTCTCCTGCGGGCGCGCATGCGCGCGAGTCGGAGGGGAGGAGAGAGCGAGATGACGTCACGCGGCGCGGCAGGGCTCTGCCTGCATGGACTCCTGGTGCTCTTCCTCGGCCTGCTGTGCGGCATCCCGTTCGGATCGGCGATCGTCTCGGGCTGGGGCGACGACGCGGTGCGCGCCTGGAAGCTCGCACATCTCGAGGGTCTGCAGAACGGCATCCTGCTGCTCGCGCTCGCCGGCGCGTCGCGCTGGATGATCCTGTCCGCGCGGCAGCAGGCGATCGCCGTGTGGGGCGCGATCCTCGCCGCGTGGGGCAACGTGATCGGAGCCGCCCTCGGAGCGCTGACGGGCTACCGCGGCCTCGCGCCCGAAGGACCGCTCGCGAACTGGCTGGTCTTCGTCGCGTTCATGTTCGGCATGTGGGGCGTGCTGGTCGCCGTGCCCGTCGCGGCCGCCGGCGTCCTCGCCTGGGGGCGCGATCCGGAGAACGCGTCGCAGCCCTGACGGGTGGAGCGCGCCACGAGGCAGGCGCGCTCCGGCGTCCGACACCCCGTCGGGTGCCGGACGCCGGGCTCGGCGGCGCTCGGGCGCGCGAAGGCGCTCAGGCGCTCAGCGGACGAGGACGTCCGCGCCGGCGGCGCTCAGGGGGCGACGCAGGGGAACGATGCAGCGATTCCCCCGGTCGTCAGCGAGTCCTGCGCACGTGGATCGAGCGTGAACAGCTCGCGCTCGGCGGAGCATCGTGCCGCGTCGAACACGCAGCCGACGAGCGCCGTCACGCTGGCCGCGCCGCACGAGGTCGCGACGTTGAAGAAGCCCAGGCCTTCCGAGAACTGCTCGATCTCGGCGAGCGGGATCAGACCGCACCTCGCCGCGACCTTCGCCTGCCGCGCCGCGGCCTGGTCGCTCACCTTGGACGGCAGCCCCGTGCACTTCGCCGCGGCCTTCGCGATGCACGCGGTCGGGTCGACCGCGTCGATCTCGTCGGCGAGCTTGCACTCGACGACCTTCTGCGCGCAGCCTGCGAGCCCTTGCAGGACGACGTTGCTGAACGCGCGCACTTGGCTCTCGAGCTGCTTCTGGCAGTCGAGCAGCTCCTTGCTGGTCGCGGCGTCGGCGTACGACGCGCTCGCGATCAGGGCGAGCAGGGTGACGACGCGGCGCACGGTGCGAGCCGGTGCCCTCATGATGATGGTCTCCGTCGTGGTGGGGCGGATCATGGGATCACCACGTTGCCGCTGGCCGAGTCGTTGCAGCTCTGGTCCTTGAGGTCGATCGTGTAGGCGACCGAGCCGCTGGTGGTGTACGGCCCGAACAGCGCGAAGCGCGTCGGACCCCACGGCTCTTTGATGGTCGCGCTCTGCGTGCCGACGGTGATCGTCAAGTTGCCGTTGTTCGAGCTGCCGCCCGTGCAGGCGAGGCCGGGATCGCCCTCGACGCGCAGTGCGGTGCCCGCGGGCAAGTTGATCGCCCCCGGCGGCTGGATCGTCCCCGGCGACGCCGCACCGACGACCAGCGTCTGCACCGGCGGCAGCGGCAGGTTCGGGAACTCGTCGCCGAGCCCCATGTTCGCGAGCAGGATGCCGGCGCGCGGCTTGGTGTTGCCGACCGCCGCGTCGACCTCCTGCTCGATCTGCCCGCGGATGCAGTCGATCAGCGTCGGGACGTCGGGCGACGCCGCGCAGGTCGCGTCGTTCGCGTACCACAGTCCGCCCGCCGCCGTGGACAACATGCCGGGCAGATCGAACACGACGCAGCTCGCGCCCGCCTTCTCGTCGAAGCTCGCCTGCGCCTTGCCGAGCGTGGTGGTGGAGCCGCTGCCCAAGCGGTCGTTGCAGGAGTCCTCGGCGAGCGTGCGGCACGCGTTCTGGTTGCCGCCGTCGACCTCGGACAGGATCTCGCACTTGAGGAGCTTGTCGACGCAGCCCAGCAGCAGGCCGAGCCTCTTCTTTGCGTACACGCGGCCCTGCGTCGTGATCGCCTTCCGGCAGCGCGTGGCCTCGGTCAGCGTCACGCTCGCGGCGTGCGTGACCTCGACGGCGAGCACCGTGCCGAGGATGCCGGCGACGGCCGCGACGGCCGCAGCTCGGGTCGTTCGCTTCTTCATGTCGTACCCTCCGGAGAATCGAGAGAACGGGGCCGGTCGGATCACTCGCAGCAGCTGCCGCTGCTCGCGACGCCGCTCTGCGCCTCGCAGATCTCCGCCGTCGACTTGACGGAGCACTTCAGGACGGGGCAGTCGGCCGCCGTGTCGCACGGGGCCTCGGGCGAGTCGGTGCAGGTGCCGGACGCGACGTCGTCGCCGGGCGTCGTGTCGCTGCAGGTGTCGAACGTACGACAGACGACGAAGCCGTCCGGCTTGCCGCAGGTCGAGCGAGCCGCACAGCGCGTGGCGCTGCGCACGCACGACTTCGAGACGTCGTTGCGCTTCGCGAACGCATTGCGCGCCCGCGTCACGCACGAGACGTAGCCGCCGTGGTTCTTCCACGGCTGCACCTCGCCGTTCGGCAGCGTCTTGCCGGCGCACGGGCATTGCGCCGCGAGCTCGGCGGCCGCTTGCGCGACCACCGTCGGGTCGCATGCTTGCGCGGCGGTGGCGCGTGCGGTCGGCAGCCCGATCAGCGCGGCCGTGATGGTGAGAGCGGTCAGCATCCAGAAACGAGCTCGCATGGTGTCCCTCCCGTCGTCGGCCGCCCGGCGGCGGCACGCGCGGAGTACAGCACATGCGGTGGCGCACGACGGCGGTGTCTTCTCAGGGAAACCCTGAGTTCGCGTCAGTCGTGCCCCGGGAAACCCTGTGCCCCCGAGGGGCGGCAGCTCCGGGCATTCGCGTACGCTGAATCGCGTAGTAGGGTTCGCGACGACATGTCCATCCGCGTCGTTCTGGTCGACGACCACGCGCTCGTCCGTGCCGGACTGCGCGCGCTGGTCGAGAAGCTGCAGGGTGTGGAGGTCGTCGGCGAGGCCAGCGACGGCCGCGAGGCGCTGAAGGTCGTCGAGACCACGACGCCCGACATCGTGCTGATGGACGTCTCGATGCGCGGCCTGGGTGGCATCGAGGCGACGTCGCGCGTCGCGCACGTCTCGCCGGCGACGCGCGTGATCGTGGTGTCCATGCACACCGATCCGCAGTCCGTGCTGGCCGCGATCGAGGCGGGGGCCGCCGGCTACATGTCGAAGGACGCGAGCCTCGGCGAGCTCGACGTCGCGATCCGCTCGGTGGTGCGCGGCGGGACGTTCCTGAGCCCGACGATCTCGCGCCACGTGCTCGACGACTACCGCCGCCGCGTCGCGAACGGCGACGACGCCACGCCCGCGGAGGTCCAGCCGGGTGCCACCGAGCGCGCGCTGCTGGCGCGCCTCACGCCGCGCCAGCGCGAGATCCTGCAGCTGCTGGCGGAGGGGGCGTCGTCGCGCAAGATGGCCCGCATGCTCGAGGTCAGCATCAAGACCATCGAAACGCACCGCGCGCAGCTCATGCAGCGGCTCGCGATCCACGACGTGGCTGGGCTGGTCAGGTTCGCGATTCGCGCCGGGCTCGTCCGCGCCGACGAGCCTTGAGCGGTCGATTGGTGGTCGCCCGCGACGATCGCGCACAGTACTCTGGAAGCCGAGGGAGCTCGTACGTCATGCAAGGAATCACCGGTCGATCCACCAGGGCGCGCCGCGCCGCCGTCGTGCGACGCGCGCCCCTGGCCCTGCTCGCAGCGTTCGCGGTGACGCTCGCCGGACCTGCGCTCGCAGCCAAGTGGCACGATTGCCCCGGCGATCCGGACCCGGTCTATCCGTCGGCGCTCGGCGCGACCAATGCCCCGTTCGCGCACCCCGGCCACGATCTTCGCATCACGCTCAACGACGGCCAGGCGGCGGCGAGCGGCGGCTTCGCGCTCACGCCGGACGGGAACCGTGTCGAGATCACGATCGCGAGCCTGTTCGGCGATCCGATTCCGCTCGCGCCGCGTTTCGCCGCCGCGACCAGCGGATCGTCGTTGACCTTCACGTTCCCCGACACGGCAGCCGAGGTGGGCCGGTCGCTGGCCGGTCCGGCCGAAGTTCGCGTGCTGCGCGGCGAGACGCTGGTCGCGCGCATCGCGGCGTCGGACCTGGTCGCGCTGCCGCCGCGCACCGACGTGACGGCGCTGCTGATGGGCCTCGATCCCAATCAAGTGGTGCAGGCCGCGCTCGGCGCGGACGGCGACGTGTGGATCCCGGCGAGCTTCCACGGCAAGGAGATGCCGATGCCGGGCTGCCCCGGCGACGTCATGATGCCGATGCAGATCGAGGTCGGCGGCGCCGACGTCATGGGAGTCGAGGCCGGACGCCATGCGCCGCTCGAGCGCATGCGTCGTCTGTCGCTGTACTTCGGCGACTTCCAGATGAACGGCTTCAGCTTCTACGGCGCGCTGTCGCCGGACCGCATCGCGCTGGAGCACGTCGCGGGCTCGCGCGGCATCTCGCTCTGCCAGATGAACGACGTCATCGACCTCGTGCTGCGCGTCAAGGGCAACCGCGCCTGGTCGCGTTCGAAGCGGTCTCCGTTCGCGAGCGCGGTGCAGGACGCGACGCCGATCTCGCTCCGGCTGCGCGGCTCGAAGCCGTTGCCCGAAAGCGCGCGGGCCTCGGTCCTCACCGACAGCTTCGGATCGAGCTGCGAGGTAGCGCCGGACGTCAGCCCTGGCGGAAAGCCCGACCAGCCGCCAGGGCTCGCGCCGTCGGTACCACAGCGGCCAGCACCGTCGCCGCGACGGTGAGCCAGCACGCGCGCACGACGATGTTCGCCCAGCGCACGGCCGGAGCGGGCTCGGCTGCCCCGGCGCGGAGCAGAGTGACGCCGGCCGTCCCCGCCACGGCACGGCCGTAACGATCGATCGCGAGGCTCGCGCCGCGATTCGCGGCGCGCAGCAGCGGGAGTCCCGTCTCCACCGCACGCAGGCGCGACTCCGCCGCCTCGATCGCGATCGCGCGCGCCGGCAGCTCCGCGTCATTGCTTGCGACCACGAGCACGTCGGCACCGCTCGCCGCGGCGGCGGCCGCGAGGCTGGGACGCTCGACCTCGAAGCAGATCAGCATGCCGGCCGTGCAGCCGCCGAGGCGGAGCAAGCCCGCGCGATCCCCCGCGACCACGGGGTCGAGCGCGAGCCACGCCGGCAGGGCGCCGAAGCCGCGCGGCCAGCGCTCCGCGAACGGCACCGGCTCGCGCTTGTCGTAGATCTCGACCGGACCGTCCGGTGCGATGCGGAACAGCGTATTGTAGCGCTGCGCGCTCCAGCGCGCGTCGTACGCGACGCGTGGTCCACCGGCGACGAGCACGGCGCCGCTCGCGCGTGCGATGCCGCGCAGCGCTTCGAGGAGCTGCGGCGCGCCCTGCGGATCCGCGGGCAGCGCCGACTCCGGCCACACGATCGCGTCCGGACGAGCTTCCGCCGCTCGGACGCTGGTTGCGCGGTATCGCGCCAGCACGACGTCCGGCGCGAGGTCGCCGCGCTCGATGCCCGCGTCGACGGCGGCGATCGTGCAGCGCGCGTCTCGTGCACCCGCCGGCTCGGAGTCCTCCGCGGCGCGGCCGTCCGCGAGACGCAGCGCTCCGTAGCCGACCGTACCCGCCGCGAGCAGCCAAAGATGACGCGCGTCGTCCCCGAGCGTCCTTGCCCGGATCAGGTTGG
>JAIEPK010000389.1 GCA_019749875.1 Candidatus Binatia bacterium | reverse complement strand
TGCCGAGGAGATGGTCGCGCGGGCGCGCACGGAGATCGACCTGCAAGCCGGCGGCTCGGCGGCGAGCGCGCCGCATTCTCCCCCGCGCACGGCACGCGCCGCCGCCGCGGCAGCGTCGACCGCGTCCCTCTCCCACGCCGCGCGCCGAAAGAGATAGTTTTTCGCGCCGCCGGTGGGTTTTGCAGGCGCCGGCTGTAGGGTCGAGCGCGTTGCATTCGTCCATGCCTTCGCTTACCTAGGGGCCCGCGCAGGAAAATTCGGGGCCGTAGCTCAGTTGGGAGAGCGCTTGAATGGCATTCAAGAGGTCGAGAGTTCGATTCTCTTCGGCTCCACTCGGAAGATCGCGGGGTTAGGCCCTCTCGGGCCGCCCCGCTGATCGCCAGTGTGCCAGTAGTGTGACAGTTCACCGGCCGTTGGCCTTTCGGGCGCTGTCACTTCTTCGCGCTCCGTTCGCCGCAACAAGCTCCGCGGCCTCCCGCATCGAGTCGGGGCTCACGATCTGGTAGCGGTGAAAGACCGCCATAGTGGTGTGGCCCGTGAAGCCCATCGCGCGCCTAGGATCGAGTCCGGCCTCGACCATGAACTTCGCCGCCGACCGCCGGAGATCGTGCGGCAGGCGCCGCCTCTCGGCCTCCAGCGACGCCTCCTCGACCGCCGCGTGCCAGCGCTTGCGGAAGTCTCCGATCGGAGCCCGGCGGGGGGAGTTCTTGTTGCCCGCTGGCCGATGGAACACCCACGGGCAGCCAAGCACCCGTGCGGCGAGGCGGCGCTCGATGACCGGCTCGAGTAGGCCCGCGCACGGCAGGAAGCGCGGCCGCTTCGTCTTCGAGTCGGCCGCGCGCAGGCGGAAGGCACGCGTCGTCCGGTCCCAGCTCGACCACTGGAGCTTGCGGGCCTCGCCGATCCGCCAGCCGGAGTGGAACAGGAACTCGACCACGTCCGCGTAGTCCTTCGGCAGGTGCGCACAGATGGCCTCCATCTCCTCGCGGGTGACGAAGCCCTCGCGCACCGTCGAGTTGTCGGGCGGCAGGTTGTCGATGCGCGGCTGTAGCCGCTCCGGGAGCCGCCGAGAGCGGACGGCCAGGCGGAACGCCCGGGCGAGCAAATGCACCTCGATGCGGATCGTGTTGTGAGCCGCACCCTGCTGGCGGCGGAACGCGACGTATTCGTTCACGCGGACCGTGGTGATCACGCCCGAGCGCCGGTGGCCGCCGAAGTAGTCTCGCAGGTGCTGCAGGGAGTAGCCGACCGTCTTAGCCGACCGCAGGCCCTTCGCTGCGTAGTCGGCGGTGACGTGGTCCAGGAGCTCGTCGACCGTCAGGATCGACGCCTGCGTGCGATCACCCACCATCGCCTCGGCCGCGTGCTGGCGGAGCTGCTTCCGGGCTCGTGTGCCGTCGGGGTCCGTGTCGATACGGATCCCGCTCGACTTGCGCGACTGGCCGGTCGCAGTCGGGTAGGACAGCCGATCGAGCGAGCACGAAGAAGTCCCGGATCTCGTCCAGGGATGCGTCTCGCAGCACCTTTGCGACGTGCGCGGGATCGAGGATGCGTTCTACGAGGGCGGGCCCGTCAGAGAATCTAGTGGGTAACACGACTGGGGACCTCCTTATCCCGGGATCGAGTGCTGCCTTATCCGGCGCGGCCTGCGGGTGTCAAGCCGCACACTATTTTTTCGCCACAGCGCCCGAAAAAACATTGACCACACCGATCGTAGGATATAGCTGACACATGTCATCAAGACATCGAGTCGCGACAGCGCGACTTTCGCCGAAGCAACCCGAATGCGTCGCGACACCAGATCCACCGAGACCCGCATCGCCGCACGCGTCCATTTGGACCGGGCGGGCCTTGATCGCGTTGCTCGGACACTGAGTCGCGACAACGCGACTGTGCGGCTCCGGTTCCGTGGGGAGTTGCAGATCGTGTTCCCCCAAGGTGCCGACGAGGAGGTGGTGCTGGAGCTGGCGATCGCGCTCGAGGGGCTGCCGCGATGAGAACCTACCTCGGATGGGGCAGGGCGATCTCGCGCATGGGGCATCGGACCGCGCAGCAGGTGGGGCGGCTACTACTCCACGCTGACGGTCGACGGGTGATCCGCTTCGCCGGGACGGCAACCGTGGGTCGCGTGGGCGATCTGGCCGAATTGAAGGCCAAGGCCAATGTGATACCGTGCGGGGCGCCGCGGAGGACCCAGAGGACACGTGAAATCCCCGAAAGCACCAAGACCTACGCCCGCCCTGCGAGGACGCCCGCGGACATTCTCCGAAGGCTCCCGAGACTTGCACTTGCGGATGGAAGAGGCGGACTGGGAAAACCTTCGCCTGATCGCGTTCCTGCGCCACGAGAAGATGAGCGAAACGGCGCGCTGGATCCTGATCCCACGCGCACGGCGGCTCGCCGCGAAGGTGCGGATGCGCAACGGCGCCCCGCTCATCGGCACGACGAAGAAACGTAGCTAGCACCTTGGGTTTTTCGTCGCTGGCATCTCTTCTTCCTGTCGCGCGACCTTGACTTCTATTACCGTAACAGTTACTGTTTACACCTGACCACGAAACCAAGGAGGTGACGGATGGGTGAGCGTACCGAGGCCCCGATGGGCGCCAGCCTCGCCGGCAAGATGGTCGCCGTGATGCAGGCGATCGGCCACGTGCCGAAGAATGGGTTCAACCAGCGCTTCAACTACGCGTATGCGCTGGACGCCGACGTACTCGACGCGGTGCGAAAGGCGCTGGTCGAGAACCGGGTCGCGGCCTACACGTCGGTCGTTGAGCGCGAAGACGTGCCGCTGCCGACCAGGAACGGCTCGATGAACATGACGCGAGTCACCGTCGAGACGACCTTCGTCGACGCCGACTCCGGCGAGTCGTGCAAGATCCTGACGAAGGGCGACGGCTCGGACGCCGGTGACAAGGCGGTCTTCAAGGCGATCACCGGCGCCGTGAAGTACGCCCTGATGAAGCAGTTCCTGATCGCGACCGGCGACGACCCGGAGCGTGACGACGACGCCGACGACGCCAGTTCGCGCGGCCGCGGTGACAACGGTAGCGGTAAGAGTACCGCTCGCCAGCAGTCCAGCGATCCGCAGACCGGCACGATGCAGGGCGCGGTCGAGGGCGTGTTCAACGGCGAGAAGAACGGGACCTTCGTCGTCGCCCTGAAGGGCGGGTTCGAGGTGGTCACGAGCAGCAGGGACCTCGCCGTCACCGCCGCGCAGGCGAAGAAGGCCAATGCCGTCGTGAAGGTCGCCTACGAGAAGCGGGGCGACGTCGCGGCGCTCAAGTCGCTCGACGTCGTGGACGCGGCCGCCTGACGTGAGCGTCGCGCAGATCGAAGACGCGCGGCCGCGACCCACCTCGGTGTCGTGGTCGCGCGTCGACACCTACCTGACGTGCGGCGAGAAGTATCGCCTGCGCTACGTCGAGAAGGCGCCCCAGCAACCGTCGGGCGCGCTGATCGGCGGGAACGCGATCCACGAAGCGTGTGCCGAGGCGCTCAGCTCGGGCCTCTGGCCCGACGGCGAGGTCGACGAACCGCACAAGCGCTTCCTCGCGCTGTTCGAGGCGGGAGTCGAAGAAGCGGGCGGTCCGAGCGCCGTCCAGTGGTTCGGCAAGAAGGACTCGCAGGGTCGCCCGACCGAGGACTTCTGGTGGTGGAAGAGTGCCGCGAAGGGCATGCTCTCTCGCGCGCGCGATGTCGCCCTCGATGACCGCGAAGCGGGCCTCGAATTGCTGCGCGACGGCATCGAGCTCGAGCTGCGCGTGCAGACGCCTCGCGGCTCGCGCTTCCTGAGCTACCTCGACCTCGCGCACCAGGACAGGGACGGGCGCGTCGTCGTCTCGGACTACAAGACCGGGAAGGTCGGCAACTCGCCACTGATGCAGCTGCCGTTCTACGCGTGGGCGCTGCGCGAAGCGCGTGGCGACGAGTGCCACTCTGCTCGGTTCCTCTACCTGCGCGGGAACCGACAGACGACCGTCAAGGCGCTCGAGGTCGCGCCGTTCGTTCCGCTGGTGGAGCGGATGGTTGGCGACTTCGAGGCTGGGCTCGCAGCCGGCCTCTTCCCGCACAAGCCAGGAATGCTCTGCGCGTACTGCGACGTCGCGGAGTTTTGCCAGTACGGCGCCGCCCTGAAGGGGAAAGCTGCCGCCGTCATCGGAGGAGCGATGCAGACCGAGAACCGAACGGCGTTCGAGCCGGATGATGGCCGGGTCGAGTTCGACCCCGAGCCCGAGAAGAGTGCCCGGGTCGAGTTCGACCCCGACGCGCCGCGCGAGGACCTTGCGGCGGCGTTCGCAAGGGCGAACCCGGCACCATCCGCACCCCCAGTGCCGATCGAGCCGGAGATCGTGAACACCGACTCCGACACGGGAGTGCCGGCGAAGCCGGAGCCGCCCCAGCCGCAGAGCGCGACCGCGGCCGCGATGTACAACGCGCGCACGCGCGAGCAGGCGATGCTCGCCAATCCCGAGGCCTTCGCGAAAGAGGAGTTCGACGCGAAGCGCAGCGACCTCGAGATCGCCGCGCAGGCGCTGACGGTCGTCGACAGCGACAGCTACGCCCGCGCTGGCGAGCTGCGTACCGCCGCGAACCTGCTGTGCACGGAGATCAAGGACTTCTTCCGGCCGCTGAAGAAGTCGCTCGACGACGCGAAGCAGGTGATGCTCGACGCTGAGCGCGAGCAGCTCGCCGCGCCACAGAAGGTGATCGCGCTGCTCGACGGCCGGATGCTCGCACACACCGCGAGGATCGAGGAGGAGCGCCGGCAGGCGAAGGCCGAGCAGGTGCGGCTCGAGCGCGAGGCCGCCGAAGAGCGGCGCCGCCGCGAGGAGGCCGCGCGGGCACTGCGCGAGGCCGGCGACGAGAAGTCCGCCGCCGCCGTCGAAGCTGCCCCTCCGGCACCCGCCACGAGCAACGTCGTGCACATGCCCGAGACGCCGAAGGCCGCGGGCATGAAGACGTCCACGACGTACAGCGCAAAGCTCGTCGACCTCCTGCTGGTGGTGAAGGCCGCGGCCGGGGGTGACCCGGTTGCGCTCTCGATGCTGGCGTTCGACCAGACGGCAGCCAACGCGCACGCGCGGAAGGTCAAGGACGCATTCCGGGTTCCCGGCGTGGACCTGGTCGTCGACCGCAAGATGTCGGGGCGCGCGCGGTGAGCACGCCCCGGCCGAGTTCCTGCCTCGGCAAAACCCCGTACGAGACCCGCGAGCTGGCAGCGAGTGCCGCGCGAAGCCTCATGCAGATGGAGCGCGACCGGCATCTGCGCGCGTACCACTGCGAGTGCTGCGGGTTGTATCACATCGGCCACGCTCGCGAGGACGGCAGGATGAATCGCCTCGCGAGCGGGGCCATCGGACGGCGCACGCGCGCGCGGCGCCGGAGGAGCTGGCGATGATGGAACCGACCCCACAACAGCAGGCGGTGATCGACGCCGACGAGGGCGACCTGCTGGTCGAGGCCTGCCCGGGTTCGGGAAAGACCGCGACGCTGGTGGAGCGCTGTCACGCGCTGCCACCGGGCGAGACGAAGCTGGTGCTCGCGTTCAACAAGCGCGCCGCCGAGGAGTTCTCGCGCCGCATGGGCTGCGTGCCCGGTGCCGACGTCCGGACCTTCCACAGCTTCTGCTTCCGCGAGCTGATGAGCGACCCGCGCATCTATGGCTACCGGTCGAAGCCGCGCGTCGAGAACCAGAGCCTCCTGCGGCTCATGCTCGAGGCGAATCGCGACTCGTTCATGTACCGCCGTCCGCGCACCTGGGCGGAGGCGGGCTGGGACGAGGAGTTCGCGCGCGAGCTCGAGCACAGCTGGTACGACGGCGACATCACCGGCCCCGCGGGCGACGGGCTCGACCCGATCGAGAAGGCGACCGCGCAGGCGGTGCTCCGCTTCCGCCGCTGGCAGGTCGAGCAGGGCGTCGTCACGTTCGACGCCATGGTGCGACTCGTGGCCGAGAACACACAGCACCTCTCGCCCCCGGCGCAGCACGTGATGGTGGACGAGTACCAGGACGTCGACCGCTTCCAGTACGAGATCGCGCTCGCGCTGTCGCGGCTGCCTGGTGTCAAGAGCTTTGTGGTGGTCGGTGACCCCAACCAATGCCAGCCCGGCTCGACCCTGGTGACGCTGACCGGAGGGTCGACAAAGGCGCTGCGCGACGTGCGAGTCGGCGACGAGGTCGTGAGCTTCGATCGCGGGTCGGGTTCCATGGTCGGCATGGCGCGACGCGGCCAGCGGGTTACGCGGGTTAGCGCACGCCCTTACGTCGGGGATCTCATTCGGGTACGCGCTGGAGGGTCTGAGACCAGCTGCACGGTCGATCACCTGTGGACCGTGCGGCCGGTCCGCGCCGCCGACATCTGGGTCACGTACTTGATGCAGAAGGGCTCGTGGTTTCGTGTCGGGTACTGCCAGCTGTACTCCGCGTGCGGCGACTACTGGACGTTGCACGTAGCGACTCGGGCTCGGCTCGAGGGCGCGGATCGGTGCTGGGTGCTCGGCGTTCACCGAGTGCAATCCGACGCGGTCGTTGAGGAGGCCGTGATCGCTGCGCGGTTCGGCCTGCCCACCGTCACGTTCAAGCCCGTCTCGGAGGGGCGGCATTTGACGCGCGCGAATCTCGGTCGCGTCTTTGCGGCCGTCGGGTCGCGCCGCGACGAGGCCGTCGAGGTACTACGGGAGTTCGGTCGCGTCGAGCGATTCCCGTTCTGGGAGGCCGGCTCGGGGCGTCCCCGCCGGACGACACTGCTCGACGTTCGAGCGTGCAACCTGCTCCCCGGCATCATGGAGGTTCCGGTGTTCACCGGCCGCAAGCAGCCGAAGTGGTGTGGCTTCGGGATCCAGCGTGAGCGCGTCGAGATGCCGGTCTACTCGATCGAGGTCGCGAAGACCAGGACCTACGTCGCCGACGGGATCGTGACGCACAACTGCATCTACGAGTGGCGCGGCGCTCTCGCCGACGCATTTGGGTCGCTGCGTGGCGTGCTGAACGGCTCGAGCCGGACGCTCCCGATGACCGTCAACTTCCGGTCTCACGACGAGATCCTCGTGCACGCAGAGGCGATCTGCCCGGTCGGCATGACGGGTGTGCGCGGGTCGCGCGAGGGGGCCGTGTCGTACGTGAAGCGTGGCGCCGACGGCGAGGCCGACCGGACGGAAGCGGCTCGACAGCTGCTCGACGGCCTCTCGCGTCAAGAACTGACCGACGTGGCGATCCTGTGCCGCTACAACCGCGACTGCCTGAAGTGGCAGCTTGACCTCGCGCGCGCGGGGATCCCGGTCTACATGCTCGGCGCCGGCGACTTCTGGAGCCAGCGGCATGTACAGATGGCGGTCAAGGCGCGCGAGTACGGCGCCACGATCGACCGGCTGATCGGCACCGAGGACTGGCAGCGCTTCGCCTCGTCACGTCGCTTCAGGGACAACCCCGAGAAGCTCCAGGAGGCGATCGAGGATGCGAAGTGGGTCCTCTCGCTGAGCGCGACGGAGCTGGGCCAGCTGCGCGAGAATGTGCAGCACGAGGGCGGCATCCGGATCTCGAGCATCCACCGCTCGAAGGGCCTCGAGTGGGCTCGCGTGATGGTCCACGGAGTCAATCAGAAGCTCCGTGACGAGAAGTACGTTTGGTACGTCGCGGCGACACGCGCTCGCGACCAGCTGATCCTCGCGTAGGTAGGGGATCGACGAGAAAGGACGGACGATGAATCTGGTGATCTTGACGGGGCGGCTTGGCGGTGACGTCGAGACGAGGGACGCAAGCGGTCGGTCGGTCGCAAACTTCAGTGTCGCGACCGACGAGTCCTACAAGGACCGCGACGGCAACAAGGTCGACAAGGTCGAGTGGCATCGCTGCGTCGCCTGGGGGAAGACCGCGGAGATCATCGCGGAGTACCTCGGCAAGGGCGACGGCATCACGATCTTTGGCAAGATCCAGACCCGGAGCTGGGACGACAAGGAGAGCGGCGAGAAGCGCTACGCGACCGAGATCGTCGTCGACCGCTTCGAGTTTCCGCTCGGGCGCGCAAACCGCGAGGGGGACGACCGGCAGGAGTCGCGCGGCAACGGTCGCAACGGGGCGTCGCGCGGGAACGGGGGCGGCCGCAGCAACGGGGCGTCGCGCGGCAACGGCGGCGGGCGCCGCGAGGCCTTCGAGCCGGGCGACGACATCCCGGACTGGGATCGGCGGTAGGGATCAGCCTGCGGAGGGGTGGGTGATGCAGAGACCGACGTACGCATGGCTCGGGCACGACGTATCGGCGCCCCTCATGCAGGCGAATCGCTCCCGTAAGCGGCGCGGTGCGGCCCCTGGCGAGGGGGCCCTCACCCGCGTCTGGTGCGCAGCGGGGACGCAGACCGTCCTGTCGGGAAACTCGGTGGTTGACGACTCCTACGCCGAGGAGCGGCGGCGCGCGGCCGACAAGGCGCAGCGTGGCTGGCACGAGCTGCTGCTCGCCTTCCTCGAGCAGTCCATCGAGGACTATCGGGTCGCGCTCGAGCGCGCACAGAGGACCGGCAAGTGGAGCCGGAAGGGCGCCGAGATTCGGGACTGGTTTCATGGCGACCCAGTCCCGGTGAGTCGTCCGAAGTTCACCTTCAAGCAGGTGTGTCTGCTGCTGAAGATCTCGCCGTCCTTCGTCCTGGAGCTGCTGCCGACGGCGACCCCCAAGGCCAGCAGACGACGCTTCGCGCGGGGCGCGCGCGCGGGCTGGGCACTCGATCGCCAGTGGCCCCGCCGGCAAGCCGAGGACTGAAAAAACGCGCTTTTCGCGCCTTTGTGTGTCCGTGTCTCCTATTACTATTGACACCCCGAGGGCCGTAAGTTAGTTTTGGATTGTCAGAAAGGACACCACCCCGACACGGGGCAACGCGGAGAACGAGACGATGAGCGACACGAAGATCCTCTCCAAGATCAAGAAGCTCCTGGCGCTGAGCGCGAGCTCGAACGAGCACGAAGCCGCGCTGGCTGCCGAGAAGGCCCACGAGCTGCTGATGGAGCACAAGCTCTCGATGGCCGACGTCGAAGCGCACTCGACCGACGGGCGCGAGGAGGTCTGCGAGGTCGAGCTCGAGTGGGGCAAGACGTACATCGACCAGTGGCGCGACTACCTGGTCGTCGACGTCGCGCGCGCGTTCCACTGCAAGGTGCTGCGTACGCACCTGTCGCGAGACGGGAAGAAGCTCCGCGGCTACCGCTTCATCGGCAAGCCCACCGACACGGGCGCGTCGGTCGCGATGCAGACGTGGCTCACGTCCGAGATCGAGCGCCTCACGAAGGAGTCGGGCCTGCCGACGTGGGAGCTGCGCTGGTCGTTCACCTGCGGAGCAGCCTCGACGATCAGCAAGCGGATCCGCGAGTCGTTCGACCGCCGCATGCGGGAGCAGCCGAAGTACGGCGCCCTCGTCGTCGTCGATGACCACGCGGTCGCGCGCTACATGGCGCAGAGGTTCGGCGGCAAGGTTCGCAAGGGTGGCAAGCACGCGCGCACGCGCATCAACGCGGACGCGTTCCGTCAGGGACAGGCCGCTGGACAGACCGTCACCCTCGGCGGCCGGCCGCTGCAGCGGACGCTGATCGGCTGATGTTCAGCGTCGTCGCAAGGGAGTCGGACGGCGACGAGTGGGTGGTCGACCCGGCCGCGGACCGCGAGTTCGCAGTCGGGCTCGCCACGGGCCTCGCGTCGCTCTGCAGGGCGAAGGGCCGCACCTACGAGGTGCGCGATTCCGACGGCCACACGGTCGTCGAGGTGGAGGTTCCGTCGTGAGGATTCAGGTGACGCAAGAGCACATCGACAACGGCGTCGCGCAGGCCTGCGAGGCTTGCCCGATCGCGCTCGCGATCCTCGATGCGATCCCCCGCGCGGCGTACTGCGACGTCGAGGCGGACCACGTCCAGCTGTGGTTCGACGTCGAGGCGGACGTGATCATGGACGCGCCGGATCGCGAGGCCGACATGCCGTTGATTGCGGCCAACTTCGTGACGGACTTCGATGCGGGCAGGCCCGTCCGTCCGTTCGAGTTCGAGCTCGGGGTGACGCTGTGAAGGTGCGCGTCACGCAGGAGCACATCGTGGCCGGGAAGGCGCGCAGTCCTGGCTCCTGTCCGATTGCGCTCGCGCTCGTGGGGGCGCGCCCAGACCGTAAATGGCTCGTCGGCGAGCGGAACGTGACGGTGTACGAGAACCACGCACCGATCGCCGAGGTGCTACTGCCGCGCGCGGCGTCGAACTTCGTCCGAGAGTTCGACCTCGGCGTGCCGGTCGAGCCGTTCGAGTTCGAGCTCGAGGTGCTGCCGTGAGGTGCGACGACGAGGCGCTCCGAACGCTCTGCGAGCTGGCGCTCGACGGCCTCGAGCAGTGCGCCGAGTCTCGCGTGCGCGCCGCCAGCGCGATGGGCCTCCTCGTGATGCAGGTACTGGCCGACTCCACGCAGGACAGCGTGCGAGCGGCCGCATGCGAGGTGGGCGCGCGAGCCGCGGTCGACATCGGCGCCGAGGAGCCGGAGCTCGGCACGCGGCCGCTCAACGGGGCGACGCTGCGCGAGTACGGAGACGACTTCGACGAGTGCGCCGAATGCCCAGGTTGGGCGGTGTTCGAGACGAACGTGCGCGGCCTCGAGGTCGAGAAGTGCGACAGCTGCGACCGGTTCGCTGACGACTTCGCGGTCGAGGAGCACATCCGCGTGACGCTCGGAATCGGGAGCGCACCGCTCTCCGATCTCGACGACGAGCCCGAGCTGCTGGCTCGCATCGAGGCGCTGCACAACGCGGAGCGGGCGGCGAAGGCCGAGCAGGGAGGTGAGTCGTGACACGCACGAGGATCATCGCGGCCGTGCGCGCCGCGAAGGAGCTGACGGCGGCGATCGCGCAGCGCGGCGGCATTCCCCCGGCGGAGTTCGACCGCGCGTACCGCGAGGCCCTGATCGCGATCGGAGAGGCGAAGCGCTGCTCCGAGTGCAACCTGTTCATCCGGCGGCCGAAGCGTGGCCGGGACGTCGTGGAGCAGTGCTCTCGCTGCGCCAGGTCGGCGGCAGCGTAGTCTTTCCGCGCTCGCTACTACTATTGCTATTGACACACGCCGTCTCGGACTTAGCTTGACGGCATGAACAACGGTGCCCACCGGCACCATGGAGGTGAGAGATGCTGTTGTCCCGTGAGAACCTGACCCGTCACGTCTGCTCGAAGGACGCGACGCGCCTGCACCTGCACAACCTGTGCATCACGAGGGAGGGCGTGATCTCGTCGGACGGCCACCGGCTCCTGGTGACGCCGCTGCCGGAGACTAAGGGCGCCGACTTCCCGCGGCTGCACGGCGCGCCGGACTTCGATCCGGCGTCTGAGCTGGAGGACGGCGAGAAGGTGCTGCTGCCGGTGACGGCGGCAAAGAAGGTCGCGACCCAGCTGGAGACGAAGGCGACGCTGCCGGTTCTGAAGCTGGCGGCGCTCGACGCGGCCGGCGCGCGCGCGAACGGCCACGTGCCGCTCGGCGTGACCGACCTCGAGACCTGGGCGCTGAACACGGTGCGCAAGCCCGACGCCGAGTTCCCCGACTACGAGCAGGTGATCCCGAAGGAGGACCGCGCGCTGTTCACGATCGGCGTGAACGCCGACTACCTGGCCGAGCTGGCGAAGATGGTGTCGGCCGGCGGCTCGAAGATCGTCTCGCTGACGTTCTACGCAGATCGGCCGGTGAGCGGGCTGTCCGCGAAGGAGTTCTTCGAGCAGGTGAGCGGGAAGTGGGCCGAGGAGGATGGCGAGCCGCGCACGTGCGGCGCGCCGACGAACCCGCTCAAGATCGCCGGCAAGAACGCGGACGGGCAGGAGGTGTACGCGATCCTGATGCCCGCGAGGCTCTGCAGCTGGAGACGAAAGCGACGCTGCCGGTTCTGAAGCTGGCGGCGCTCGACGCGGCCGGCGCGCGCGCGAACGGCCACGTGCCGCTCGGCGTGACCGACCTCGAGACCTGGGCGCTGAACACGGTGCGCAAGCCCGACGCCGAGTTCCCCGACTACGAGCAGGTGATCCCGAAGGAGGACCGCGCGCTGTTCACGACCCGTGGAATAAGGACTTTTTGCGGGCGAGACGCTTTTCCTCTGGCTTTAAGCAGGTACTCTTGCTAGTTCTATTGACACCACAGAACAACTCCCCGGGAACGGGGACACGTTCCACGGCAAGGAGGTTCAGAGGATGAGCGACATCAACCCCAGCAACTGCGACTGCATCGCCGGTGCCGACGGACACGTGCCGTCCGCGCACGAGCACAGCCCTCGGTGCGCCGCTCTCAAGCCCCACGTTCAGCGCACCACCGCCAACTGCCCGCACTGCGGCACGATGATCTACCTCGCCCGCGGCGCCAGCGAGACGCTGCGCGGCTACTGCGGCCGCTGCGAGATGAGCTGGACCGTCGAGGACTGACCACCAACCGCAGGCTGCGGGGTCGAGCGATCGGCCCCGCAGCGGAGGGCGAGACCCATGACCGCAGAAACCGTAGTGAAGCGCTGGGCAATCGGCCGGACCGACACGTTCGAGATCACCCGTCGCGTGCCCTTCAACCTGCACTGCGAGATGGAGCGACTCGGAACCTCCGAGCGTGAGGTCGCGAGTCGGCTCGACGTCGACCCGGCCCGCGTCCGCAAGGTCGCGCGCGAGCGCATCGTGCCGTTCCTCGTGGCGCTCGACTACAGCGAGGCGCTCCTCGCCATCGCAGCAGAGAGAGAGGTGACCGCATGAGCATCGCTGACGTGATCGCGACGCCGCGCACCGACTGCGTGCGCGTGACCCACCGCTCGATGAGCGGGTTCGAGGACCTCGTCGGCGCGTGCGCCGACTTCGACGCCTACAAGGCGCTCCCCGAGGTGGTCGAGTTCGACGGTCGCCTCTGGGGTCTCACCGGCTGGAACAGCGACACCGGACGCGCGTGCTGGCAGCCCGAGGGCCAGAGCGGCGTCCGCATCGGGAGGGCAGCATGATCGCGTTCATCACGGTCACGCGCGAGCGTGGCGAGATCGAGGTGGAGATCGAGGGCAACGCGACGCCCGTGGTCCCTGGCCGCTACTCCGGCCCGCCGGAGCTCTGCTACCCGGACGAGGGCGGCGAGGCCGAGATCGAGTCGTCCGTCTGCAGCTGCTGCGGAAAGGCGGTCGAGCTCAGCGCGGAAGAGCGCGCGCGGGCCGAGGCGGCGCTGCGCAAGGTCGCGGAGGACGAGGCCGAGGCGGCGGCGGAAGCCGCTGCCGAAGCGCGCGCCGAGGCCCGCGCGGAAGGGCGGTGGTCGTGATGGCTGCGCGCCTGGTTCAGCGAGACCCGGTGAAGGCAATCTGCGAGGCGGTCATGCAGATCTGTGCTCGCGAGTTCGCGAAGGCGACGCCCGAGAGTCCGTTCGACCGGGCCCGCGCCGCTCTCGGCGAGCGCTTCGTCTCCGTCGCGACCGACGCCATGCGCGAGTCGTTGACGCGCGAGCTTGAGGCCCTGCTCGAGGCGCATCGACCCGGCGACCAGCCGCCGCCGCTCGCGGGCGAGCTGCTCATGGCGACGGTGCTCGCGGATACCACGAAGGCGGTGATCGACGCCGCGGCGGTGCCCGCGTGATCCCCGCCGTACCCGATTCCATCGCGGTCTTGGTGGGCGTGATCGGCTTCGCGGTTGCGGGAGCCAACCTCGTCCGGCTGCTCGAGCTGCGCGCAGAAGAGAGGCGCGGGAAATCTCGCTTTTCTTCGCGGGTGAGGTCGCTTCTTTCTTGCTATCCGCTAGTTCTATTGCTAGTTCTATTGACATGACGAGCAGCGCAACACGGCGACATCTCGATGCGGGAACCTTTGAGCCCGGCATGACCGTGGATGGCAAGACGGTGAGTGCCTGGCGCGCGACCTACACCGGCCCCGCCTACCCGTACGGCTACGACTCCACCTGCCGCCCGGTGTGCATCGAGCTCAGCGACGGCACGACCGTGTTCGCCGACGCCATCACGAGGCATCGCCGATGACTCTCGGGTTTTGTCGAGCATGTACGGCGCGACACCCCGAGGCTGGCACGAAGCGCCCGAGTTTCACGGGAAACCTGCAGGCGCGAGGTCAATAGTAGCAGCAAGAGTCGCGACGTCGCGACTCAATGGAGGAACCAGAGATGAGCGAAGTGAAGTTCGACCTGGGACGGACCGTCATGACGAAGGGCGCCATCGCGATCGCGCTGCGCATGGCGGGCTGCGAGAGCGCCCCGCGGGACCGGCAGCCGATTCTCGCGGGCATCGCGCTGCGCCCGTTCCTGGCTCGCCACCAGTCGGGCGACTGGGGTGACCTCGGTGAGGGCAACAAGCTCGCGAACGACGCCGACGTCAACACGGGCGGCAGGCTTCTCTCGAAGTACGAGACGTCGGCGGGAGCGCTGTACATCATCACCGAGCACGACCGGAGCGTCACGACGGTGCTCAGGCCCGACGAATACTGAGGTGACCATGGAGAAGGGCGAGAAGCTGATCTTCGACGTCGACGCGATGGACGCCGCGCTGCGCGACTGCGGGCTCGGGTTCAACATCATGGACAGCGGCAACGCAATGGTGGGCGGCTACTGCGTCGGCAGGGGTACGACGCTCAGCGAGACGCTGGAGAAGGCGCGCACCTACGCGGTGCAGAAGCTGAACGAGGCGCTCCGCCAGAACGACCGCGAGCGCCACGAACTGCTGCGGAAGGCGCACGCCCTCGAGGCCGCCGAGCCGCGTCCGGAGGGACCGCCGATGCTGGAGTGCCCGTCCTGCGAGAGCACCGACGACATCCGCTTCCTCGAACGGGACGTCTGGCGCGCGCGCAAGGTGCTGCGTGTCACCAGCCGGAAGGTCGTCGTCGACGACGGCACCTACGAGAGCGGGGAGGAGCAGCGCCGGCCGGACCTCTGGCAGTGTGTCCGATGCGGCCGCGAGTGGGACGCGAGCGCCGCGACCGACGACGAACGCATCGAGTGGAGGTGACCGCGATGAAGCTGGAGTGCACGGAGTGCGGCAACGCGCACCCCGGAACGCTGCAGATGGTCGAGAGCGTCGGGCGCTACTGGGACATCACGACGACCGCGGCGGACTTCCCGCGCGTCGCCCTGTTCGACAGCAACGACCTCGACGACGGCGACAGCGCCTACCGGCTCTACTGCCGGGAGTGCGGCCACGTCGAGGACGTCCCGGAGGGCATCGAGATCGAGTACGTCTGACGCCCGCGCGTCCGCGACGTCAATAGCAACCGTAAGTGAGGTGTGAGCGATGGGAGACCGAACCTTTCTGTGGATCGAGTGCCGACCGGAGGACGTCGAGAAGGTGTCCGACGCCCTCTGGGACGGCACGAGCCAGGCCGACGAAGTCGAGGAGCAGCCGAACGGCCTCGTGCGGCTCGAGGACTTCGATGCCAACTACGGGCTCGCGTGCGAGCGCGAGTCGCTCGCGAAGGGCGGTGTGCCGTTCGTGGGCGGGCACGGTAGCGGGTGCGAGTACGGCGACGCGCTGTTCGCTGCTGTCGACGGCGAGCACCACGACGTCCCGTCGACGATCGACGGCGTGCCGGTCGTCGGTGTCCTCCCCGACGGGTCGGTCTGCGAGGGGGACCTGAAGGCCGTGCGCGCCTACCTCGACGCCTACAACCGCGCGCTGCGCGCCATGGGCGTCGACCCGGACACGCACGAGCGCCTGACGCCAGCCCCGGCAGGGGAGGCGGTGCCGGCATGAGCACCTACGCGACGAACATCACCCCTGACGTCGAGCAGGTGCTGCGTGCGAGCACCATCACGGACACGCTCCTCGTCCTACCTCAGCAGCTTGACCGGAAGCTCTACGTCGCCGTCGACAAGGTCCTGAAGGCCGCCGGCGGGAAGTGGAACCGCAAGCTCGGCGGCCACGCGTTCGAGCGCGACCCGCGCGAGATCCTCGGGCTCGCCCTGGAGACCGGCGCGATCGTCGCGCCGCGCGGCAGTCGGTCGACACGCGACCTCGCGCAGCACCACACCGCGAAGGCCGGTGGGCTCGCCGACCAGCTGGGCACGTACTGCGCCGGACCCGAGACCGACACCTACGGCACCCTGTGCGACATGCACGCCGCGGGGCTCGTCACGTTGCGGGGCGACCAGCACTGGCACCTCACGCGCGCCGCGGCCGAGTCCGTGTTGCTGCCGGGGGAGTCGCTCGACCCGGAGGATTTCCCATCATGAGTCCGCGCACCGCGTACGCGCATCGGCGCCAAGCCCTCGGCCTGTGCCGGGAGTGCGCGGCGCCTATGAGCCGCTGCGGGATGTGCGAGCGGTGCTACCAGCGTTCGCTCGAGCGCGAGCGCGAGCGGCGGCGCGAGACGAAGCCCCTCCGGCCCGACGGTCGGCTGCGGCACAACCGCATCGCTGCCGAGATCCGGCTGGTCGACGGAGACGGTGGTCATCAGAACGGCGACGAGCTGGTCGCCACAGAGGTCTGAGTGCTGAGCTTCCTGGGCGGCATCCCGTACTGCGCGTGCGGGCACCACGAGGACGAGCACGTCGACGAGCAGTTCGCCTGCCTCGTGCTCGGCTGCTGGTGTCGCGCGTTCGTGCCGGACCCGGAGTGCGAGAAGCGGGGCGATGAGCCGGCGTAGTTCGGTCGCGACGTCGCGACTTTTTTTCGGCGTGACGCTTTTCGTTCGTGAAATCACTTGCTTACGCCCGCTGTAAACAGTAATAGTAAGGCATGGCAATGAATGCTGACAGCACGCCCCGGATGAGCACCCCGACGGAGTACGCCAGGCGCCGCGCGCGCGAAACGGGCAAGCTCTACGCGGTGTGGTCCGTGGACGGTGCGGACCAGCAGTGGGCGGCATCGTGGAGCCGCGTCAATCAGCGCGAGTATCGAGCGCGCGGCGCGACCCGCGTCGACATCTACGACAAGGGCGGCTGGCGCACGGGGCGGGACGCTCGAGACTAGCCAGCTCGCGCGCCCCTTGCGATCCGCATAGTCAACAGTAATGGTAAGGGAGGATGAGCAGCAATGATCGACACGACGACCAACCCCGCGACCCGGCAGGTGCTGCCGTGATGGTCGAGGTGGTGCAGGAGGGCAAGATCTGGATCGCGCGCTGCTCCTACGATCAACGCCTGATCCCGAAGTCGGCGGGCTTCCGGTGGAACCCAGCGCGAAAGTGCTGGTTCACCGACGACCCCGCGAAGGCCGAGCGCATCGCGAGCATCGACCCCGAGAAGGCCGCGGCCGAGCTCGCGGCCCGCGAGGCCGAGAAGCAGCAGGCGATCGTCGCCTCGCGCGCGATCGACGCTGCGATCGACATCCCGGCACCGGAGGGCCTCGCCTACAAGGGCTACCAGCGGGCTGGCATCGCTTACGCGATGTCGAAGCCGGCGTCGCTGATCGGCGACGACATGGGGCTCGGCAAGGCGCAGCCGCTCGACGCTAAGGTCCTGACACCGACCGGCTGGCGCCGCATGGGCGACATCGCGGTCGGCGACCTCGTGATTGGATCGAACGGACTCCCGACGCGCGTGATCGGCGTGTTCCCGCAGGGTGATCGCAACGCCTACCGCGTCACGTTCTCCGACGGCGCGACGACCGAGTGCTGCGACGAGCATCTCTGGGAGGTGTCCATCGCGCGCGAGCGATGGGCCGGCGGGCACGCGACCGTCAAGACACTCGGCGAGATCCGCGAGAGCCTTCGGGACGAGAACGGCAACAGTGTGCACTTCATCCCGCTCGTTCAGCCGGTGATGTTTCGCCCGGCTGGTGCGGTGCCACCGATCAACCCCTGGCTGCTCGGTGTCCTGATTGGCGACGGCGGGCTCACGGCCTCGTCCGCGCGCTTGTCATCGGCCGACCCGGAGATCGTCGAGCGCGTGGCGCGCCTCCTCCCGGCGGGCTTGACCATCAAGCCGATCCCCGGCAGCCGGTGTGACCACAACATCACTGGCGCGGGAACACGGTGGGCGGCGAATCCGCTGATGGGCGCGATCCGCGCGCTGCGCCTGAACGTTCGTTCGGAATTCAAGTTTGTCCCCGACAGCTATCTACTCGCGACCCCGCAGTGGCGGTTGGAGATGCTCCGAGGCTTGATGGACGCGGACGGGTGCGCGCGCCTCGATGGTGTCGTGGAGTTCGACACGACCTCGCCGCGGCTGGCTGATGACGTGACGTTCCTCGTGCGTTCGCTCGGAGGAACGGTGCGGCGCGCCGAGCGCAGCCCGAGCTATAAGAATCGAGCCGGCGAGAAAGTCTCTGGCAAGCCGAGCATCCGGCTTACGATCGCCATGCCGGCGAACGCCTGCCCGTTCTGGCTTCCGCGCAAGGCTGACCGCTGGAAGCCTCGCGAGAAGTACGGCCCGTGTCGCGCGTTCCGCTCCGTCGAGCTGGTCGGGCGAAAGCAGATGAAGTGCATCAAGGTCGACGCGCCGGACCAGCTCTACGTGACCGACGACTTCGTCGTGACGCACAACACGATCCAAGGAATCGGCGTGGTCAACTGCGACCCCGCCGTCAAGCGCGTCCTCGTGATCTGCCCCGCCAGCCTGCGCCTCAACTGGAAGCGCGAGATGGAGAAGTGGCTGGTCCGGCCGCTCACCGTCGGCATCGTCGACTCGAAGAAGCCGTGGCCGGGCACGGACGTCGTGGTCATCAACTACGACATCCTCGGCAACTTCCACGACGAGCTGCGCGCGATCACGTGGGACCTCCTGATCGTGGACGAGGCGCACTACCTCAAGAACGAGACGACGATCCGCAGCGTGAACGTCTACGGCGGGAAGCTGAAGGAGAAGCAGGCGGACGGCTCGAAGGTGGAGCGCAAGCTCGACCCGATCCCGAGCCACCGGCGCGTGGCGCTCACCGGCACGCCCATCCCCAACCGGCCGATCGAGGTCTTTCCGATCCTTCACTGGCTCGATCCAGAGACCTGGAAGTCGAAGTTCTCGTTCGCCATGAGGTACTGCGCCGCCCGGCAGCAGAGTATCGGTCGCGGCCGGCTCGCGTGGGACTTCAGCGGCGCATCAAATTTGGGCGAGTTGCAGGATCGGCTCCGTTCTTCCATCATGGTGCGGCGCCTGAAGAGTGAGGTGCTGACGGAGCTCCCGCCGAAACGACGGCAGGTGGTCGAGATCCCAGCGAACGGCGCAAAGTCGATTGTTGACCGCGAGATGGACGCATGGCGACGCCACGAAGACGAGATCGAGCGCCTCGAGGTGGAGGCCGAACTCGCGAAGGCCAGCGAGGACCCCGAGGTCTACAAGCACGCCGTCGAGAAGCTCCGCGCCGCGCGCCGCTACGCGTTCGAGGAGATGGGGCGCGCGCAGCACGACACCGCGATGGCGAAGGTGCCGAAGGTCATAGAGTTTGTACTCGACGCCATCGAGAACGGCCAGAAGACAGTGGTTTTTGCGCATCATCTCGACGTGATTGACGCGATCATGGAGGGACTCAATGGCAAGGCGCCCCGCGACAGGGACTTTCGGGAAATGGGAAGTGCTCGGAGAGGCCGAGAAGCTGAACAGCAACGCTCGCCGGTGGCTTTGTCGATGCCGGTGCGGAACGGAAAAGGCGGTTCAGGCGTCGAGCCTCCTACGCGGTGCCTCGACGGGCTGTCTGCGCTGTCGGCCGCAGACGACGAAGCACGGCCGCTCCAAGGATCGAATCTACCTCCTCTGCAACATCGCTCGGAGCCGAGCGAAGAAGGCCGGGGTCGAGTTCACGATCGACTGGCGGGACGTGGAAGTCCCGGAGCGGTGAAGCTCCGCGCCGCGCGCCGCTACGCGGGTGGTGAGCTGGCGGGCGAATGCGATCAAGCACAACGCCACACTGGCCGAGCTGGAGATGCTGACCGCCAACCTGCGCGCTCGCCTCTCGCGGTGAAGCTCGATGGGCGAGACTCCCTCGAGAAGCGCCAGGCCGCGGTGGATGCGTTCCAGACCGACCCGTCCGTCAAGGTGTTCGTCGGCGGCATCATGGCGGCCGGCGTTGGCTTGACCCTGACGGCCAGCGCGCACGTGATCTTCGCGGAGCTCGACTGGGTGCCGGCGAACGTGAGCCAGGCGGAGGATCGGACACACCGCATGGGCCAGGAGAACTCGGTCCTGGTGCAGCACCTCGTCCTCGAGGGCTCGCTCGACGCGACCATGGCGAAGCGCCTGATCGCGAAGCAGGAGATCATCGACCGCGCGCTCGACGTGAAGGTGGAGCCGCGACCCGATTCCCGACGGCACGTCGCAGCCACCGAGGGCGTCGGCCCCGACAAGCTCGCGACCGAGGCGGCGTCGATCACCGACGAGCAGGTTTCCGCGGTGCATGCCGGCCTGCGTCAGCTGGCTGCGTACTGCGACGGCGCGCGGTCGATCGACGGCATGGGGTTCTCGAAGCTCGACGTCGGTATCGGAAAGTCGCTGGCGAAGGCGATGCGTCTCACGAAGCGCCAAGCCGCTCTCGGGCGCAGGCTCGTACGCAAGTACCGAAGGCAGCTTGACGATAGTCTCGTGGCGGCCGCGGTTGGCGAGGCCGCATGATGGGGGAGTAGTATGGCGGAACGAAGGAAGCCTCACCATCTCGACGTGACCGGACAGCGCATCGCGCGCGTTCGGCACATGACGGCCGAGGAGGCCGAGCGCGAGGGTTGGCTCGCGAGTGAGGCTGCTGTCGTCCTCGAGCTGGAGGGCGGCGTGGTGATCTATGCGGCCTGCGATGACGACGCCAACGGTCCCGGTGAGCTGTTCGCCTGCCAGGGGCCGAAGCGGTTCTTCCTGACCCCCACCGAGTAGCCGCGGTACACTTACTGTTGACGTCTGGCTGCTCGATGCGTAAAGAGTAACAGTGAGGGTAACAATGCGACGCGAAATGAGGCGAGCTGCGATCCAAGCGGCGGCGATCCTTCTCTTGTCGGTGCTCGCCGCGTTCACCTGAGAACGGACCGCTTTCGGTCTGTGTCGGCTACTGTTGATCCCAAGAGGAGAAAAATCTACATGCCCGCCGTGTCGCACAAGCGTCTACTGGAGCCGGAGACCGAGGCCGAGATCGTTCGTCGCAGGAAGGCGGGTGAGAGCCTGCGCGAGATCGCGGAGGATCTGAAGGTCTCGCGGCAGCGCATCCACGCGGTGATGACGCGGCCGAATCCGAAGGGCAAGCCGGTCACCTACACCTGCAAGCAGTGCGGCATCAGCTGGGTGACGACGTCGCAATACCGTCCCGAGCGGTGCCCGCCGAACGAGCGGGGCTGCGGGAGCTACTCGTGGGACGACGAGTCCCTCGTGACGAAGAAGAAACGCCCGCGCCACTGACCAGAGCGCCTTGCCGATGCCAGCGCCGCCGTGCTTCTGCACGCGCGGCGCTTTTTCGTGGCGCATGGGAGGTGTGGGGATGGCGCAGAGGGCAGAGAGGCGACGGATGGCGCGCGCGATCGGCGACGCCACGCTACAGACGGCTGACGGGCGGGTCGTGCACCCGCTCGAGGTGATCGACACGAAGGTGACGGCGTTGATCCGCAGCCAGAACGCGCTGGCGCTCGAGCTCCGGCAGACACAGCGCGCGCTCGGCGTCGTGCTGGCGCTCGCGGCTGGCGTCGCGGAGCCGGACCAGGATCACGCGATCGCGCTCGTGAAACGCCTCGGCGTAGAGCTCGCGGAAAAGCCCCCGGGGGAGGGCGCGTCCCGCCTCTATCTGCCAAGCGGCGTCTAGGCGAGCGTCTGGGCTCGCACAGGGGCCCCGTCCGGTGCTGGCAACCCCAGCACTCGGATTGGGCCGATCGGCCTTGACGAAGCCCCGCAGCGCGCATACCTGACGGCCCCATGCGCAGCCTCATTGTCGCAACCGCTGTCCTGCTCCTGCCCGCCACTGCCCTCGCCGACGCCGGCGGCACCGCCGCGGCACTCCAGGGCGAGAAGGCCGAGTGCCGCTACTTCAAGACCCTGTGCGACCGCGCGACGCAGCTCTACAGCTCGGCGTCGGCAAAGTCGGCTGAGCTGAAGGCGCTCAACGAGAAGGGCGGCCAGAACTGGACCATGGAGGACCGCCGCCGCGCGGAGGAGCTGCGCGACGAAGCGCGCGGCACGGCGCGCGCGATGCTGCAGGCTGCCAACGACGCGGTCGAGGCGCGCGACGTCATTCAGGCGAAGCACGACAAGCCGCTCGCGTGCCTCGCCTGCGAGGCGCTTAAGTAGGGCGAGCCCGAAACTCGCCGCACCACAGCGCCGCCGGCACGGTCGTGAAGACGGCGACGACACCGCCGCCATCGTCCTCCTCGTTGACGGGCGGGTGCCGCCGGCAGTCGCCCGTGAGGGGCTCGCCGACGACACGCGGCCCCCGGAACGGCGCGAAGAAGCGGCAGTCGCCGCACCGCGGCTCAGTCAAGGTGCGACCAGTCCCGGTCGGGATAGCGCTTGCGGAGGTACGCGGGCAGCGCCTCTCCGGTGTACTCCTCGCAGAGGTAGCGCAGCGTGAGCGGCATCGGCTCGAAGTCGCCATCGCGCACGTCGTTGAGCACGACGACGCCGCGCCACTCGTTGCGCGCCTGCGGGCCGCGGTACTCCTCGGTGCCGAGGTAGCAGCTGCCGGCGACGATGCCGTGGATGGTCCGCCCCATCGGAAGCGGCCTGTTGCCATACTTGAGCCCCTGCTCGTGGCCGCAGACGAACGAGCAGCAGAGCTTGTTGAGCCGGTTGTCGATGGTGCCGCCGATCGGGCGCGACGAGAGCGCGTTCTGCCAGTAGTGCGCGAAGTGCACGCCCTCGATCGCGAACGGCTCGAGGAACTTGTGACGCCGGAAGCCGAAGTTCTCGACGTCGCATAGGTGCGTGCCGACGACGCCCTCGAGGCGCGGGTCGGCCGCGAAGAGCCGGTGCGCGCGCCACTCGTGGTTGCCCTCGAAGAACTCGCGTCGCAGGTGCCAGCGCTTGATCCGCCGGCGCGCGATGCGCTCGAGCTCGGCGTCGATCGGGCCGACGAGCTGCTTGAAGCCGGCGCGCCCGGCCTCGAGGTCGGCGAGCAGGCGCGCGTCCTCCTTGGCGAGCGATCCCGGCGGGTCGTGGCTACTGAGCGAGGGGAGGTCGAACCAGTCACCCATCACGCAAAGCCAGTCGGGCTTCCGCCGGACGATGTCCTGCGCGATCCAGTCGAGGTGGTCGGTGACGTCGCCGGGACGGATCTGCGTGTCGGGGATGACGTAGATGCGCGTGCTCAGGTGTCCCCCTTGAGGCGACCGAGCGTGGCTGCGAGTTGCGTCGCCGCAACGGAGGCGCGCTGCGCGTGCGCGCGCACC